>SXSK01000354.1 GCA_005793375.1 Verrucomicrobiales bacterium | reverse complement strand
CAGAGTGGCAGAGGGACTGGCCCGATGATGCCACGGCAGCCGGTGAAACTTGGCAGTTTCACGACGGGTGCCAAACCAGGTTGGATTCCGTGAATCCGGCGAAGATGAGAAGAGCCTCGTAAGCTGGCCCTTTCTCGCTTCATGGAAAGGGCTTTTTAGTTCCTTTCCTATGGTTTGTCCGTCCGTCCCTACTCTGGAGTCGTAAGGCAATCTCGAGTCGCCCTGACGAATTGAGCTATGGAAAAAAACGGTTTCATGAAGGCGCTAAAGTGCCGCGAGTGCGGTCGGGAGTATCCCTTGGCTGCCACCCATGTGTGTGAATTTGATTTCGGCCCTCTCGAAGTCGCCTACGATTACGAACGAATTCAAACCGCCCTCACCCGCGAGACGATCGGCACCCGGCCACAAACTATGTGGCGCTACCGCGAATTGCTGCCCGTCGCGGGCGAACCCACCGTGGGACGCCAAGTCGGGTTCACACCTTTGGTTAAAGCCGACCGGCTTGCACGGGAACTGGGAATCCGGGAACTCTACGTCAAAAACGATGCCGTCAACTATCCCACGCTTTCCTTCAAAGACCGCGTGGTCAGTGTCGCCTTGAGTCGTTCGGTGGAAATGGGTTTTAAGACCGTCGCTTGTGCCTCCACGGGCAACCTCGCCAATTCGGTCGCTGCCAATGCAGCAGCAGCCGGACTCGATGCCTATGTGTTCATTCCCCATGACCTAGAACAAGGCAAGGTCGTCAATTCATTAGTCTACGGCGCCAATGTCGTGGGCATCAAAGGCCACTACGACGAGGTCAACCGGTTGTGCGCCGAAATCGCCGGCAAATACGGCTGGGCGTTCGTAAACGTCAATATGCGCCCCTACTACGCCGAGGGCTCGAAGAGCATGGGCTTCGAAATACAGGAGCAACTCGGGTGGCACGTTCCAGAACATACAGTGGTCTGCATGGCCTCAGGCTCCTTGCTAACCAAGATCCACAAGAGCTATCAGGAATTCACCAAACTCGGTATCGTGCCGAAAACTCCCTGGAAAATTCACGGGGCCCAAGCCACCGGATGTTCCCCCATCACCACCGCCCAGAAATCGGGCCTCGATTTCTTCAAACCCGTTAAACCAAATACCATCGCCAAATCCTTGGCTATTGGAACGCCTGCCGACGGCTTTTATGCGCTGAGGGTCATGAAAGAAACCGGCGGTAGTGGCGAGGATGTTAGCGATGACGAAATCCGTGATGGAATCCGGCTTCTGGCGGAAACCGAAGGCATTTTTGCGGAAACCGCAGGCGGTGTGACGGTCGGTGTCGCCAAGAAACTCATCGCGCAGGGTAAAATTCCCCGCGACTCCAGCGCGGTCCTCTGCATCACCGGCAACGGGCTTAAGACCATTGAGGCCATGTCAGGCCACGTGGGCGAAACTCGAGAAATTCGCCCTAGCCTCCGCGAATTCGAAGTTTTGCTCTCTCAGGACAAGCCCGAGCTAGTTTCCCAGCAGGGGCGCTGAAGCGTCTTTCACGTTGCCTTCCATGGTTCGCATTTCCATCCCTCCGACACTTCGGAAGTTGTGCAGTGGCGAAGATGCCGTGCTAGTTCGACCCGGCACGCTCTCCGATGCCTTGAATCAACTTCAGGAACGGTTTCATGGAATCCAAGAACGGTTATGCGATGAAAATGGAGAAATCAGAGGATCCGTGCTCATCATCGTCAATGACGAGGATGTCCGGTTTTTGGCCTCCAAACAAACCCCACTGAAAAGCGGCGATGAAGTAGCCATTATTCCGGCATTCGCGGGAGGGTGACGCGTTTCACTCCTTGCTGAGCCGAACTCCTTGGTAAACACTCACTCCCACAAACTATGCCCGTCAACGTTCGAATTCCGACGCCTCTCCGCAAATTAACCAACGAACAGGAATTGGTCGAAGTCTCGGCAACTTCCGTTGCCGGCGCCATTTCTCAGCTGCAACGACTCTTCCCGGGGATCCAGGATCGATTGGTAGATGAAGCCGGACAGGTCCGACGTTTTGTCAACGTCTATGTCAATGAGGAGGATATTCGGTTTCTCCAAGACCAAGACACTCCGCTCAAGGACGGTGACGAGATCAGCATTATCCCAGCGATCGCTGGAGGGTGATTCCCTTCTGGAACCGCTCCATATTCGATCAGAATCACGCCATGCCAAAGCCCCCTCCCTCTCACAAGTCAGGCGCACCCAAAGGTGCTTCGTCCAAACCAGTGATCGCCAAAGCCCTACCGAAGAGCCGGAGCCCAATCGCCAGTGGCTCAAAGGACAGGCGGCGCTTCTGGCTGAATTATCCATCCCGCCAAATCACACGCCCCATCGTCTGGGAATTGAGCCAAAAATTCGATGTGATCTTCAATATCCGACAGGCGAGTATTAGCGACGAAATCGGAATTCTCTGCCTGGAACTTGAAGGTGACCGCGCCGAAGTGAAGGCGGTTATCGCTTGGCTGGAGGCAGAAGGCGTCAAGGTCGAACCCGTAGAGATTGGCGTGATTGAATCGTAAGCATCCGCGCCAACGCCGGCGACGATTCCAAGGTTTCGAGCACTCCGCCTGAATTAGGAAACGCGAGTTGAGCGCCTTCGAGATACGCAACCGATTGAGTGTCTAAGACTTGCGGATAATCGAGGCGTATCGACACGGTGATACGGTGAGTTTCGACAAAAGACTTTGGCGCCAAGATCTGGCGTTAGATCGATCACGGGCAACTCGTGTTTCCAGGCTGAACGAACAAAGCTCCGGAAACTGAAATTCCGGAGCTTTGTTCCAAAAACCAAACCAGAGGCCCGAACCCAATCGTCCGATGACGTACACTCCAGTAAACTCAATTCTCGATTAAAACCCCAGGACACAGGGGGCTAATCCAAACTGGTGACTGATTCCGTGTCGCGTCAAGTCGCTCAGGCCACGACTCACTTCATGGTGTTGGGTCCACCGTAGCGCGTGAGCTTTGCAATCGCCTGCGCACGAGAGCGGACATGCAACTTCTCGTAAATGTTGCGGATGTGCGTCTGGACCGTGTAGGGACTAATGCCGAGTAACTCGCCAATCTCCTTGGCACGATAGCCCTGGGAAACATAACGCAGGATCTCCTCTTCCCGGTGCGTCAGGTTTTCGTCGGTGTGAGTGGCTGGATTCTGGTGGAATCGCTGCACCAATGCCCGAGCGATATGGCTCGACATCGGCGACCCGCCGCGATGCACATCCCGGATGGCCTCAAGGATGCGCTCGGGGGGTGTATTCTTCACCAGATACCCCGAGGCACCGGCTTCAAGGGAATCGAATACCCGAAGGCTATTCTCTTCGATCGTCACCATGATAATCTGGGTCTGCGGCAGAAGTTTCTTTACCTCGCGGACACAATCGATCCCAGACAGGCCGGGAAGATGTATGTCCATGAGAACGACGTCGGGGGAGAATGCTTCGATATCGCGGAATGCAGCCTCGGCATCCGGAAACAATCCGGCCAAGACCAAATCCGACGACATTCGAATCATCGCGGCTAAGCCGGCACGGACGCTGTCGTTGTCCTCGACAATGGCCACCTTAATAGTCTGGGTGTCCCTTCGAGTTGGCGGCGGCGCGGAGAGCTGGTCAGCGGTGCTGAGTGGTTGCGCTGTTTCGATCATACTTCGATTGCGGTTGATTTGACGTTCTTTGCGAAGCGGCTGTATCGTTGTGTCCATTAGATTTTATTTTGACCTTTGCAAGGTCGGATAGCTGTAGTTCCGCGACAATCTCCGTGCCTTCACCCGGAGAGCTCCGCACAGTGAATACTCCACGTAAGTCTTCGATACGTTTCCGCATGTTTCCCATACCATGACCGGATCCGTTAATACGGACTATCTCTGTATCATCCGGATCAAAACCACAGCCATCGTCCTTGATTTGCAACTGGAGTCGAGCGGGATCCACTGCGATGCGTACAAAAACTTCACTAGCCTCGGCGTGTCGGACGGCATTATTCAACGCCTCCTTGGTAACCGACAATAAGTTGTGTCGAGCCTCGGCGCAGACCGGCAGCCTAGGCAGGGCCGCAGGAACATCTAACCGGCAGCGGCAACCAGCCGCTGTCAGAAATCCTTCCACCGAATGTGTCAGATAATTCACCAAGTTTTCCAACGTGTCACACTCAGGATTCACTGCCCAAATCACTTCACGCATACGGTCCACTAGAGACCGTATATCCCGGGCCAATTCTTGCAACTTTGCGGAAGCCTCACCTGGGAATTCCAGGGCGGCTAACTGAGCCTTAAGTCCCAGCCCCGTCATATTCGCTCCCACGTCATCATGGAGATCCCGAGCGATACGAGTCCTCTCGCGCTCCAGGCTGGTGACCTCCGCACGAATACTTTCCCGCTGACGCTGCCAGCGAACCCTCAACAGGCTGGCCACCCCAACGGTGCCCAAAGCACAAACCGTAGCCCCAAACCACCAAGACTCGTTCAGTTTGGGATACACCCGAAAAGAAAATGTCGCGATCTCTGGGCTCACCTCTCCCTGAAGATTCATCGCCTGAACCTCAAACGTATAGTGCCGAGGCCGGAGCCTGGTGAATACCGCGACCCGGCGATCCATAGGCTCGCTCCATTCCTTCTGCAATTCGGAAAGTCGATATCGAAATCGAACTTTGGAAGGCTGAATAAAGGTATTGGCCGTGTATTGGATCTGTAATGAATCGCGCTGATTGGAAGGCACATCTACCACCTTACCCTGGGAACCCACCGCGCCCAGAACCTGCCCATCATAATAACCATCGACAAACAATCGGGACAATTTGGCACCCGCCTTCACTTCTTCCAACACCACCTTAGGAAGCTGGACCCGCTCTTGGACCCGCGCGCTGTCAATCGCCGTAGCTCCACGTCCAGTCGGCACCCAAATCCGGCCATCCCGGGTAAAGCTTCCAGCAGGTTGTTGTCCGCCACTGGTTTCAGAACTTTCCATGCCGTCGGCTCGATTCAATGTCACACAAGGAATCGGAACCTCTTTATCCAGCGCAATACTCAACAAAGTCTCACGGTGAAGTCGATGCACCCCTTTGAGACCACTCAGCCAGATATAACCGTCACCTCGTTCAAACACCTGGTTTACCACACTCTCTGGAAGTGCATTGCGAGCCGTGAATAACGAAAAATTACCGTTATTAAAGTAGGTCAATCCACGCTTGGTCCCTACCCAAATCCCTTCCTTGCTGTCCCCTTGGATGGTTAGAACTCGGTTATCTGTAATCGTCAGACCCTCATACCACTTGGCGTCACCGCCTACCAATCGACAGATACCGAAGCCGTCGGTCCCCACCCACAACGTCCCGCTGCGTTCCCGATACACCGCTCGTATTCGGCGGCCTTCAAACGCTTCGAACCCCTTGAACGTTTGCACCACACCATCCTTTAAGCAGACTAAGCCTTCATCCATTCCAACCCACAATTGGTTCTCGAAGTCGTGGTACAGAACTCGAATCTTTGGAGTCGAGTATGGCAAATGGACGGCCGCCGCCGCTTGATCGGTTGGATTGAGACGCATCAAACCGGCCCCATCCTTTCCGAACCAAACCACGCCACCCGCATCGACCGAGACCGAATAAATGGAGCCTGATTGAGCGGCTAAGCCGCCCCGACTCGGCTGTACGACCCCTTGCTTGATGGAGTCCAACCCAGCGGCAGTCGCGATCCATACCGTCCCGTCCGGAGCCTCGAAGAGGGAACGGCATTCACCCGAGCTCAGTTCCGCTTCGGTATAGCTCATCGCCAGTCGCGGATGCAATTGCACCAAACCATCAGCGGTTCCCAACCAACGGGTTTTCTCATGGTCGACAAAGAAGACCGAGGCCTTCTTTATCCCAGCAGATTCCGTGAACGCCGGTACAATATCGTTTTCGCCGCTCAGTCGAAGCACGCCCAAACTCGAACCTAAAAACCAAGGTTGCCCATCGGAATCCACCGCGATCTGATCAAATGAAACCCGTCGGTCGACTGGCGCCACCCAAAGATTCCTCCAGCTCGACTTGTCCTTCAAAAAGATCCCCTCCGGCGTTGCCGCCCATCGACGGCCCTTTTCGTCAAGGGGCAAAATGACCGCCGGCCGGTTACCTGGACTGAATTCCTCTCGCGGAGCGATCAACTTGCGGCTGGCTTCGTGGAATTCCAACCACCGATCGGCCAGTTGTACCAGCACCTGCCCGCCCGGCAATCGCTGCAATCGATGAACATCCACCGAAGGAACCACGCTTTCGACCACACCATTGACCCGATAGAGTCCATCAGAAGCCCCCACCAGGACCCCGCCAGAAGCCAACGCCTGTAAGCAGCGGACCTCGGCGTTGCCGAGACCCTGCTCACGGCCGATCCGATGAAAACGTTGTTGGACGCGTTGATAAAGGCCATCTGGGGTTCCCACCCATAGCACGCCCTTCGAATCGACGGCCAATGCGGTGATGGAATCCTTCGTAAAGTCTCCCGAGCCGTAGTCAAAAACCTTGAAAACCACTCCGTCGAATCTCGCCAAACCGAACGCGGTCCCCACCCAAAGATAACCATCCGCCGTCTGCAACATCGACTGAACCCGGTTGTTGGGCAACCCGTCCTCGCTGGTGATTCGCCGCAACGTGAACGGTTCGCGAGGAACCATGGACGATTTCGAACCTGAAACAGGCTCCTGCGCAGCTACTGGAGCCAGCCAAGGGGCGGTATCAGTAAAATGAGTGAGTACCAGTGCCAGTCCCATACCTCGCGTCGAGAATAACATTCGACACGCCCAGTCCCCCAGGGATTTGGATGGGCATATTCCGATCATTTCAAGAGTTCCGAGTGCAGATTGGTCAACAAAGCGACATTGCTGTGAGAACAACCGAGGTTCAAGTACATTAATTAGCACGTTATCCCATAGCAGGGCAGTTTCAAGAAAAGTGGTTTGGCCGGATTGGTTGAAGGATGGACCCGCGGAAGAACAATAGGCAGGCGGGATATTGAGAACTCGGCTGATTTTTCACAATGGCCACGCTTGAAAGTAAGCGCATGGCTTCTTG
>SXSK01000353.1 GCA_005793375.1 Verrucomicrobiales bacterium | reverse complement strand
TCTTGTGCCTGGAAACCTTCTGGCGCAACCACCGCTGGCACGATCTCTTCCCACACGCCAAACCTCCCTCCCTCGCCAATAACTAACCACAATCGCAGCCCGCATCGCTACAACCTCGAAAAAAACTGAGATGCGCACTTTTCCCTACGCTCCGTTGGAGTCAAAGCCGGTTGCCGCCAACTGGGCCAGTGTCCTTCGAGGTCAGGCCTGGGCTTTGGAGGATGCGGCTCGATTCTTTGGACGTGACCGAATACTGAAAGCCTTGGCCGGTACCGGCGGCGCCGAAGCGTCCTCGTTTGTCGATGGCAATGAAATTGATGGCGAGATCATATCCCTTGGGATCCATGCGGGCGATCCGTTTGATCGTTTCGATACAGGCGTCCTGAGGGTGCAGCCCTTGGCGCATGTACTCCACCACCATGAAGCTGCCGCAGAAACGCATCACGTTTTCACCAATGCCCGTGGCACCGGCGGCGCCGATTTCGTTGTCGACGTACAGTCCGCTGCCGATGATCGGGGAATCGCCGACGCGCCCCGGGAGTTTGTATCCCATGCCGCTGGTGGAGCAGCCCCCGTACAGGTTGCCGTCGGGTGCCAGCAGCACCATGGCGATGGTGTCGTGGCCTTTGAGTTTCTGGCGTTGTTGCTTGCGCCATTCCAGCCATTCTTTTCGGCGAGACGGGGTGACTTTGGGGCCGCGCTTGAATCCATGCAACGCAGCGAATTGTTCGGCGCCGGTGCCGACCAGGAGTACGTGTTTGGTGGTTTCCATGACGCGGCGCGCGATGGAAATGGGGTGGACGAATCCTTCGATCGCTGCGACGCCGCCGGCGCGGTGCCCGGGGCCGGTCATGATACAGGCGTCGAGAGAGACGACCCCTTCGGCATTGGGGATACCACTGAGTCCGACGCTTTCGACCCCGGCGGCTTCGCACTGATTGATGCCGAGTTCAATGGCGTCGACAGGACTGCGACCTGAGCTTAGGGCTTGGAGCCCAGCTTCATTGGCGGGTTTGCCAAACGGCCAAGTCGAGACGAACAGCGGCGCGCGGGCCTCTTGGTCGGCTGGTGCCGCGACAGTTGTCGAATGGGAGGAGGCCGTCAATACACCTGCGGCGACGCCCGAAGCCGATCGCTTAAGGAAGCGGCGGCGGCTCAGAGCGGGTGTTGGGCGCGACGGTTCTGCGGCGGTTGAACGGGAAGGAGTTGGCATACAGTGAATCGAGCAGCGGGACGAGGGTAGCGGCGATTGGGATACCGCTGCAAGCCGGGTTGCATTGTGTCTTCTGCGGTGGGATGGGTTGCTTGGATGGTGAGAATGCCTAGAGTGGGGGTGCTCGCAGGCCATTGGGCGTTACTGAATCAATCCGTTGATTGGAAAGGGGCTGAGTACTTGCAGGTTCGCCGTGTCAGGGATTTGGTTGGATCTTCCCATATGGAAACTTGGAAACTATTTGAACCGCTGGGAATTGCCCTGGGGCTTGGGCTCCTGGTGGGAATGCAGCGTCAGCGGACAGATTCGCGCATTGCGGGAATCCGGACATTTCCATTGATCACCTTGTTAGGGTCGCTTTGTGCGCTCTTGGCGCAGTCGTATGGCGGATGGGTGTTGGGCGTTGGGCTGGGAGGCATGTCGCTGCTGATATTGGTGGGTAACCTTTCTGCTCGACGGGTGGACGACGAAGCTCCGGGGGTGACAACCGAAGCGGCAATGCTGGTGTTGTTTGTCGTGGGCGCGTGTTTGATGGCGGGATACACGGCGGTGGCCATCACGGTGGGCGGTGCCGTCGCGGTGCTGTTGCATCTCAAACCGGAGATGCATGCCTTGGCGGCGAAAATTGGCGACCGGGATTTCAAAGCGGTGATGCAATTCACACTGATTTCCCTAGTCATTCTGCCGGTGCTGCCAAATCGATCCTTTGGACCCTATGGGGTTCTGAATCCGCATAAAATCTGGTGGATGGTGGTATTGATTGTGGGGATCAGCCTTGGCGGCTATTTGATGTACCGATTTGCAGGGACGCGCCTTGGAACACTGGCCAGCGGTGTTCTTGGAGGGTTGGTTTCGAGCACGGCGACGACGGTGAGTCTGAGCCGTCGAACACGTAAGGCGGCAGGGACCGAGGGGATGGTTGCGATGGTGATCTTGACGGCGTCGGCAATTGTCTTTGTGCGATTGGCCTTGGTGATTGCGGCGACGGCGCCAGCGTTTTTGCCCGCCGCACTGATTCCGTTGGGGGCCATGTTTGGGGTGCTGGCGGTTTTGGGGTTGCTTTTGTGGCGAGGGCAAAAAGATCAGCCGACACCGGTATTGGAACAGGAAAACCCCACGGAACTTCAACCTGCCCTGGTATTCGCCTTACTGTATGCCTTGGTGCTTGTGGGTATCGCCGCCGCCAAGGAATACTTTGGGCAGCGGGGACTTTATGCGATGGCGGTGATTTCGGGATTGACCGACATGGATGCGATCACGCTCTCCGTGATCCAGATGGTGAATGACGGGCGAGTGGGCCAGGAAACCGGGTGGCGGCTCATTCTGGTGGCCTCAATGTCAAACTTAGTGTTCAAAGGAGCGATGGTGGCAATCCTTGGAACCCGGGCGCTGCTTAAGCGGATCACCCTGGCATTTCTGGTATCGTTGGGGGTGGGAGCGGGGTTGCTTTGGGCGATCTCCTAATGCCTTGCCCCTTGGTTTGACGGGGGACATGGTTGGAGGAGTGTGAGTCACAATTCGATAATTCCTGAAATTCTCGGCGTGACAGCCGGACCATGTCGTGGCTTTCTGCGCGTTCAAAAATGAAACGATTCCTTATTGCTTTGTTCGCCGGCCTGACAATGGCCGGGGTGGTGTGTTTGGCTGAAGATAAAAAAGAGGACGCCAAGAAGGCCGAGCCGGCCAACGAAGCGTCTGCCACTGAAGCCGACGAAGTGGCGGTGATTAAGACATCGGCGGGTGAGATGGTCGTCGAATTCTGGCCAGACGTCGCCCCGAAGACCGTCGAGAATTTCAAGAAACTGGCGAAAAAGGGGTTTTATGATGGCACGGCGTTTCATCGGGTCATTCGGGGGTTCATGTTGCAAGGGGGCGACCCTCTGACCAAAGATGAGTCCAAGAAGTCTGCCTGGGGCACGGGCGATCCTGGCTATAAAATAAAGGCCGAGTTTAACGAAAGACAGCATGTTCGTGGTGTGTTGTCGATGGCGCGCTCGCGCGATGTGGACTCCGCTGGCAGCCAATTCTTCATCTGCCACGCGCGGGCATCCCATCTCGATGGGCAATACACCGGCTTTGGAAGACTGATCAAAGGCGATGATGTCTTGGAAAAGATTGCCACAACGCCTTGCTCTGGACCTCAAGGCAGCACGCCGTTGACACGTCAAAATGTCGAGAGCATCAAAATCGTCTCCAAGAGCTCTCTCAAATGACCGTCGAAAATCGATTCGCGTCCAAGAATCTCCTCAAAACGTCTAGTTCGATCCCAACATTAAGTCCCCATCCAATTCTGTGAGCACTCCTACTTCCAACGACGTTGCGGTATTTTCAACGTCTCTCGGCGACATGGTTCTTGAGTTTTGGCCCGACGTCGCACCTAAAACGGTCGAGAACTTCAAGAAGTTGGCCCAACAAGGGTTTTATGACGGTACCGCGTTTCATCGGATTGTGCGTGGGTTCATGATCCAGGGTGGGGATCCATTGACCAAAGACGCCAAGATGGAATCCCGCTGGGGCACTGGTGATCCCGGTTACAAGATCGCTGCCGAATTCAGTTCGCGTTCGCATCAGCGAGGGGTGATTTCCATGGCTCGCTCTGCCCATCCGGACAGTGCTGGATCCCAGTTTTTCCTCTGCTTGGGAGATGCCTCGTTTCTAGACAAAAAATACACAGCGTTTGGAAAGCTAATCCAAGGGGACGATGTGTTGGGGAAATTGGGCGACGTGGCGACGACGTTGAGTGGTGGTGGGGAGAAGAGTCGTCCGGTGGAGCGCCAGGCGGTTCATACGGTCCGGATTGTGGATCGATCCACGGTGGCGTGAGCTGACGTTGCACCGCTTGTGGAGACTCAGCAAATTGCGCAGGTGTTGATCGCTTTGGGTTGCCCGGCCTCGAAGGCGCTGGAAATGGCCGAGCAACTCAACCGTCGGGCAGTTCAATTGTCCGAATCCCCTGGCCGGACACATCGAGAATCCTTGGAGCATCTGTTGCGCCTGATGGCTGGCGGGTGGGCGGCTCAGCAGTCGGCGGCTGCGGTTGAGACTGACCCTGCTGCTGCGACAATCTCAAGCGCCTCGGTCTTCAGCTCGGTCTCGACTTTGGGCGACATGCCGCCACCAAGCCTCGTTGCCGCTCCGGCTGTTTCCGCGGCTGAATCAGTGCAGCCGTGGCCTACGCTGGCCACACGTGAGGTCGGCAATTTTCGGATTTTTACTCTCCGCTCCGATATCAAGTCCAGCCCTCGAACGGGCCATCAACATGACTTTTATGTAATTGAGTCGGTGGACTGGGTGAATGTGGTGGCGTTGACGAGAGATCGGGAGCATTTGGTGATGGTGGAACAGTTTCGGCATGGATCGAACACAGTCGAATTGGAAGTGCCGGGTGGCATGATGGATCCGCATGAACGCGATCCCTTGGCGACGGGGCTTCGAGAACTGAGGGAAGAAACCGGATATGAAGGTCAACGGCCGCGTGTCATTGGAACGGTTTTCCCCAATGCGGCGATCATGAACAATCGTTGCCACACGGTTTTGGTCGAAGACTGTGAACTCAAACACGGGGTGGAGTTGGATCATGGCGAAGATGTGGCGACCCGGCTAGTGCCGGTGAAAGAACTCCCTGAGTTGGTGGCCACAGGACGGGTGCGTCATGCGATCGCGGTGGCTGCGCTATTTCACTTCGACCTTTGGCTGCGAGGGGTAAGTGGGACGAGAGGATGAATGGATGCCATGTGGAAACTGTATGCCTATTCCAACTGTTCCACCTGTCGCACAGCGGTCAGGGCATTAGCGGCTGCTGGAATTGACCCCGTGGTACTTCCCATTCGGGAACAGCCGCCGACGCTGGACGAGCTCAATCGTGCGTTGATCGTGGTGAATGGCGCTGTTCGACGGTTGTTCAATACCTCGGGCGCGGAGTATCGCACTCAGCGCGTTGCCGAACTCTTGGAACGTCTCAGCCCAGAAGAAGCGCTCGAGTTGTTGGCAAGCAACGGCAACCTCGTCAAACGGCCATTCCTCGTCACTCCACGCACCATCCTGGTTGGATACCTTGCGGAAGTCTGGAGGCAAGAATTCTCCGTGAACCTAAAAGCGTGATTCTCGCACCTCCTTCTGAAGTTTTTAGTTTCACACGAAGACACGAAGGAAACGGAACTCCCGCGGTATCTGACCATACACCCAGCCCGAGATCCAATCCGACGAATCTGAATCGTGCCGTCAATGCGGGTCAGTAGGATTTCGGCTCAAGATTCCGCACAAGGCCAGTGCGACGACCAGTGCAGCAAGGCTGATGTGAAGCGAGCGCATCGAAGGCTCGAACCGAAACTCTACCATGTTTTCTCCAGCGGGAACTTCGACTCCGCGCATGAGGTGATTGCAACGAAGGAGGGAAGCTGGCTTACCGTTCACGGTCACTCTGAAGTTTGGATCCCAACGATCATTCAGCAACAACACGCCGGGCGCTGTGGCTTTGGTTTTTACCGAGATTTTATTGGCTCGGTAGTCTTGAACGGTCGCTTCGGGACTTGGCCCCGGGGATGATTGCGCGGTGGGATTAGCGGTGGGCGTTTCGAAGACCAGCACCCGTTCCAGCGGATCGAACCCTGGATCCAGGAGGCGAGCGAGGTGTGTGGTGTCATTGGTGACAATTTCCCATTGAGTATACAGTTTGGCTCGCGGGAGAGCTCCGGTGAATTCGGTGATGGCGGAAGAGCCGGTGGGAGATTCGACCGCAGTGACATGCTGAAGGGGCCAAAATGGGCTGGGCTGCACATCCGGCTTGGGAGCGAATTCGAAACGCAATGATTCGCGGAAGCGCTTTTGAAGCGGATCCACGGCCTCATTCAGTGTGTTGGCGAGCCCGGCCGCCCCAAGCAGCCAGCGGGTATTGGTCAACTGCCACAATCGCAGGGACACCGCAAAATTCGTGCGAGCCATGGGGAAAAAATTCCGTATCTGGCTCGACTGTTCTGGAGGGAGCAATGGGTACTGAACTATCGCGCCCCACAATCGTTGAAGGCTGTTTGGATCGGATCGTGACGGCCCGAGTGCCGCCAAATAGGCGGCATCCAGTTCTGGAACCCGGGGCATTTGAATGATGTCGAGCGATTGGATTCGGTTGAATTGGAAATGATGTTCCAACCATTCGTTGTGTAGGTAGCCGAACACCTGGTTGTTGGCCAGCATGTAGGCTCGGTGCGGGTCGAGAAACGCGGTGGCGCGTCCTTCAGAGGGTTTCTGGCGCAAGAATTCGACCACCGGATTGGATTGGTAACGGACCGTGTAATCGTAGGTCATTACCCACGGCGTGTTAGAGCGCATCATGTCGAGGCCCAGTACTGCGGCAATGGCGAGCCAGGCACCCTGCTGGCGAGGGCCACTAAACCACCCTGAAAACGCGATCAACAATGCGCCCAATGAGGCGGTCATGGTCAGTACGAATAGCCAAACCTCACGGATGCTGAAACTGGCGACAGCGGTTCCGGCCTCCCCAGGGAACCCGACCTCGCCGAGGTGTTTGACTAAGCTGGTCCTGCTGGCGCCGTATAGAATGGCGCCCGCCAAGCTCAAGGCGCCGATGATAAGAACTCCGCGCCGTGTCGACTGGTCGTAGCCTTTGGCCTGGATCCACCAATTCCGAATCTGGTCGACGAGTCCGGCTTTTCGAGCAACCACCGTCTCGAGATGGCGCCGCCAAAGGCCCTGCAATCCATAGGCAAACAAGACGAGCAACGCCATATGGAACGGGTGAAGGAACTTAATGGGATTGCGGATGGTGGAGAAATAAGGCAAGGCGTATATCACCCGATAGAAAGGCGCGAATCGGCCGAAGGACAACAACAATGAAATGAGAGCGGCGATCGCCCAAAAGAACACCCAACGCCGTTCCTCAGGAGTGAAAGGCTGTCCGGCTGCCTTGGAAAATGCTCGGCCGATGCCCCAAAGTGCGATCAATAGGACAAGGACCCCCGCGTACTCACCACCGCCGGAGAAACGGCTTTGTGGGGAACCCTCGGGGGCCCCGAGGCTTCCCCAATAATTGCCGCCTTGCGGTGTGTCCATGCGGTACCCGTAGACGCCGGGGATCAGGAATCGGATGGATTCGGCCTTGGGCCAACTCCATTGAGTGGCTTGATCCCAGCGCTGTTTCCTGGTGGCTTCATCCTGCGCCATTCCTGAGATTCCTTTGACCTGGGTACCGATCAGACTGGAAACGGTATAACTGGCGATCCAGGCGGCGCAAACCACCACCAGAGCGAGTTGCCCCAGGCCAGCGACTAATGACTTAGCGCGATCCTGGGACCCATTCACTGCATGAAATAAAATCGCGGCGGCGGCGTAGAGGCTGAAGATGGCGCCGACGTCGGCGCCTTCCATCACACCGAATCCCACGGCGAAACCGGCCAGGGCGGCTTGTAGCCAACGTCGAACACCTGATTCGCGTTTCATCATCACACCGAGTCCGAACAAGATGGAAGCGACGACGGTGGCGCGCGAAGCGAGTCCCCAGCAGGCGTGTGAGAAGATGTTTGAATTAAATGCGGCGGCGACGGCGGTAAGCACACCCACCCACGGTTGGAAACCCGCGCGTTTGCAGAAATAAAGGGCCGAGAGAGCCAAGAAGAACAACGAAATTGGGGCATAGAATTTGGCAAACCCAACCGCCCCGAGGAGAACGTACGATCCATGAGAAATGTTGGGCATGGTCCCGATCGCTTCGTTTCCGAGCCAAGTCAGATTGGCCCAGGAACCATTCCAAAAATAGTCCCAACGTAGGTCGTCGAAGGCTTTCATGAGCCCTAATGGGGCATCGTTGGAAGCCAGGACGACACCAGGGAGCAACACAGCGCGAAACAGTATGGCCAACAGCAGTAGGACGAGTCCCGCGGGGACAAGGATTGGATACCGTTTCATGAGTTTTTGATGAGAGCAGCGTGAACCAAGGGGAAAGCGAAGTCCATGGGAACCCTGGCGGCACCAGTAGTTCTCAATTTAACGTGGTTTGTGACTGAACACCCTGAAGGCGGAACTCGTAACTTGCCGAATTGCCGTCCGTAGCGCGTACGGAGTTCCGCCTTTAGGCGGCTAATGTTCATAAGGTGAGAAATTCTGTGGCGTTATTTGGGTAAGGATTTCGAGGAATCTCAAACATGGCGATTGCCCCGGATGCGTCCCCATAGACCCATACAGACACGGCCGACAAAGTCTAGGAGCGAACAAAGTGCGAACCACAGTCCTTCCTTTCGCAACGAGGCCTGAACGGCGACCCACTCGGGTGACATGTCGAAGCCCCATAATTTACCGAGAGCGATGTAGTAAAGGCAGTAGCCATGATATCGCACCCAATTCCAGGGGGGGGTCCAACCGGGACGAGTCATGAATTGCTGGAAATCCCAGAGCACGACGTTGAGAGCTAGCCAATGGGTTTTCACCGGTGCCACCGAAGCAATCTGGTCCGTGCTGACGGGCAAACTGGCAAAGAATCGGCGGGCTTGTTCGTCCTTTTTGAGGCACGAGAATCCGTTGGAGTAGTTGCCGCGCTTGGGAAGATCTACCGGGACATAAATCAGGCCGGCCGTGACGTGCAGGATTTCTGGTGCCTGGCGCAACACTTGAAAGGCGCAGCTGTAGTCCGGGGCGAGATGGGAAAAAACCAACCCAGTAGGGCTGGATTGGCGCAGTTGGCTGAGTAACGAACGCGGAGCGGTTGAGTTCAATGCCCGCGGGAGGAGGGGGTGAATATCGGGGTCGAATTCGCAAAAGCGTCGGACCAAGTCCTCGGAGGGAAAGTGGATGATGGAGGGCGGTTCTTTGGCGGGAGGGACGTTTACGGAATCCGGCAGGAGTACGGGATAAGAAATCACTGCGAGTGGTTGGCGTCGAAGGATGCCTTCGAGGATCGCAAGGGCATTGGTCACCAACCGTTGTTTGTCCTCCACCAGCAGCACATGCTGACCTCGGGCCTGTTGCAGTGCATTCTCCCAGTTCTCGTGCATGGCTAATTTGCCTGAAGTACGGAAGTAGCGGACTCGAGGATCCGTGAACGAGGCCGCCGCGAGACGGGTGGCGTCCGGTGAATCATCATTGTCGGACACGACGATTTCAAAATCACCAAAAGTCTGGTCCAGCACACTTTGGATGGCGCCGCCGACGATCTCGGAGCGGTTTTTGGTTGGGATCAGGATTGTGAAAAACGGTTCGTGCATCCGAGGATCTGTGAAAAGAGACAGGTGATGGGTCGCGCTTGGGATGGGGACGAGGTCGAATGGGATCAGCGAATGCGCCGGAGGAACGAACCTGGCCAGTGGGTGAGGTTCTTGGAGAGCGTGCTCTGGTTGAACAGCCAGGCGGGTTGTTCCAGCAGAAACTCTGGATGCTTTTGTTGAAATAACGCGGCAGCCACCGTCGGATTGTCGTAGTCCCAACTGGCATGGCCTCGCGGAGCATCCGACAAATCTTTCATGATGCCGTCCGTGGCGACGATGTAAGAGTCGAAACTGACGAGGTCGTGATAGGCATTCAGTTCGTCTAGCACGTGATCGCGTGTGTGATTGCTATCGAGGATGACCAGGACGGTTTCTCCAGGGCGGATCAAGGATCGAACCTTGGATTGAGTGTCCGGCGTGGTGGAACCGCCTTCAATCAGGGTGATGTAAGAGGCTAATTCGTGGGATTCAATAGCGGTTCGATTATGAGGGCGGATCTCGATGTCGACCCCGATGACGCGTCCGCGTCCCATGGCTTTGAACAGAGACGCATAAAAGACCAGTGAGCCGCCATGGGCGACGCCCGTTTCCAGAATGACGTCTGGGCGTACCCTGTAAATGACCTCTTGGATGCGGATCATATCTTCAGGCAACTGAATGACCGGGCGGCCGAACCAGGAAAACGTGTAAGAATACTTTTGGTTCCAACCGACCTTCAACCATTGCTCCGAAATCCACTCGAACGCCTCGTCGGAATAGAGAGGAACCACCTTGGACCCTTGGTCATCCTGTCGTGTGAGCGTTTGCGAATTGGTATCGATGAGTAGTTTCATGCCTGGAAGGAGAAGGTGCGGCCGGTGTAGGCGAGTTCGTGAAGTGACTTGGAAATCTCGGCGGTGTAATTGGGGTTCGCTATCAGGATCGCAGGAACGGAATGAAGGCGCGGATCGGTTGGGCCGATGATGGGCACTGCGGATCCAGCAATCACGCAGCCCTGCTTGGCGGCGTTGGAATCAATGACGAATTGAGGAGGGTTTTCCGGAAGTAAATGGACAAGCGCAACGCCTTTGGCACCGGCTCCCCAGATGGCCCAGGAGCCTTGGAGCGACTGCTTCTGAAGGGTGGCCAGCATTCGGCGACGATCGGCGGACGCCGATTTGGCAAATGTGGACAAGGCGCCGGCAGTTGGGATGCCGGGCAGCTTGAGCGCGACCTTCCGTCGGGCGAGCCGCAACTCGAGCACTTGATACTGGCCTCCAAATACGGCCCGATGTGCCACCACCTTAAAACCGGCGTTGCGGCAGAGATACGCGAGAGACGTGCGCGGAAAATAATTGCAGTGTTCGTAAAAGACGTCCCAGAGACAATGGTTCTGGACGATCCACTCAAACAGGGGAGTTTCTAGGACAACGACAGGATCTCCTGCGGCAGCGGCGAGCGCGTGCAATTCCTTGAGAAAGGCTCCAATGGGGCCGACATGCTCAACGACATGGCGACAGATCAGGAGGTGGTAAGGCTTGGTAATATCCGCAGCGGTCGCATACCGGCGATGAAATTCAACTTGGCTGCGCGGCGAACCGGGATCCCCTTCAAATGTGGTATCGTAACCGACACCACGCGCTCCGGTTAGTTTGCAGAGCCCTTTGAGGAAATCTCCTTTGCCGCAACCCACCTCCAGGATGCGTTTGCCGCGGAGTGCGTACCGATGGTTGAGGGAAGTTGCCAGGTGTTGAAGATGGTTTTGAAAGGCGGGCGAGAAGCACTGGCGATTCTCGTAATTTGCGTCGTAAGGAATCACCGAGTCGTCGAAGTTGGCGTTGAACACCAAACCGCAGGATCGGCATTGGACAAGTTGGATGTCTCGACGGGGGACGGCTTCCGATTCCGCCGGGGAAGCAAACCGGTAGTTTAAGACCACGGGTTGGCTTTCCAGGAGGAACGGACGGGTCAGTTGGGTGCGTCCACACCCGGGGCAATCCTTCCGCAAGCTCATGAGGCGAGATCCTGTATCAGTGCTTGCAACCCCAACTCAAGCGGCACTTCTGGTTTCCAGCCAAGGGAATGCAATTGTTGAACATCTGCGATCAGGCAATCGCTGGCTTGGGGAGCTTGTTCTGGTGCGAGTCGGAGGCAGTTCATTCGATTCATCAGCCGAGCCATGGTTCTGACCAGATCCCCGACACGCGTTCCTTGTCCACTCCCGACATTGATTGGGCCAACGTACGCTCGTTCCGCAATTTGGAGAAGGGCCTTGGCGACATCTGTGATATGAATGTAATCCTTAAGACTATGCGGGGTTTTCAGTTCAACCAATTCGCCGCGTCGGAGTTTTGCAATCGTGGAACTGCAAAGGCGTTGGGGGTGTTCTCCGGGCCCATAGGGGTAGAATAGACGAGCCCAACCGAAGCGCGTCGTCGTGGAAGCCAAGTCGGATTCGGCGATGGCTCGCAGTTCCACTTTCGCCCGGGCGTAGGTAGACTGCGGTTCAATGGGCGATGTTCGTTCTATTAAGGGGTTCAGACTGCCCGCATACTCAACGCAGGTGCCAATGCCGAGGATGTAGGAGCAACCTGCCTGCACAAGCCCTTGAAATAGGGAACGACCCCATGCGACGTGAGAACGGTTCTCCGGCGAATTCAAGTAGATGCCCGGGGTTGAAATCCATGCGGCATGGATGCAGGCGTCCGGCCTAAAGTCCCGGATCACTTGCCAAGGGGGTGCTTCCAAGGTGCCCGTGGTCAAATGCGGGGCGTGACTTTCCATGGACTGGCCCCAATGATTTGAGGGAAATGAGGTTGGCGTCCTGGCCAACACCAGGACCTCGTGGTTCTTGGCCAACGCTAGACGGGTCAGATGCGATCCGATGAAGCCGGTCGCGCCGGTGATGAAAAGGCGCACCGGCGAAGACTGGTGGAACGTTCTTCGAGAACCAACGTAAATCTGGATGTTGCTTGGCGATCCAGTCAACCTAGGCTAACAAGCCTGTATGACAACACGAGCCGAGCATTTTGAAGATCACGGTCTGGGTTGACCTTCGCTTGTTTGGTTCTCATTAAACCGTTCCGCCATGTTACGTCGTTTCATTTTTGGTCTAGGCCTGTCTGCTGTCACGGTGTTTTCACTCGCTCAGAGCGGGGACAAGGCGGGGGAAGTTCAGCGTGAGGTTGTCCCTTTAGAGAAGATTCCATTGGCGCCGGTGCTCCGTCCCGAGGATCAACTCAAAACATTCCGCCTGCCGCCAGGGTTTCGAGTGGAGTTGGTGGCCGCGGAGCCACTCATCACCACCCCGGTAGCGATTCAATTTGATGCCATGGGACGCCTGTGGGCTGTGGAAATGAATGGCTACATGCCGAATCCTGAAGGCCAAGGAGAGCAGGAACCCAATGGAAACATTGTCATATTGGAAGATACCGATGGTGATGGTCGGATGGACCGTCGGGTGGTGTTCCTGGACCGATTGGTGATGCCGCGCTCGGTCATGTTGTATCGGGATGGGGCCTTGGTGGCCGAACCGCCCCGAATTTGGTTTGCGCGGGATACGGATGGGGATGGAAAAGCCGATGAAAAGACCCTGGTGGCGGATGATTTTGCGACGCAGAACGATCCCAAGCTGGGCGCCAAATCCAATCCGGAACATGCCAGCAACAGTCTGACATGGGCGTTGGACAACTGGATTTATGCCGCGAATCATACGACGCGGTTTCGCAATACGGACGGCACTTGGAAGCGGGAGCTGACCATCTTTCGAGGTCAATGGGGACTAACACAGGATGATTACGGCCGGCTTTATTTCAATTCCAATTCAGATCCCTTGAGAGGGGAGGCAGTGCCTAGTAAGTACCTGGCGCGCAATCCGAATTTGAAGAATCCATTGGGCGCGAACCTGCAGTTGTTGAAGGACATGCGGGTTTATTCGGCGAGGGTGAATCCCGGGGTGAATCGCGGCTACCAAACGAATCAGCTGACCCCGGAGGGGCGTCTAGCGACATTCACTGGGGCTTGCGGGCCGGTCATCTACCGCGGAAATCAGTTTCCCACGGAGTATATTGGGAACGCGTTTCTTTGCGAACCGACCGGCAATCTGATTCGCCGTTGTGAGGTTAAAGAAACCGATGGCTCTTTGTCGGCGGCGAACGCTTACGACAAGGACGAGTTCTTGACTTCAACAGACGAACGTTTCCGCCCGGTCAATCTGGTCAATGGTCCGGATGGGTGTTTATACGTGGTGGACATCGCCAGAGGATTGATCCAACACCGAATTTACCTGACTTCCTATCTTCGCAAACAGATTGAATCGCGTGGCCTGCAATCTCCGGTTCAGCAGGGACGCATTTATCGCATTGTACACTCTGGCAAGCCGCGCCATGCGGAGTCGTTGGGGAAGCATCCGACCGGTTCTGAGTTGGTGCAACAATTGAATCATGCCAATGGCTTTTGGCGCGACCGTGCTCAACAGATGTTGGTGGAGCGGCGGGATTCCGAGGTGCTGCCATTGCTGCGGGCTCAGGTCGATCCAACCAAGAATCCCTCCGTTCTTGGGAGACTGCAGACGCTTTGGACGCTGGAAGGTTTGGCGGCCTTGGACCTCGAAACGGTGGGGAAAGCATTACGTGACCCGTCACCGAAAGTTCGAAGTGCCGGCATCCGGCTGTCGGAGCAACTGCTGACCACCGAAGATCGCGATGACGTGATTCATCAAGTACTCCAGCGGGCTGGGGTCGGGCCGTTGGAGGAACAGTTGCAGTTATTGTTTACACTGGGGGAAATGGCGATGCCCGCTGCGGATGCGATCACCAAGATTCTGTTGATGAACTCGCAGGCGACACCCTTGCGATTCGATGCAGCGATCAGTGGGTTGACCGGCCGCGAGTTGGAGTTCTTGATGAATTTGGTCAATGATCCGGCGTGTGCCACGACAAAACAAGATCACGCCCCGCTGCTTTCCGGGTTGGCGCGGGCCGTGGTTTATGAGCGACGTTCGGCGAGGGTGGCGCAGCTGATCGACTTTGCGTCGTTCCGCAAACCAGGGGACTGGCAGCAGGTGGCTATATTGGATGGCATTGCTGGCACGGTGCCTCAGCCGCAGCAGGGCAAGCCTGCGATCGGTATCAAGCCGATCCGGCTCGAGCGCGAACCGAAAGGTCTCCTCAGTCTCAGGAGCTCAGGACTGACTAATGTGCTGGGTCGATTGGATCGAATGGATCCACTCCTGGTCTGGTCGGGTAAACCAGGATGGGTGGAGCCACCGCCGCCACCCGCTCTGAGCACGCTCCATCGTCAAAGCTTTGAACGCGGCGGCGAGTTGTACAACACGGTTTGCGCTGCGTGTCATCAGCCGCATGGAATGGGAGCCGAGGGGCTGGCGCCTCCCATGGTGGATTCCGAGTGGGTTCTCGGATCGCCCCAACGGTTGGTACGCATCGTCCTCCACGGAGTGCGCGATGGCTTGATGGTCAAGGGACAGCGTTGGGATCTGAGCATGCCGGCGCTCGGGCCAAGTCTGAACGATCAGCAGGTGGCGGATATACTCACCTTTCTCCGACGCGAATGGGATCATAGCGCAGACCCAGTCGATGGTTCGGTTGTGACCCAGATCCGGAACGTGACTCGCGGTCGTGAGGACGCGTGGACGTCAGCGGAGTTGGAGAAACTGACCCAGCCATAGTTGCGGCGGTTTTAAGGTTTTTGGGAGTGGCAACAAACCCGAGGAACCGCGGAGTGCACGGATAACACGGAGGGGTAGACGAATTGGAATGAACCGGAAGGAGTCTCGCTGTTTTCAGTGGAATCGAGTGATCCGCATCTGGCGACTCTCTTCATCTTGATGTTGATCTAGCTCTTAATCGCCAGCCGATTCGGGCAATACCTTTCCGAAAACGCCGAAGAGAAGGATGAGTCGTGCTTGCTCATGGGGCCTGGCTCTGGCACAACCCGCCGCCATGCACTCGTTCTGCTACCGCAAAAATGAACTTTACTGTGAAGGATTTCCGCTTTCGGCCTTGGTGACGAAATACGGATCTCCGCTCTATGTCTATTCCCAGGCGACCTTGACGGATCACTACAACAAGCTCGACACCGCTCTGGCGTCGGTAGACCACCAGATCTGCTTCGCGATGAAGTCCAACTCAAATCTGGCGGTAATTCGGACCTTGGGAAATCTTGGGAGCGGCTTTGACGTCGTGAGTGGTGGTGAACTAGCCCGAACAATCGCCGCAGGTGGCGATCCGTCGAAGTGTGTGTTTGCGGGTGTTGGCAAAACGGAGGAAGAGATCGCGTTTGCCCTCAAGCAGGGGATCTACAGCTTCAACGTGGAATCAGAACCTGAGCTGCAACGGATCAGCCGCGTCGCAACGCGGGTGAAGAAAGTGGCGCCGATTGCGGTGCGCGTGAATCCCAATGTCGATGCGGGCACCCACGCCAAAATCACCACGGGCACATACGCGAACAAGTTTGGGATTCAGTTCGAACAAGTGGCTGGTGTCTATGCGCGCGCCGCCAAGCTGCCGAACTTGCGACTACGCGGGCTCCAGATGCACATTGGTTCTCAACTAACCGATGTGAAGCCATTCCGGCAGGCAGTAGAGAAGGTGGCACCCATGGTGGCCGAGTTAAATGCCAAGTACGGCTTTGATTTCTTCAGCATCGGTGGCGGCATTGGTATTGTTTACAAGGACGCGCTTGCCAGCGGTGAGGCCAAATGGTGGAAGACGCCCGAGGGTCGCAAGGTTCTGACACCACAACGCTATGCGGACACGCTGCTTCCGACCTTGCGGTCGCTGGGATTGAAGGTGGTCCTGGAACCCGGCCGATTCTTATCGGGTAACGCCGGTGTCTTGATCACTCGAGTTGAATTCATCAAGCGGACCGGGAAGAAAAACTTTGTGATCGTGGATGCGGCCATGAACGACCTGATTCGCCCGGCGTTTTACGACAGTTTCCATCAGATCGTTCCCCTAAAGAAGCGTGGCGGCGCTTTGATCAGCAGTGATGTGGTGGGGCCAATTTGCGAGAGCGGCGATTACTTCGCCAAAGACCGGCCATTGCCCAAAGTTGGGGAAGGGGATCATCTCGCGCTGTTGAGTGCTGGCGCCTACGGGTCGGTCATGAGCAGCAACTATAATTCGCGTGCCTTGACCGCGGAAGTTCTCGTGAATGGCACCAAGTCCGCGCTGGTTCGACGTCGTCAGGAACTGGAGGACATTTGGAGTTTGGAATCGGTAGCGCCCTGGCAGTGAATGGCAGAGGGCTCATCTTTTACGTCAAATGAAATTCACCCCGGCTCGCCTGAACGGTGTCTGGATTGTGGATCTGGAGTTGCGGACAGACGACCGGGGTTTTTTTGCTCGCACTTGGTGTGAGCGCGAATTTGGCGAGCGAGGACTGAATACGCGCTGGCCGCAGGGCAATCTCACGCGCACGTTACATCGCGGCATGATTCGAGGAATGCATTGGCAGGCAGCGCCACATCTCGAGATCAAGCTCGTGCGCTGTTCTCAAGGGGCCATCTGGGATGTACTGGTGGATGTGCGGCGTGATTCGGCCACTTTTGGTGGATGGGAATCGTTTGAGCTGAGCGCCAAGAACCACCGGCAATTGTACGTTCCGGAGGGCATTGCCCACGGATTTCAATGTCTGGAGGACGGCAGCGAGGTCACCTACCTGATGAGCGAGTTTTACGTCTCAGACACGGCGCGCGGTCTCCGATGGAACGATCCGCAAGTGGGAATTACCTGGCCGATTCCCGATCCACTCCTTTCCGAACGCGATCGATCGCTGCCTTTGCTGGCTAACCTGGGTTAAACCTGGGAGGATCACCGGGTGAACACAACCTCAGCCACTTTCGTTCGCAGTGTCGCGGATTTTGAATTGTGCCCAGAACCAACTCTCCCTGAGTTTGCTTTTGCTGGGCGATCCAATGTGGGAAAATCCTCACTTCTCAATCTTTTGGTCGGCAAGCGCGACCTGGCGAAGGTATCGGCAACACCCGGTCACACCAAACATCTCAACTTCTTTGACATCGCTGGCCACTGGCGTCTGGTGGATTGCCCGGGCTATGGTTATGCCAAGGTCGAACGAGAGGAACGCGGACGATTCAGCCAATTGGTCGCTGACTATTTAGCCAACCGACCGAACCTGGAATGTGTCTTCACTCTCATCGATTCGTCGCTCCCTCCTCAGGCCCTGGACCTGGAGTTCATAGATTGGCTGTCCGATCATGAGGTGCCATTCGTGCTCGTGTTCACCAAGATTGACCGCGCCAGTTCTGATAAGGTGCAGGAGCACATGGACGCTATGAAGGCTCTTTTGTCCGAACGGTTCGAGAACTTGCCTGAGATTTACACCACCTCCTCCATTGAACGGCGCGGGCGAAGCGCGTTATTGAAGGTCATCGAATCCACTGTCCGCCCGAGAAAGAAGTCCAAGGAAACAACACCGAAACGGTCGCCCAGGAACACCCCTTGGTAAGGGGTTAGCCTGTGGAAGCCCGAGTTGTGTCGCTCAAGGAGCGACCGTGAACTGGACAGGTAAGGAGTAATGTCCGGAAGCGCCGTTGGCATCCTGGAATCGTGCACGGAGCCGATACGTGTGCCCGGGTCGCAGCACGGAAGGTGGGATCTCGACGGCCGTCGGTCCATTGGTGCTCCACAGGGTGGCGACCTCGTAGTTTCCCGGGTGGCGTTTTCTATTGGGCGCTTTGCCGGGCGGCGTGACATCTCCCAAACGCCATTGGATATTCATCGGAGCTCCATCAGAATTAACTTCACAGCGCACCCGTGCGGATTCAGACGCAGTCTTTGGAATCGAATCGGCCGTGAGTTTGGGTTTTGGAGGCAGGGAAGGGTTGGCGAGCCAGCGTTGGTCCAGTTGGCGGCCTCGGGTGCCCACGTAACGCTTCATCAGTTGGGCCATTCCGAAAATATCCCCGGACGGTGAGGCGGTATAATACAAGCCAGGCCTAGTCTTCATCCCTCCCATGGCATGCGGACTGGTGTGAATGGGGTGATAATCCCATTTGCGTCGATCGGCTTCTGCGAACGTGAGAGCCCCATGTCGGGTGGCGATGAGGCTGGTGTATTCCTCGATCAAGACCCCGGTCTGTTCCGGATTGAAAAGCAGGTCCCTGAGTTCGCGCAGTCGATTCTGATATTCGATTCGAATTTTGCCATGCCGAAGGGCGCCTGCCTGATAGAATGGTTCGCGGCCTCCTCCGTACATTTGATCCCCCCAAGACAGATCTATGTCCCACGGGACCACGCTCCACCGCTGGCTCAGTGGATCCAGGGCAGTTTCAAGATTTCGACTTTAAGGAGGCAGGTGAAACAAAAGGCGGTATAAAACTGGACAAAAGGCGCTGACTTTATTTAACTGCCGGCATGTCCGAGCCTATTACGCTACCCGAGCACGAGCAACAAACGG
>SXSK01000352.1 GCA_005793375.1 Verrucomicrobiales bacterium | reverse complement strand
GCGGAGCTGGCAATGCAACCCTGAGTTCTCTGTATTTGCAGAAGGCACATGGCGACACGGTGGAGTACGCAGGCCGCGCATTGAGTTTTGTGTTCCTTGCCTCCGCCATCAGCAACCCGATTTTTGGTCATTTCAGTGATCGGTATCGACTGCGATCCGCTGCAGTCCTGCTCATTCTTTCGGGGATCAGCCAGGCGGCGCTGCCCCATTTGTCGCACGGTATGTTTTCAGTAGGATTGATGACCTTCGGATTCTTTCTCATGGCCACCTTTCCAGTTGTGGAAGCGGCGTTGATGCAAGCGGTATCACCAGCCATTCGAGCCAGCTTTTTTGGTCTCTTCATCACGATCGGAGGCTTATTGGGGAATGGGTCCCACTGGTTGATGGGCCGCTGGGTGGAGTCTTTGGGAGAACTCAACAAGGTCCCCTCAAATTACATCCCGTTGTTTACGACACTCGGCGTTGGAGTGGCGCTGTCCGTTGTCGCGTTACCATGTCTCAAGGCCCTGACGGAAGCGAAGCAGCTCGCCCGGGCGACCGCTGTGCTGGAACCGCCACAGTCTCCAAATCCGGTTGCTAGCGATCTCGCCAAAAAACTGCACGATAAGTTATGACGCCGAACCTCTTTCTCGCCGACCTCGGACCGGAGCTCGAATTGACGCCGCAGATCATTCGAGATGCGTGCTTCTCGATTCGGCGCAACCGGGAGAAGTGGTTGGCTAGGCGTCGGACGCGGGAGTTGATTGATTTGCTGGCCTTTACTGCGGAACAATGGTTGGACCCATTGAATGGTTATCGTAGCCAGGCTCTTCGCGATGGACCGGCGGACACGGGACTGCCAGCCGCCACGTTTAGCCGAGGACTCGATACCTTCTTCCGCTCACTGACTTCCGAACAATTGGAGGGTGTCATCACCCAGGATCTTGGAGATGTCCGCAAGCTCGATGAATTCACGTCGAGCCCGATTGAATCTCGACAAGGGCGTGCGTCGATGGCTCGAGGTCCAGAGTTACTGGGTCACATTTGCGCGGGAAATTTGCCGGTACCAGCATTAGCGAGCCTGGTGCTGGGGATTCTCACGAAATCTGCCCAGTTTCTGAAATTGCCGCGTCGGGGAGGTATCCTACCGCGGTTGTTTGCGCACTCCCTGGCCTTTAATGAATCCAAGCTGGGTTCCTGCATCGAGATGGCGACCTGGCCTGGTGGGACACGAGAGTTGGAGGAAGCGCTGTTTCAGGAGGTGACCTGCCTTACCGCAACGGGCAGCGATTCAGCCTTAACCGACATTCAGACCCGCATCCCCGCATCCGTCCGATTTGTCCGTTATGGCCACCGCGTCAGTTTTGGTTATATTCCGGTCGAGGCATTGACTGCGTATGTGGTGAAACGAACCGCTCGCGAAGCAGTTGCCGACATCACTGCGTGGAACCAGCATGGCTGCCTGTCGCCACATTGCCTCTATCTGGAAGATAATGGAGTACATTCTCCGGAGTCATTCGCAGAAATATTAGCGGAGGAATTGAAGGCGAAAGAAGCCGTGGAACCTCGCGGTCCTCTCGCCATCGAAGAAGCCAACGCCATCAGCTCGCGACGGGAACTTTGTGCTATGCGGGCTGCGGTGATCCCAGGGCCTCGCGAACGAAAATTGGACAGCGTTTTTCTCGAGGCCCCACAGTCACTTCGGCTTTGGAGAAGTGCTGGAACGACTGATTGGACCATCGTCTTGGACACGGATCCGAGCTTTAATCCGTCGTGTCTCAACCGGTTCATCTATCTCAAACCCGTTAAGAACTTAAGCACCGCGCTTCATTTCGCCGATCGAGTTCGGGGCCAGGTTGGTGCGGTTGCCTTAGCTCAAGCCGGGGAGCGCCACTCCGAGCTGGCTTTGGAACTTGCCCAATGGGGTGTAACACGCATTTGTCCCCTGGGTCGGATGCAGGAACCTTGGTTGAGTTGGCGTCATGATGGACGCCCGCCACTAGGTGACCTGGTGACGTGGACAGATCTCGAATCATGAACACGGTGACTCAGATGCCGAAACGCAATATTTCAGTGACTCTATGCTCCTTCGAAAATCCTTCCAAATAGAGGCCGCTCATCGGCTTCCGAAAGTGCCTCCCGGCCACAAATGCGGTCGATTGCACGGCCACAGTTTCATTATCGAGGTGGTTATCTCAGGTCCGGTGGATCCGGAAATGGGGTGGGTTATGGATTATGCCGATATCAAGGCGGCGTTTCGCCCCCTCTACCTGGAGTTGGATCACAACTACCTTAATGACATTCCTGGATTAGAGAACCCGACGAGTGAACAATTGGCCATTTGGGTGTGGAGACAACTTCATGCCAGCTTGCCCGGATTGGTTGAGGTGAGTGTCGCAGAAACTTGCAACTCCCGGTGTGTCTACTCGGGCCCTTAGGAGGCCGTCCGAGAGCGGATCAATCCGGCAGCGGTTTCCCTTTGGTCTCCGGTGCGAACCAAATCAAGATGGCGCCAATGAAGTAAACGAAAACAATGGCGGCTCCAGCTTTGGAGTAGCTTTTGTCGAAGAAGGACATCAGGACTGGCATTTTCCAAGCGCCAACGGCGGCCAAGATCCGACCAAAATTGAAGGCTAATCCTTGGCCGGTGGCTCGTGCTCGGGTTGGAAACAGTTCCGGCAGATAAAGCGGCAGCCAGCCATAGAAGGCGGCGGTGGATAGTCCTACCAGGAACACCAGCGTCAGAAAGCCCGTGCCGTATTCGTTGAACCCGCGGAACAGCCAGCTACAAATCCCGAAACCAAAGAGGCAGAGGCCAAAATAGGTGGGTCGTCGCCCAATCCACCCGCCGATGACCGGTGCCGCCAAGGAACCGATCACCGCACCGACAGATTGCCAGAATTGGGCGTATGCCTTCACTTTGGGGCTGGTGCCACCGGTCATTTGATCGGCCCAAAGCGGGATCCACTGGACAATTCCCCAAGTTACCACGAGGGGTATGGTGGCAAAAGCAATCGCGAGCAATGTGCGTCCCCGGAGTTGTGGGGATAGAATATCGCGGAGCGGGGATTGAGTGGCGGTTTTCGTGCTGGCCTCCCATTTTTCTGATTCGGGAACAAACAACCGGATCGCGAATGTCAGGAGTGCTGGTGCCGCTCCCACCATCATGACCCAGCGCCAGGAATCGCCCGTGATGGGAAAAAAGATTCCGATGCAGGCGATCAACGTGTAGCCGAGGTTGGCTGCTGCACCGATGGCCCCGGCCAGAATGGGCCGGCGATTCTCCGGCCAGACTTCCATGACCAACGCCACTCCGAGTGCCCACTCCCCACCCATGCCCAAGGCAGCAATGAAACGTAACAACCCCAAGTGCCAAGGTTCCGTCGCGAAATAGCACAACCCCGTGAAGAGAGAATAGCAGAGGATGCTCCACGTCATTGCCCGGACACGCCCGACGCGATCGCCCAGCCATCCGAATATCAACCCGCCAAAGGCTGCACCGATTAGGAAGGCACCTGTGACAATACCCATCCAGGTCTGAACGAACCCTTCATCAACTATCCCCGCTACCGTCTGCATATGCTTCAGGGCGGGACGAGCGACGAGCGGGAAGATCCCCATCTCCATGCCGTCAAACATCCAACCGAGGAACGCGGCGAGAAGCGCCGTCCAACCTTTTCGTGACGTTGTCATTTCGGGATGGACTCAAACTCGGCTAGATGACCGTGGTTCGTCAATCGCGGATCGCGATGGACTTTCAGAATCGGTGCCTGGAGGTGGCCGGAAACTCTCTACGTCGCAGCGATTCGAATGAATTACGGGCGAAGCGAGTTCTTCGACGGTGTGCTTTTTCCCTTTCCCCGAAGCCGCGAATCACCCTATGTGACATCCATGCACTTCCACATTCCTCGTCGCGAGTTCCTTCGTCGTTGTGCGGTGATCACCACGGCATCTACCGCGCCCTTATGGTTGCGCAGCCAAGCCTCACCGTTGCCCGATCCAAAACCGCTGGCGCCCAATGATCGGCCGGGCATCGCGCTCGTTGGGTGCGGGGGGATGGGGAACTACGATCTGACCATTGCCGCTAAACTTGGGGAGGTCGTCGCGCTGTGTGACATCGATGCCGAACGACTCGGAAAGACGGCCGAAAAATATCCCTCGGCAAGAAAACTGAAGGACTTCCGGGAAGTCATGGCGATGCCAGGTGTTCACGTGGTGATCAACGGAACCCCTGATCATTGGCACACTTTCGTTAACTTGGCCGCGCTGCGAGCGGGCAAGGACGTCTATTCCGAAAAACCGCTGACGCTGACGATCGATGAAGGGAAGCGATTGGTTCGTGCCGTGGGAGACTCGAGGCGAGTCCTACAAACCGGCAGTCAGCAGCGCAGCAACGCCCGGTTCCAATTGGCGGTGGAACTGGTGCGCGGCGGACGCATTGGAAAGCTCAAGCACATCTTGACATCCCTTCCCAGCGGCCGCCATGGCGGTCCTTTTTCCACGGCACGTGTGCCGGCGGGATTGGACTGGGATACCTGGTTGGGCCAGACCCCAGCCATGGATTACGTGCCGGAACGATGCCACATGAGCTTCCGTTATTTTTGGGAATACTCGGCGGGCACTTTGACGGACTGGGGAGCGCACCACAATGACATTGCGTTGTGGGCGTTGGGACTGCCTCTCAATGAAGCGGGTCCTGTCGAAGTCCAAGGACACGCGCTCAGGGATCCAATCCCCGGGGGTTATAGTTTTCCATCCACCTACTGGGTGAATTTTCGGTACGCGAATGGCGTGACGCACACTTGTCGAACCGTCGAGACTGAAGGTGGCTCGGGCCAGACTCTCCATCCGATTCCGCCACCGGGACAGTACGAGAATGGGATCATGTTTGAAGGCAATGACGGTTGGATCTTTGTGAATCGTGGAAAGCTCATCGCGAGTGATGCCGCAATATTGCAGGACCCGGCGCGAGTGAATGCGGATTTTGGCAGTTCCAATCTCAATCACTTCTCCAATTTGTTTGAGTGTGTTCGGACCCGGAAACAGCCGGTTTGCCATGCTGAAGTGGGGCATCGCAGTGTCAGCTTATGTCATCTGGGTGCGATTGCGATTCGGCTGGAGCGTCCCTTGAAATGGAATCCGAAGACCGAACGGTTCGTGGGAGACCGAGACGCCGACGGCTGGATTGCCCGGCCTCAACGCAAACCGTTTAGCTATGGCATGATCTGAAGGAACAACAATTTCGGATGCGTTCTCGCCAAATTTTGAGCAGCTGTTCGAATCAGCTCTGCGTACAAGAGCCCCTGTTTTGAACTCCCAGGTTAATTCAGCCACCACATCTTATGCAGACGTCCCTTCTCAAGAAAAACCATCTACTCATCACCATTGCGGTCATGATTGCAGCCGGTGCGAGTGTCGCAACCGCCCAGATCAAGAAAGGCAAATCACGCGCCGTTCAAACCAGTCAATGGATGCGAGGCGTCATCAAGCCGCATTGTGATGGTTTGAAGAAGGGGTTGGAAAGCCCTCCGGCCGATGACAAGGCATGGGAACAGTTGGCGGTGCACGCCGCCGTGCTGAACGAAAGCAGTTATCTTCTGATGGACGATGGGCGTTGTCCCGACGGCGTGTGGGCGAATGCCGCGACTAAAACACTGCGCAACGGCAGTTCGGAGTTATTGGCGGCGATTGAACGGAAGGATGCAAGCGAGGCGAAGGCAGCTTTCGGACGAACCACAGCAGCCTGCAAGGAGTGCCACGAGAAGCACAAGGAAAAGTAACTCTAACGGTCTCGATCCCTGAATGCCGCCTCTCGATTGAACGAACGGCGGTTCTTCTTTTTCACGATGGGGTTTACCCTGGTCAATTCTTATGGAGACCGGAGATCCACACGATTCACGGTGGGTTAGGGCTGATTCGCTAGCTTGGAGAGCTTGGTGACTTGACGCGAGAGGTCGACCGCCCTCCAAAGGTACCAAGTTGCCGTGGTTCGATAAGGCCGCCATCGCTCTCCAAACTCGAGTAGCTCTTTGGGTTTGGGCATCGCGTCGCCGCCATAAGTCAGCCGGAAGCCATTTCGTACCCCGAAGTCATCCGCCGGTAATACGTCTGGGCGCCCCAGCTTAAAGATCAACAACATCTCGACAGTCCAGCGCCCGACACCTCGGCACTGGACGAGTTGGTTGACGATCTCATCATCGTGCATCCGCGCGATGCAGCGCGAGTCAGGGACCAATCCTTGTCCGGTTCGGAGGGTAATGTCGCGAATCGCGGCGACTTTCGCCCTGGAGAATCCAACACCACGCAACTGGTCATCGCTGACTGTGGCCAAGTCCTCAGGCCCTGGAAAACGTTTTCCAGGAAACAATGCGATGAATCGCCCCAAAATAGTTTCGGCAGCGGTTCCATTTAATTGCTGGTGAGCCACGGCACGAACCAGCGACTGAAATGGTGTCCGATCCTTTTTTGGAACCAATTGGCAAGCACCTACCCGGCGGATCAGTTTGCCTAGGACGGGGTCTGCCCGCCGGAGATGGGCGAGGGTTTCATCGGTCATTCGCGGCGACAGACGTCATGTATTGAGTGCCTTTAGGGCTTTGCGAGGATTATCCGGTCGAAGTATCAAAAGGCCGCTCTTGGATTTGGGGCTTGTCGCGCAATAGGCGTACTCGATGTTCACCCCGAAATCGCCGAGTTTACGCGCGATATCGGCCAGTGATCCCGGCTTATTATCCCCATGGATCATAAGCACATCCGATTCAACGACCAAGGTCCCACGTTCTTCAAATACGGAGAGGGCTTTTCTGGGGTCGCTGACAATCATTCGGATGACGGCGTGATCGACGGTGTCGCTGATGGTGATGGCATAGATGTTAATCTTCGCTTCAGCCAGTGCTTCGCACACCCGGGCCAATGTCCCCGGCTTGTTGTCGAGAAAGAGAGCCAACTGCGTTGTGATTTCCATTCGTTGAGTGTTCGATCAAGTCGACCTGCTTGGCGAGGTGAATCCGTTGCCAGCGAGGCGTTTAAAATAAGACGGTCCTCGGAATTGAAGCGGACGCGGGTCGATTAAACTTTGGGTGAGCGCCCGCCTTGGTTCAGACTCGCTTCAGTTTATGTACGGCCTCTTCGATACGCACGCCCACCTCGATTTCCCGGACTTTGAATCGGAAATACCGATTATCCTGGACCGGGCGCGCTCAGTTGGTGTCACAAAAATCATCACCATCGGCACCGACCTGGTAAGTAGTGCGCGGGCCATTCAACTCGCTGAGGCCCATTCCATGGTGTACGCTGCGGTCGGTTGGCACCCGGCGAATGTTCTCGAGGCTCCCGCCGACATTCGAGAGGCCTTGGAACGATTGGCCCGTCATCCCAAAGTGGTCGCCATTGGAGAAACGGGTATTGATCATCACCATCTTCCCAGCCTTCGTACGGGTGGCACTCCCTCTGAGGATGATCTCTATCGCAGCCGACAGATTGACCTTTTTCGTCAGCAATTGGAGGTGGCCGCACAGTTGGGCCTCAATGTCGTCATTCACGAGCGAAGCGCTTTCGAAACCGCAGTCGCGGTCTTCCACCCATTTGCGACGCGTTTGCGGGGTGTCTTTCATTGTTTTTCGGGCTCAGCCGAGGCGGTGGCTCGAATCATCGAACTCAATTCCCTGATCAGTTTTACTGGGATTTTAACTTTCAAAAATGGGGAGAACATCCGAGAGGCACTCCGGGTTGTGCCGTCCGATCGATTCATGCTCGAGACGGATTGCCCTTATCTGGCACCCATGCCCTTTCGGGGAAAGCGCTGCGAACCTGCTTTTGTCCGTCACACTGCGGAATGCGCCGCATCCGTCAAAGGCTGGGCCTACGAATCCCTGGTGGAACAGACATCCCAAACTGCTGAAGCCTTTTTTCCGAAACTGGCATCCTAGCCCTATGAGCTAGTGCAAGGAGTCCCGATCGGGGTCTCCGTCCCGATTCCGATCGTCATCCGAGGAGGCGCACTGTTCTTGATGAATGATGATTTCGCTGGCAGTCACTGGATCGAGGCTCCAGCGCCGAGCCAGAAGCAAAAGACGTTCCGTGTTGGTTTGCTCAGGACTGACTTCCCCGTAGGCAACGGGTTCCGGGGATTCCGCGTAGGGCCGAGCACGCAATCCCAAAAGTCGTTCATCCATGGTAATACGCCCCTCATTCCATCGGACATCTGCCGACCAGGAATACCCCCGGACCACCCGTCCGTCTCGAAGTCGAGCCCAAGTATGGAAGTTGAGAACACGATCCATGGCAAAGAACTGAACTTCCCCGATCTCACGACTGAGCGACGTCAAGAAGTGGTAACAGCGGTCGATGTCTTCGACAGGATCTGGCAATGCATTTCCGATGACCAAAGTCCAGTTTTCGACCGATGGAGACACAAACAACTTGAGTTCGCGAGATCGGCTCAAGGCTTCGGACCAAGGGATCGGCGCGTCAGCTTCGACCCTCAGGAGTGCTTTCAGGAGGAGGGTATTGCTGCTGCGGATGGCGACCCAACGCGTCGGAGGAGGGTAGGGGATAGATGCCCTCCGTTCGGGAAGCGACGAGGCGCTGTCCGACGGGCGCATGGATTTTCTCAAGAGACGGAGGTGCCTACGATAGGCGATGGCGAAACACGTGCCGACGGCGAGGACCAATCCAAAGGAACCAAGTATTACGAGCAGGAACTTAGCTATGGAGACCTGAGGCACGTGTTCTTGCTAACCTCAGCCCTGCTGCCACGCAACTCCTAACTGAGACCCAAAAGCAGGCAGTGCGGGATTTTTCTTAGGTATTGGGTGCTGCACGGTTGATTTCAACTCATCGAAGGCCAGTCATCTTCTGATCGGATTTCGAATAGTTCAGGATCCAGTCCGCCGCTTCAGCAAGGCTGTCGACAACAATGGCTGAACCGAGATTTGAAGCCTCTTTTTGCTCAGTTTCCCGCCCGTAGCCAGTCCTAACAAGGAGGCTTCGGGCGACGCCAGCATTCCACCCGGTCAAGACGTCGATGAACTTATCTCCGACCATATAGCTCTGCCCCAGGTCAATCTGATAGGTATCTCGGGCGTCCCAAAGGAATTGTGGGGATGGTTTTCTGCCATAGCTGGGCATTTCGGGGGCTTCCGGCGAGAAGTAGATGTGGACGAACTGAATGCCTTCGGGTTCAAGGACCTCCCGCATGCGCTGGTTCACTTGGTGCATTGCCACTTCGGTGTAGTAGCCTCGTCCAATACCGGATTGATTGGTCACCACAATCAATAGGAAGCCGGCATCTGAAAGGCGCTTCAGGGCTTCCTTAACCCCGGGGATCAATTCAAATTTCTCCGCGTCACACAGGTAATGGCGATCGACATTGATCGTTCCATCTCGGTCCAGGAAAACCGCTCGGCGCGACCGCGACACGTCGTTCATAGGGATTTGATCACTCCAGAGGCACCGAAGCTGATCCGCAGTTCCTCCGGAGTAACCGTGGCCGTCCCGACTTTGCCCACAACGACCCCCGCGGCATGATTGGAAAAAATTGCTGCTTCCAGGGGCGATGCACCGGCGACAATGGCCAGCGTGAAGGTGGCGATCACCGTGTCCCCGGCGCCGCTGACATCGAAGACCTCCCGGGCCACGGTATCAATATGGAACGGCTGGCCTCCTCGGTGATAGAGTAGCATGCCGGATTCGCCGAGCGTGATCAGGAGCAGGGCGGGGGAGAGTTCGGTGAACAGCTTGTCGCCGACGCGAAGCAGCTGCCGGTCCTTGAAGGGGTTGCTATTTCGAGTCGTGTCTGTCAGCCCGGCCAATTCAAAGGCTTCCTTGCGATTTGGTGTGATCAACGACAGTCCACGCAAATTGAGGTGATGAACGGGTTTGGGGTCGACACTCAGCCATTTGCCCTCGGTTCGGCACTGTTGGCTGAGTGCATCCAACAAGGGTTGGGTGACTACCCCCTTTCCGTAATCACCCACAATGACAGCGGAAGCCGTGCGGAGGCATGGTTGTATCTGTTTGAGGAGTGCTGTCGCCACCTCGGAGTCCAATTCACCGCGCGCCTCCCGATCCAGTCGAGCGATTTGTTGCTGACCCGCGACAATCCGAGTTTTGGTGATCGTCGGCCGATCCTTGAGGGTCACCAACCCGTGGCATCCGATGCGGTGCTTCAAAAGAAGCCGTCGCAACTGGGTCCGTGCTGAATCCCGGCCGACGACCCCGACCAAGTCGGTCCGTGATCCCAGTGCGGTAAGATTTCGTGCCACATTGGCGGCGCCGCCGGGCATGAAACTCTCCCGCTCAAATTCCACCACGGGCACAGGCGCCTCGGGAGAGATTCGGGTGACACGGCCCCAAATGAATTGATCCAGCATCACATCGCCCACCACCACAATGTGACTCTTGGCAGCTGCCTGGAGCAGCGATTCGACACGGTTCAACGGCAACGTGGCCATGTGATTGAATGATTAGGCGGAGAGATTCCAGAAAACAAGGGGATGTGCCCAGGTCAACCTCGAGGCGGAATCAAACGAGCGGTCCATTGAGAAAGCCGGTCAGTGGACTGCTCGGGTTAGCCAACTCCGAGGGGACTCCCATTCCGATCTCGTAGGCGGCTCTGCCGGCTTCAACGGCCATCTTAAAGGCGATTGCCATTCGGTTGGCATCGGAAGCCACGGCGATCGCAGTATTTACCAGAACTGCATCCGCTCCGAGTTCCATGGCTTCAGCGGCGTGGCTGGGCGCGCCAATTCCGGCATCGATCACCACCGGGACAATGGCCTGTTCGATAATGATCCGTAATTGATCCCGCGTTTGGAGTCCGCGGTGGGAACCGATGGGAGATCCCAGCGGCATGACGGTGGCGGTGCCCGCTTCTTGGAGACGCTTGGCCAAGACAGGATCGGCATTGATGTAGGGCAGCACGGTGAACCCCTCGCTCACGAGTTGCTCGGCGGCCTTGAGGGTTTCGATGGGGTCGGGAAGCAGGTAGCGCGGATCGGGGTGAATTTCGAGTTTGATCCATTTGGGCAGTCCGGCGGCAGCGGCGAGTCGGGACAGTCGGACGGCCTCCTCGGCGTTCATGGCGCCGCTCGTGTTGGGGAGGATGAGATAGCGGTTCGGATCGATGAATTCCAAGATATTGGCGAACGGATCCTTCCGGCCCGAGAGGTCCGCCCGGCGGAGAGCCACGGTGACCATCTGAGTGCCGGAAGCACTCAAGGCGTCGCGCATGGATTCAGGCGATGGAAACTTGCCCGTGCCCAGGAACAACCGTGAATCGAAGGAACGACCGGCGATGACGAGAGGTTTGGACGCCATTTTGTGGGCGGAACGTGGCGGTCCTGCCCACGCTTGTCGAGTCGTAGTGATTGTGGGAGTTGCACTGATCCAATCCTGTGCCTGAACGTGTGCGTCAAATATTTGAAGCGGGACCGCGTTTGAAGCCTTTATGAAGTCGGCGAGGAGGATTGCATGGAATTGTTAACTTAAGCTGGCACTGGGGCAGATGTTTGTGCATAAACGCCCGACAGCGTTGCACTCACCCAAGTAATCCAGCTGGCTGATCGAGGTATTTTGCGACTGGTGCGAACGATTTGGGGTCTGTTATCCCGGCCAGCTTGGACGACCCCAGCATGGATTTGTCCGTTCAATGAGCGTTCGAGCACAATTTGACTTGGAATTCCTCGAAACCCGGGTGCTTTTGTCCGGCGAGGGGGTGACCTTGTCAATGACTCCAGCCGAACCAGGAGATGTTCCAGCGGTTGTCGAGGAATTCGGGCTCACATCGATTTCAGCGTCAGAGCTGGAGGTGGAAAATGCGACGGCCTCGAGTCTGTTTGAAGATTTGGCTAGTGCGGATCTCCTGGCACCCGTTGAACCGGCGCCGCGCGACGGGGTAAGCGAGGTTGCCGCTCAAAGCATAACAAACCCGGAGCACAGTCGTGCTCGGCAATTTACGGTGGGCGGCGCTGGGCTACATACGGGACTCCAGACGTTTTCGCCTTTGTCGCTGCCGATGCACGAATTACTGCCGAACGATACCTTCTGGTTTTCAGACGAGTCGTATATTTGGGACATCGACCAGGCCGAGGGGACGGATCCATTATTTAGCTCGGAATCCTTCCTGACCGGTTGGGACCTTATTGAGATCGATGGGACATTGGATTTGATTCCTGAGACCGAGCCCGATGGCACCCCAATCCCATTCGTCCTACGCGTCGTAGGCAGTCCTGATGGGTTTGATGCCTCCCAGGGTTATTCGTGGCGAATTCTACATGCGCGAGGTGGGGTTGAAGCGTTCGAGTGGGAGGCTTTAAAACTGGATGTTTCGGGATTCACGCCGGCGCCCACTGGTAGCAAAGTCTTCCTTCTTTCCCGAGGCGGTTGGAATGCCGAGCTTCAGCGCTATCAGGATCTCTGGCTCCATTATGTTCCGTCCTTGCCGTACTCCTTGCTGGAGCAGCCCGAGTGGATCGAGCAGGGGCCCTTCACGCTCAATGGCAGTTTCTGGGCGGATTCAGCCACAGCCAACAATCCGGCTATCGGTGCGATCCAGACAGCTGTTCAGCACCCCGCCCGGCCCGGAACTGTTTATGTCGCTTCTGTGAACGGTGGGGTCTGGAGAACCGATAATTTCTATGGCAGCACAGGTTCGGACACCGCAGCCCAACCGACATGGCTGGAGCCAGATGTTAATTCCTACTACACACTCGGAATTACAAGCCTTGCCATCAGCCCGTTTAAGGGGCTGATCGATGCCGACGGATATTTCAGTGCGACGGGATCCAGTCCGCTGGTCGCCGGGGATGTTTCGAATGTCATCCTATTCGCTGGGACTGGATCTCTCAGCAGTAGCAACAAAAGAGGGGGGGGCGACAGGGGCGTTATGCGGTCGGTGGATGGCGGGGTGATGTGGCAGTTGGTGTCGGATGCAAATCTGGATGGGTCGATGATTGGCGGCATCGTCTTTTCGCCGACTGACCCGGGCAGGGCCTTTGTGACAACCGACCTGGGCGAAGCCCTGGTTTACCAAACGGTTGACTGTGGGAACACGTGGACAGCGGCGAGCACGGGGTTGCCGACGGACGCGGATGGGTATGCAGAGGGTACAGCGGGAGATATTATTGTCGATCCGAACAACCCCGACCGGTTTTTCGTGGCAATCACCGATGCCGGGCCCAACAGCGGGGTTTATGTTTGGAACGAGGACACTAGCCGCTGGAGCAAGTCAGCGGGGGCGTTGACCGGAGCCGATACCGCGCTGCGGATTCGCCTGAGTGCCACCAATGGGGAGAGTTCGGAACCCGTATACGCCGCGGTGATTGCTCCAGGCAATGACCTTAAGAATGATCCAGAAGGCAAACTTGCTGGAGTCTATCGGACCATCGATCAAGGTGGCGTTTGGACGTCCGTGGGTTTGCCGGCAAGCACCGTGACCACCGATGGGGACGGTAGCCGATTTTTCTCGTTGCTGGCGCATCCCACGGATCCGGCGAAATTGTACATCGGGGCAAAAGGCCTCAATGGATTGAACCTTGCCCAGGAAGCGAGTCCAGGGACCTGGACTTGGACTTCCCTCGCCACGGCGCCAACCTCGACGACTCCAGGGAATTCGCCCCATCCGGATTCCAGAAACATGGCCATCTTTGGTTCGGACCTGGTCGATCTGGACGATGGAGGAATCTATCTTCTTCCAAGCAGTTCTCCCACTGGCTCGTGGGTTTCCAAGAACGGTGACCTGCGCATCACCGAGATCGCTCATTCGGTAGCCTATGACATAATTCACAAACGCCTCATCGCTGGCACCCAAGACAACGGCGTTATCCGCCAACTCAACGCTATTCGAACAGGAAGCTCGGATCCGGCCGCCGTCTGGGAGATCGATCCCGAAGCCTATGGCGACGGTAATTTTGTGGCCTTTGATTCCCTGACCAAGCAGTCGACAGGTGGGTCGTTTGAAGTTTTCATGGGAAACAATTTCAGCACGTTTAAGACCGTTGAAATTAACACCGCCGGGGACCGATTGCACCACAACGATGTGCCGCTTCTCAAGGACCCGAAGTCTGGGACGAGTGTTTTGCTACCCGACGATGCTCAATTCGATAAGTTTGACCGAATCCCCATGGTGTTGAATTCGGTGGATGCTAAGAATCTATTGGTAGGGTATTTCGGGCTTTATGAGGGACTAGACCAGGGTATCAACGGCAAGCTCGTCCTCCCTAAGCAAGCGGCACGCTTTACGGCATTGTCTTATGGCGGAGTGGAGGATGGCGTAGGTCATGCTGAAGTGCTGTATGCAGCCGCCGGCAGCGAATTGTTTGTTCGAAGTGTCGGAGGTAAACAAGCAGTCAAAAAGAAGACCTTTGATTCGCCGGTCGTGGACTTGGCTGTCGACGCCACGGATTGGAAGACTGCCATTGTGACGACCCAGCTCCAGGTCTATTTGACCATCGATGGCGGTAGCATTTGGTTGGATATCACGGGTGAACTGGGTGAGCTTGGAAGTCTCGGCGACATGGTGGAGTCAGTTGAATTGGTTCGGATGGGTGATCGTCTGGTGGCGTTAGCCGGGACCAGTTTGGGCGTTCGCCGGTTGGTGCTGGATGCCGAGTATCCCCGAGAACCTGCTTTTGGAGACTCGAACCAGTGGACACTTTTTGGTTTGAGACTCCCAACGGCAATGGTAACCGACATCGATTACGTCTCGGACATCGATCATGGAGGCGTCTTGGTGCTCGGCACGTTGGGGCGTGGGGCCTGGGCCCTGACCGATGCGGATCGATGGCTTTCCAGTCGCGTTGATTGGGATGTCTTTCTTTCGTCCACATCGTCGCACGTGTCGGTTCAACAATCTGCAGTTCCCAATCAGCGCCCTGACACCATCGAAATTGAAATCGATGGCACTGTCTTAGCTTCCGTCTTTCAGCCAAGTATCGGGTCGCTGAATTTGGTCCAGGTCGGCGCCACGAGCAGTTCATTTCCCGCGAGCATCCACCAACCACAAGGCGGCGTGCCAGGACTCCATGGAGACCCCACTGCCACACTGACCATTGACCAGTCCGGTGGTGACGTATTGATCAAAGGTGGAATTGATTTCGCCAGCCAGGTTGGGAATATCATTGCATCTGGGTTGTTCCATAGTGCAGTGGAAGCCAGGGAGGTCGGTGAAGCGGGTGTGAGGGTTGTGGAGGCCACCGCACGCACTGGGAATTACATTGTACGCACGGGAACTCAGGTGGTGTCATCAGCGGCGGCGGCTGCCGCCGCCACGCCTGCTAAAGGCTTGGAACAGTTGGGAACCAGTTTGGGCGGATTCGCGCGCTCCATCTCCAACTCGATGGGTGACCTCTTTGCCAATCTAGCCCTCCCACTGCTTAGGAACGGCTTCGGCGCGGCGTTGAATGGGGTTTCAGGGGAACAGGTATTCCCATCCGCCGACAACGAGCGCGGCGCGGTTTCCAAAGCGTTGAGCCGAAATGCCAGCCCGCTGCTCACTCGATTCTTCGAAAGCGGCCCGGGAGGGTTCAACCTCTCCGCTCTGGGATCGAGTATCGCCACCGAAATAGCCTTCGAAGACGCACTCCGCGAACTGGGCGATGATCCGACAACCGATATAGTGGATGTCCTCATCGATTCCTCCGATAGCAATGGCGATGGCATTACTCTGCGGGTGGATCTCCACCTCTCTCGGTACCTCGAGGCCAATGCCGGCGTCCACGAATCGCTTTTGAATGGGGCGCTCACTCTAGACGGCAGTTTGAATCTTCAAGTAAAGATGACCCTCGATTTGGTCTTTGGTCTGGATGCCAAGGGCTTCTTCGTTTGCACGGATTCCCCAGAAGATGAGATCGCCCTCTCAGATCTACGCATTGACGGGACGGTTCAAGCGACTGGTCGCATGGGAATATTGGAGGTCAAACTCGATAGTGCCTCCCTCTCGACCGCGGCGGACATGCGGCTCACAGTGGACATCATTGAACCGGGTCCAGATCCCTACTCAGGCGTTCGGGACAACAAGCTGCGATTCAGTGATCTGCCTCAGTTGCTGGGTGCATTCGAGCTGGATCTGCAAGTGGATCCGGTCAACGACGATCTGGTGCTGACGAACGGTGTTACCACCCCAATGGGTTTCAAGGAGTCCGCATTGGGGTGTAGTAAATCTTGAACAGTTCGTGGCGACCTTCGGCTGAAGAGCGGGACAGGGATCTGCGCGCATGTTTCGGACCTGTTGGTGAGGAG
>SXSK01000351.1 GCA_005793375.1 Verrucomicrobiales bacterium | reverse complement strand
TGGCGTGAATGATTCGGCGGCGCGAATGACCACCCTCCTGAGTCAGGTGCGGACCCTGATTTTGCTCATCTTCACTAAACCGTGTTCCCAATTCCACCAACTCTCGGATGCAACGTGGGCCCTCCTCCACGATAGTCCTCACGACCGATTCACGGCAAAGTCCGGCTCCGGCGACCAACGTGTCCTGAACGTGCAACTCCGTGGTGTCATCAGACCCCATGACCGAGGCAATCCCGCCCTGTGCCCAGTTGGTGTTCGAATCCGCGCGGTTTTTTTTGGTCAGGATCGCCACACGACCCCGGCGCGCGACTTTCAGCGCGAAGCTTAGCCCAGCGATACCGCTGCCCAGCACTAAAAAGTCAAACCGCCGTGTCTCAGATTGCATAAACAAGCCTAACGAAAGTCAGGTTCCCAGTCGCAAGTCAAACCCCACGGATTCTGCAGGACTCCCCAGCTATTTGGTAGGATCGCGACCCTCAACCGATCCCTTTCTGCTTCAGAAACCGTCCGGTGTGGCTCTCCGCACATGTTGCCAGCATCTCAGGCGTCCCCACCGCGACGATGCGTCCCCCACCCTCGCCCGCTTCCGGTCCCAGATCCACCACCCAGTCGGCGCTTTGAATCACGTCCAGATTGTGTTCGATCACCAACACTGTGTGGCCTGCATCCACCAACCGTTGGAAAACTACCAGTAACACTCGAATGTCTTCCACGTGCAAACCCGTTGTCGGTTCGTCGAAGACAAATAAGGTCGGTCTCGCAGCCAGATACGGTGTTCCGGTTTCAAGCCCTGGTAGCGCCCCTGAGTTGGCAAGGTGACTCGCGAGCTTGAGCCGTTGCGATTCGCCCCCGCTCAACGTGTTGATCGGTTGGCCCGAGCGCAGATAACCCAACCCAACGTCACACAAGAGTTGCAGCGCGGCCGCCGCTCGCCGTGCGGGTTTGGAGTTTGGAAACGCCTTCAATAGGCCAATACCTTCTTCAATGGAGGCTTCCAAAAAATTAGCAATCGACCAGTTGGTTCGCACTTCCACTTGGCCTGCTGCCCGTGGATCCCTGACGGTCACTTCCAAAATGTGGGGGCGGTACCGACGCCCCTGGCATTCGGGACAGCGAACAAAAATGTCGCTGAGAAATTGCATCTCGATTTTTTCAAACCCCGCTCCGCGACATCGGCCGCATTGACCGACAGCACTGTTAAAACTGAAGGCACTCGCATTGAGGCCACGCCGTTGCGCTTCTTCACTGGCGGAGAAAAATGTTCGAATATCCTCAAACGCTCCCAAATAGACTGCCGGATTGGACCGGGGTGTTTTACCCAACGGCGATTGATCCACCAACACCACGCCTCCCAAGAACTCATGGCCGGAGATCACGCCACTGGATTCAGATCCCGGGACCGATTCCTCGAGGTCGTCAGCCATCTCTTCACGGGAACCATCCGTCGCTGCTGCCTTGAACCTCAGCTGCCGTTTCAACCCAGGCAAGAGGACATCCCGAACCAGCGTGCTCTTACCCGAACCACTGACCCCAGTCACGCACACGAAACGGCCCAGTGGAATGTCCACCGTGATGCCTCGCAGATTGTTCGCCGTGGCATTGGCCAACCGCAGTCTGTCGCCGGAGAGTTCTCCCGCGTTCGTCACCGACACGCTTCGCCGTTTCGAAACCACGATCGAACGACGTTCCGTCAAATAGTCCGCCGTCAATGAACCCGTTGCCGTCCGCAAAAGGTCGGGCGCCCCCTCAAACACGATTCGCCCGCCGGATTCTCCGTGGCCAGGCCCAATATCGACCAGATAATCCGCCGCACGCATCACACTGATTTCATGCTCAATCACCACCACCGTATTTCCCGTGTCACGCAGTCGTTCTAAGACACTGACCAATCGTTCCGTATCCCTGGGATGCAACCCGACACTCGGTTCATCCAGAACAAACAAGGTGTTCACTAACCGTGTACCCAGGCAGGTCGTGAGATTGACACGCTCCGTTTCCCCGCCGCTCAAAGTCCGGGTCGGCCGATCCAAGGTCAAATAGCCCAATCCGACCTCCAATAAGAAGCCCAGCCGAGTCCGGATTTCTGAGAGTACGGGAGCCAAGGGATCCTTCTGTTTCGGAGCCAGGCGCTTCGTTATTCGATCAATCCAGGTGTACGCCGTACTCACGGGCACGGCATAGAACTCAGCCAAAGTAATGCTCCCAACCGCAACATCCGACGTAACCGCATGCTCCCCTAACGTTCGAATGCCGCGGGAAGCCGCATCGGGTGGCTCATCCCTCCCGCCCATCAACGCAACGGAAGAGGTCACCCAGGACGCAGGTGTCGGCTTGGGAAATGCGTCCTTAAGGCTGTTTTCACCGAAATCATTCTCCAATTCAGGCGGCACGTGCAGGCAGTAAAGCAAGCTCTCTGGATTGAATCGCTGACCGTGACACTCCGGGCAGGTCGTGTAACTCCGATAGCGCGACAACAGGACGCGCACGTGCATCTTGTAGGACTTGCTCTCCAGCCAGCGAAAATAACCCTTCACTCCATACCAAAGTTTGGGCCATGACTTGACTGGGTCGTCCACCACGTAACCTTCATCGCCTTCGATTACCCATCGCTGCCAATCCAAAGAAAGTTGTTGGAACGGGACTCCCGTCGGCACCCCACGTTTGCGGGCCATTTTCATCAGATCCGCCTGACATTCCGCACTCACACCGCTCTGCCATGGTTTTACCACGACCTCAGACAGCGTCCGGGTAGGATCGGGCAAGACCCGCTGATAATCGATGTCGATCACTCGTCCAAAGCCCCGACATTTGGGACACGCCCCCAGGGGGTGGTTATAGCTGAACAACGCCGGGCTGGGTTCTCGATAGGTCAGATCACACGCCGCACAGTGTCGGGCAGAGGAATAAGGCCGTGTGACCCACTGGAGCCCACCGATCGGTCCATCGATCGCTTCATAGTTATCAGCTAAACGGACCAACCTCAGTCGTCCCTTCCCAAAATGAAACGCCTGCTCACAGGCTTCCACAAACCGCGAACGCTGCGCATCTCCAACCCGCAGACGATCCTGGATCACTGTTAAGAATTCCTGCCCGGAACGAAGGCTTGAAACCGCATCGTCAACGCGCAGAACTTTCCCTTCAAACCATAAACGATGAAATCCCTGCCGCGAGATCAAGCTCAACTGTTCCGCCAATGGCATTTTCTGGGACAATGGCAAATCAAACGTCACCAGAATATCCTGGCCACGCAGGTCGGATTCGGTGAGGAGTTCGGTCCAAATGGATTGCGGGGTGTCCTTGCGAACTGGACGGCCACACTGTCGGCAGTGCAACTGCGCCAAGTTCGCCCACAACACCTTCATGTGATCACAGAGCTCCGTCATGGTCCCCACCGTCGAACGCGTCGTGCGGACCGCATTTCGCTGTTCCAACGCAATCGCCGGCGGGATATTCTCAATCCGATCCACCGCTGGTTTGTCCATCCGATCAAAGAACTGCCTGGCGTAGGGCGAAAAGGTCTCGATGTAACGGCGTTGTCCCTCCGCATACAGGGTCTCAAATCCCAGCGAACTTTTGCCGGACCCGCTCAATCCCGTGATGACAATCAGCTTGCCCAACGGGAGGTCGAGATCGAAACCCTTGAGATTATTCTGACGCACCCCCCGCAGCCTTATGAACTGGGGCGCTTGATCCACGAACGCACCGACAGATTTCGCGCGTGGCGCATGAGCAGCACCAGCGCCAGAAGAAGGTTTACGGATCCGGGCCGACATCGGGCGCGCAACTTATGAAGAGTCACGAAGGAGTCAACGCAGAGGATTGGAAAACAAAAACACCGAGCATCGCGTAATGCCCGGTGTTCTGCCAGAGAACGCTTCGTCAAGGAACCGTGTTTTCAGCTAGTGTAGCCTTCCTCGCCGTGTTCCGCGAGGTCCAATCCCTGATGTTCAATGTCCTCCGACACTCGGCAACCGACCAACGCATTAACAACATGATACAGAATGACAGTCGCCACTACGGATAGAAGGAAGATGATGCCGGCGGCTTTGGCCTGTTCCAGCCAGAGGGTCTTCCCAACGATATCTTTGAGGTGGTCCTGTGCCAGATTGGGGTTGGCAGTCGGTGTTGCCAGGAACCCTGCCAGCAATGTCCCCACCGTGCCACCCACCGCATGCACGCCAAAGGTATCCAGTGAATCGTCATAACCAAACTTCGCCTTGAGCTTCGCACACGCCAGATACGTGGTGAGTCCAGCGCTCATACCGATCAGGATGGCACCCGTTGGTGATACAAACCCGCTGGCGGGCGTGATCGTCGCCAACCCGGCAACCGCGCCCGAGCACATCCCAAGCACGCTGGGCTTGCCGCGAATGATTTGTTCCATCAATGCCCAAACAGCCAATCCCACCGCAGCACTCAGGGTTGTGGCCACGAAGGCATTCGAGGAAACCATGTCGGCTGCGACCGCACTGCCAGCGTTGAATCCATACCAGCCAAACCACAACATGCCGGTGCCAGTCGCACATAATACCATGCTGTGGGGTGGCATGATCTCGCGTCCATATCCCCGGCGCTTACCCAACAGAATGCAGAGCACCAAGGCACTCCATCCCGAAGTCATGTGCACCACCATGCCACCAGCAAAATCAATCGATTTGATGGCCGCGTTTGGATTCCACAGCCCATTCATCCAACCCCCATCACCCCAAATCATATGGGCTGATGGAAAGTAGACGACCGGCATCCAAAGCGTGCAGAACAACATGATCGCCCGGAACTTCATCCGCTCGGCTATCGCTCCGACAATCAGACCCGGCGTAATGATGGCGAACATCAATTGGTACATCGCATAGATATTGTGCGACACCCAGGCGCCATAGGCTGCATTGGGCTCGGGACCAACTCCTTTGAGCAGCGCGTAATCCAGGTTACCAAAGAAAGGATTCCCTTTGGAAAAACACAGGGAATAACCAACCAACCACCAGAGGACGGTCACGATTCCCATCAGCCCCAGGCATTGTGCCAGGACCGACAAAATGTTTTTGCGGCGGACCAACCCCCCATAAAACAGGGCCAAGCCTGGCAAAGTCATGAACAAGACCAAGCCGGTGCTCACCATCAACCATCCATTGTGCCCTGGACCCGGATACCCTTTCAGAGATGTCCCAGGTGCCGTATTCTTGATGTAGGCCTCAAGATCCGCCAACCGTTGTTCCACAGTCGGCTCTGCCGCTGTCATCCAATTGCTCATCCCAAACAGGAGCAGCATCAGGCAAAGTAGGAGTTTCATCGAAATGCATTCGAAGGTGTTTCAATCTTCCGATTTCTGCGCTCGCGCACTCTAAACCGCTGCCTCTCCTCGCTCTTCCGTGCGAATCCGAATGGCTTCTTCGACGTGACTCACAAAAATCTTCCCGTCCCCGATCTTCCCAGTCTTGGCACCCTTAATAATGGCCGCCACCGCCGCGCTCACCGCATCGTCGGCCACCACCAATTCCAATTTGAGCTTCGGCAAAAAATCCACCGTATACTCCGCTCCACGGTAGATTTCGGTGTGCCCCTTCTGGCGACCAAACCCTTTCACTTCCGTGACGGTCATGCCCTGGATCCCCGCCTCGTTGAGGCAGTCTTTCACTTCTTCGAGTTTGAATGGTTTGATAACAGCTTCGATTCTCTTCATGGCTAGTGTGCGTGCGTGTTCTTCTTCTGTCCCCGAAGCGGCGCTTCCAGGAGAGGGGCATTCATAGTGTGTGTGATTGCCCAAGTCTCTCTCGCCGCTAGGAACCCATGGAACCTGACTTGTCCCCAGCCTCATTGGCAACAGGATTGAACTTTTAAACCATACCCTAGCTGCCACCTCCCAAACCAGTTCATACCGACCGGCAGCGTATGCTTCGGCCAAAGACCGCTTGTCAGCAATGCGCCTAAACCGAGAAACGTGTCGAGAGATCACGCCAGGCTCTGGTCAAAACAAACTGCGGCCGTTTGGGTTGCATCAGATGCCGTTCACTCGAAAACGGGCTAACCACACTTTTAAGTAGCCGCAACCCATCTTACGCTCACAGTTTTAGGCCATCCACCTCCGTCGCAAACATACCAATAATTGGTGACAAAAACGGCAACTTGTCGTTGAAACCATCGAAATTCCTCACAAACTGACCTGAGTGGTGGAAATACACCGCCTCAACAGTCTCAGATGAGTCCAATCAATTAACTAGTCTGCCCCAATGAAACCGCCAAGAGCCTACCTTGTTTTAGTCGTCCGCTGTAGCGCTTGGCTCTTGAGTTTCTGCTGGCTCGCCGCGGTGTCGCAGTTCACAGTTCAGGCTTCCGCCAGCCAAACACTCCATCGGATCACTAGCACTCTGTTGGCGTGGGATATCCCCGACACGCTGTCCGGCTCTCATACCAACCCATTCCCTCAATGGGTCTCCCTCGGCAAACCCGCCCTGAAAATCCCACCGCCCACCTCCTTCAGCTTCCGAGTCGACGGACAATCCATCACCGTCTCCAATGTCACACTGATCCGGCAGGCGACTCATGCTGATTCCCAGAAATATCGGATCGAAGTGCTGACCCGAATTCTGATTGAGCTCACGTCCCCAATTCCCGAGGTTGCTTCAGCAGAACTTTCGCATCCAGAGGTCGGTTCGGTCAGCGCACGGCTGACCGAAGATATGGAATCCCCGGTGTTCCTTGTAAACCGAGTTGGCTATTTACCGAATGCTCCCAAACGCGGCTTCCTTTACCTCCACCTCGGCGATTGGGAGGATTTGGAAATTCCGGAAGGACTGACATTCGATGTGATCGATTCCAATAGCGGGGTGAGCCAGTTGAAAGGTGTTTTGCATCGACGTTCGGATATTGGGTTCAACGACAGCCCCGCTCCTTACCAGCGTGTGTGGGAAGCCGATTTTTCAGGGCTCACCACCCCGGGTTCTTATCGTCTGAAGGTTTCTGAATTGGGAACCTCGCCAGCATTTGTCATCAATGACGGTGTCGCGGGGCAAGCCGTACGGTCCGCAGCTCTCGGGCTCTATCACCAGCGTAGTGGGGTCGCTCTGACCTTGCCTTACACCCGATTCACTCGGGCCGCCGGACATCTCAGCGTAGCAGAAGTGCCAGATTCGACGCACCCAACCAACCCGTTACTCGCGGCTTCTACAGCAAATTTTCACAAGAATCCTCGCCACATCGCGCCACAGCTTTCCAACGTCACCGCGTCTCTCTACCCGATCTTGCGTCAAGGTCCAGTGGATGTTTCCGGCGGACACCACGACGCCGGGGATTATAGCAAGTACACCATTAACAGCGCTCAGCTCATTCATGAATTGGCATTTGCCGCCGAGCATTTCCCCGGGGTTGGGGGACTCGACAGCCTGGGGTTGCCGGAAAGTCATGATGACATCGGGGATTTGTGGCAAATCGCCAAACGCGAAGCCGACTTCCTCACCAAACTTCAAGATCTCGATGGTGGTTTTTACTTTCTTGTCTACCCACGCGCTCGTCGTTACGAAAACAACGTCCTTCCCAGCCAAGGTGACCCACAAGTGGTTTGGCCCAAAAATACCGCGGCGACCGCCGCCGCATGCGCTGCTCTGGCCCAGTTGGCAGCAGCTCCCGAATTTCAACGTCACTTTCCGCTGGAAGCCGCCCGCTATCGAATTGCCGCCACAAACGCCTGGGGATTCCTGCAGAAGGCCATGCTGCGATACGGACGCGATGGCGCCTACCAAAAGCTCACGCACTACGGCGATGAATTCCTTCACGATGACGAAATGGCCTGGGCGGCAGCATCGCTCTTTATGGCCACCGGAGCTCCCCAATACCAATCAGCCGTCCAATCCTGGATGCCCAACCCAAGCGCCCGGGAGAATCGGAGGTGGACCTGGTGGCGACTCCCGGGCGCGTGGGGCAACGCCATAAGAACCTACGCTTTCGGCGGTACCCGCTCGGCGGCACAACACCGCGACACGCGTTACCTCGACGCGTGCCGTCGAGAGCTATTGGCGGCCGGGGTGGACCAAGCCGTTCGTTCCGAACAATGCGCGTTGGGGCTAAGCTTCCCCGTCGAATCCAAACGAATCCATTCCGCTGGCTGGATCTTTCCACAGGCCGTTGCCTTTGATCTCTTGGTCGCGGATCTGCAATCCACCGATCCGAATCAGAAGGCACGTTTCGAATCGGCTCTTTGGTCGAACCTGGGTTACGCTTGGGGAGCTAATCCTGCGGGAGTGACTTTTGTCACCGGCTTAGGTCCTCACTTCCCTAGAGAACCTGTCTCACAAATCGCGCGAAACGACCCCCAGAAGCTCCCACCATCGGGGCTGGTTGTGGGTGCTTGTGCCTCTGGATTCAGTTGGCTCGATCATTACAAACGCACTCTGCCTGGACTCATGTATCCCTCTCCAAACCGTGACTCTGGACGGTTCCCTTTGTTCGATCGTTATACGGACGTATTCAACACCACAACCGAAGCCACAGTGATCGAGTTAGGACAGTCCCTTGCTGTGGGCGCGGCGCTGTTCGCCAAGTCTTCCGGAGCCATCGAACTCCCCGCCGAATTGCCTGCCCTGACCATTGCTGGTATACCTGACCCCTTGCCCTTGGGGTCTACCGCAAATGTCTGCCTCTCAACCACCGGCCTTTTCTTGGACAAAGCCCGAATACTTTGGGAAACACCAGAAGGCTGGAGCGAAGGCGGGCTCACCCGGACGATCACCCGCTCCAACACCGAACCATCCTGGATCGAAGTAGAGATTGTTCTCCCGGATGGCCGACGTCTTTTTGGGACTCGTGAAATCGAACGTCTCGAAACTCCCCAGAAGATACACTCAAGAATCTCTGGTATCCTCCCCCAGGCCGTGGTGCGTGCCGAGGACCCCAATCCAATTAATCACTCGCCTCCCAGTCAGCGGCTGAGAAACATCCGGGAACAAACTTCCACCAACCACGCGCCGGCCACCACCGCCAACTCAGTCTCAACAGCCAGCATCCGGACACCACCCCAGGCCTGTTGGGCACCACCCATCGGCAATCCACTTTGCTGGCTCCCCCTCGACGGATCGCTTGCAGACATAGGGAGTCCTGGATCCAGGCTAAATCTCAAAGGTCACTGTGCCTTTAGGCCCGTCGAGGGCATTGATCGAAGCGTCCTTCATTTCGGCGGTCTCGGTTCGCAGGCGTGGCTGGATCTGCCGACCACCATTCCAATATCCAGTCCCATTCGTATTTCCGCCTGGATCCTGCCGGAATCGTGGACTGCCGCCGGCGACGAATCCGTCCCTCTCCTATCGCTCGCCAAAGCGTGGGATGCGCGCTTGGAACTGACTCAGGAAAAAGGGGCGAACTCTCCTGATGTCCTCGTGGGAAGCACTCCCGTAGCCAATCGAGCCCTCGTCGCCATGGCGCTCACGGTGGAACTCTGGCACCAACTGGAACTGAAACTCACGCCGCAGGACGATGACGCCGCTGCCTTCGCCACAGTGACCATTGATGGCGGAAGAATCGCCGAAGGCATCGTGCCCTTTAATCACCGGCGAACTGGCCCCTGGCGGCTCAATCTTGGAAACTTCCGAGGATGTATCGCGGGAATCGAGATTCATGCCATCACACCCGACTCTCTGTTCAGCAATGCCATCGCACAACAATCAACAACCCGCTCACGCAGCACCACCAAGCCCAGCCAGTCGTTCTGACCTGAACCCAACCACCCATACGCCCCTTCGGAGTGTCGGCGGCCCGCTGCCGCTTTTGCCGTCACCCGCCAGTCATCTCCCTTTTTAAGCGGGATTAGCTCAACAAACCCGACACCACATTTCCATGAATGTCAGTCAGCCGATAATCCCGTCCTAAATGACGGAACGTCAGCCGTTCATGATGAATACCCAGGCAATGCAGGATAGTGGCATTCAGATCATGCAAGTGCACAGGATCGCGCGCGATATTGTAGGAAAAATCATCGGTCTCACCATACGTCGTGCCCGCCCGAATACCGCCGCCGGCCATCCAGATGGAATAGCATCGAGGGTGGTGGTCTCTCCCGAAGTTGGTTTCGCTAAGTTCCCCTTGGCTGAAAACTGTCCTTCCAAATTCACCACCCCAGACTATCAACGTGTCGTCCAGCAAACCCCGCTGTTTCAGGTCCATGAGCAATGCCGACGACGGTTGGTCGGTGTCACGCGCCTGATGACGAATGTGCTCAGGCAAACTGGCATGCTGGTCCCATCCTCGATGATATAACTGGATGAATCGAACCCCGCGTTCGGCCAAGCGCCGGGCCAGAATACAATTGGCGGCAAAGGTTCCCGGTTTTGTCGAATCAGGACCATACAACTCGAAGATCGATTTGGGTTCCTTGGAAAGATCGGTCAACTCAGGGACCGATGCCTGCATTCGGTACGCCAATTCGTACTGCGTGATTCGAGTCTGGATCTCCGGATCCTGGTAGATCTCAAGCTTTAGCCGGTTCAATGCTGCCAGGTCGTCCAGCATACCGCGCCTTCTGCCATCATCCATGCCGGCCGGATTGGATAAATACAACACCGGGTCCCGACCTGGACTGAATCGCACGCCCTGGTGCTGAGACGGAAGGAATCCAGAACCCCACATGCGTTCGTGCAAGGGCTGAGCATTGGTCGGGCCGCTCGGCCGTGAGATCATCACCACAAATCCCGGCAGATTCGAGTTCTCAGATCCCAACCCGTAAGAAAGCCATGCACCCACGGATGGGCGTCCAGCGACTTGACTCCCTGTCTGCAACAGGGTCATCGCTGGATCATGGTTGATCGCTTCGGTAAACACCGAACGGACCAAACACATCTCATCGACAGCACGGCCCGTGTGCGGCATCAGTTCGCTCAGCCAAATCCCGCTCTGACCGTGTTGACGAAATGCAAACGGCGTCGGAGCAATCGGCAGCGTTTTCTGGCCGGAAGTCATGCCTGTCAATCGCTGCCCTCCCCGAACGGAATCGGGTAGATTCTCCTTAAACCTGGCTTTCAAGCCCGGCTTGTAGTCGAATAAATCCAACTGTGATGGAGCTCCTGCTTGAGTCAGATAGATGACTCGCCGCGCGGTGCCCCGATGTGTCAACGATTCACCCACCGTTTTCGACCCGACTCTGCCGTCCGCACGAAGCCCTGAGGAATTCAGGAGCGACATCAATGCAGCGGCACCAATGCCTGTGCCTCCACGAGAAAGAAACAACCGCCGGGTCAGATGGACGGAATCGTGAGTCATTCTTTGGTCAATGTTTCGTCCAGGTTCAATAAGGTGCTAGCCACTGAAGTGTATGCGGCCAACTCCACCAAATCGAGATTGGTGGCACGCACAGAATCGCCAACCTTGACCAAAGCCTCAGCGGCAGCGTAATCCGCAGCAAAACTGGCAGCCGCGCGCCGCAATCCCTGGATTAAGATTCTGAGCTCAGCTGGATTGGGTTGCCGACAGGTAACCAACCGAAACCCATGGCGAACGCGCCGTTCCTCCGTTAACCCGCCCTCGCGAATCATACGCTGCGCCAAGGCCCGTGAGGCCTCCACGTAGGTTGGGTCATTCAACAGGTTCAACGCCTGCAAGGGCGTACTCGTCCGCGCCCGTCGCACGGCACACGTTTCCCGGAACGGTCGATCGAACAATAAAAGTGATGGATTCGGCACCGAACGTTTCCAGTAAGTGTACAAACTCCGCCGATAGAGGTTCGCTCCTTTGTCCTGAACGTAGGTATCTGCTGACGAACCCGCCACCACTTGCTCGTAGATTCCAGAAGGGTGGTAGGGTCGCACCGCAGGTCCACCAAATTGCCCCACCATTAAGCCGCTGACCGACAACGCCTGATCTCGAATGGCTTCCCCCGATAATCGGAATCGCGGACCGCGGGCTAACCATCGATTTTCCGGATCAATCGTCGCGCTCTCCTTTGAGAACTTCGAAGCCCGTTGGTAAGTTTCGCTGGTGACCATCTCCTTCACCAACCATTTTATATCCCAACCACGTTCCATCCACGAACGCGCCAGCCAATCCAATAACTCCGGATGGCTCGGCGCCTCACCTTGCACCCCGAAATCTTCGGCGGTCCGCACCAGCCCGACTCCGAAGAACGATTGCCATAACCGATTCACCATCACCCGAGCCGTCAGTGGATTAGACGACGATGTCAGCCAGCGCGCCAACCCCAGCCGATTTCGGGGTAACTCCGAAGAAAATGCCGGTAGCATTCCAGGCGTCGATGGCATGACTCGTTCCCCCTTTCGATCATAGGCCCCACGCATTAACACGAATGTCTCCCGAGGCTGATCCATCTCCTGCATCACCAAGGTCACCGGGAGTGCGTTTTCCTTTTCTTTGGCTCGACCACGCACTCCTTCCACACGCAGCCGCTGTGCCTCGTAAACGGGCGATTGCGCCAGCCGGAATGCCCCCAGCTTCTTTTGATCTTCGTCTTTTCGATCCACGACCGGCTTGAGTAGAATTCCCCGAACTTCCGGCGTCGCCAACCAGTCAAGCGGCGTCGATGTCGCCTCAACCGCTAGTCGCCAAGGCCAGTTCGTTTCCGAGGCCGAGGCTTCCAATTCAATTTTCAACAAAACCTGACCGCTTCCTGGCAGGGGCCTCAAAAAATCCACGCACGCGACGACCGCTCCATTGGTCGTAAAGACCGCCTGCCAACTGGTGTTGGTCTTTCCATCCAACGCCTTCGCCACGTCGTCGGTCGGGGCACCCGTCTCAATCGAACGAGGCCGCACCGCAAGGGCGTTGGTCTCGGTCAACGGGCCATCCACACGCCACACCCTCAATTCGCGAACCCCAATCCGATTGGTGCTACCCGCAACTTCAGAATGGTTTCGCGACAGTTCAAATCGCAGGGCACTCACACTCGACAACGGAATCCGGAGTGTCGCCGAGAACACCACGAGGTTGGTGTCCAGAGATCGCAGATTCAGTACCGATTCGAGCCCCACTTCGGTCACCCCATTGCTCGAGACATGCGGGTGCAGCAGCCAAGGCTTTTGCCACGTCACGTGGGCATTGGTCACCTGCCGTTCCCAATCAGCCGCATTCAACAGGACTTGGGATGCCAAATTGGTCAGCACCGCACTCTCATCCGACAAATCCTGATTCAATCGACCGAGCGCCGTTTCTAACTCCGGCGCCGGAAGCAGCATCCAGGGAGGAGTACTTCGCCGATAATGCGATCCATAGTCTCCAACCCCTTTCTCAGTGATATTGTGGAAGAACGCATACAAGCCGTAAAAGTCGCGCTGAGTGAATGGATCGTACTTGTGGTCATGACACCGGGCACAGTTAAACGTCAGCCCCAACCAAACCGTCGCCGTGGTCTCCACTCGATCCGCACAGTATTCCGCGAGAAACTCCTCTGGAATGATTCCCCCTTCCTCATTACTCATGTGATTCCGATGGAAACCCGTCGCAATCCGCTGTTCAAACGTCGCTCCTGGCAATAGATCTCCAGCCAATTGTTCCACCGTAAATTGATCAAACGACAGGTTTCGGTTGAATGCCCCAACCACCCAGTCGCGCCAAGCCCAAGCTTCTCGATCGCGATCCACCTGATATCCATTGCTGTCCGCGAATCGAGCAGCATCCAACCAGTCCTGAGCCATCCGCTCCCCATAACGCGGGGATCGCAATAGACGATCCACCACGCGCTCGTACGCATCGTCCCGTTCGTCCACTTCAAATGCCGCCACCGCCTCGGGTGCCGGCGGCATTCCTGTCAAGTCCAGGCTGACCCGTCGGATCAATGTGGTGCGATCGGTTCGCCCCGCCAACGGGAGCCCCTTGGCTCGCAGCGTTGCCGAAACAAAGGCGTCAATCGGCTGATGGCCCAATGGCGCGTCACGCGCCTGCCCGGCCCACGGAATTTCCGGACGCGCAATCGGCTGAAACGCCCAGTGCCCCTCGTAAACAGCGCCTTCTTGAATCCAATTCCGAATCGTCGCCTTCTGCTCCGCGGTCAATCTCTTGTGGCTCTCTCGCGGCGGCATTAACTCGTCCGGATCCGGCGCATACAGCCGTCGCACCACCTCACTCTGGTCCGGTTTTCCAGGGACAATCGGGGTCGCTCCCGATTTCCCGGGCTTCAGTGCATCGTCGCGAAGGTCCAGACGCACCCCGCCCTTGCGCGTCGCTGCATCAAACCCATGACACCGAAAGCAGGCATCTGACAAGACGGGGCGTATATCACGATTGAACTGCAGTTTGTCGCCGCGGACTGGGAGCGTGAAAACCAGTAACCAGACAGTCCCAAAGATCCTGATGCCATATCGCGACCAGACACCACGCCAAACCCCGGCTTTCCCGGGAATTCGGGAGGTCAGTGTCGATGCGACGGTGATCACGCGGTTCAGCATGCACGAATGCGGATAAGGTTGCCAACCCCTTCGACCGTGGTTGCCCTGAAAAAATCACAAAATATCTGCGCACTGCTGCATAGCCACTCGATGGGCCTTTTGAGTAGTTTGGTCCCAGAATCATTTCTTCATTCATTGTCCATGATTACACGATGTGCCGTTGTTCGCTTCCACGCCGCTGCATTGACACTGGGATTAGTTGGAACCTTGTTGGGCGAGGACCTCAAGCCGAAGACCGGGCTGAAACCCTTTCAGTATCAGCCTGCTGGATTTGCAATGCCCAACTATCTGCCAGGTGAAAAGTGGGGCACAGAAGGCGAACAGATCACCCAAATGCAATCACCTCTCGCTCCAGGGGATTCTGCCCTTCACGTGGTTCTTCCAGAGGGATTCGAGTCGACACTCTGGGCTGCCGATCCCGAGATACTCAAGCCGATCACCATGGCTTGGGATGAACGGGGACGTCTTTGGATCGCTGAAACCATCGATTATCCCAACGAACTTCAACCTGCTGGCGGTGGCCGCGATCGAATCAAAATCTGCGAAGACACGAACGGAGACGGACGTGCCGACAAATTCACCGTGTTCGCTGACAAGCTCAGCATTCCAACCGGTTTGTGTTTCGCCAACGGCGGACTCATAGTCATCGAAGGCGGCCAGACGCTGTTCCTCCGCGATACCAACGGTGATGATCAGGCAGATGAACGTCGTACACTTTTCCGTGGCTGGGGCATGGGCGATACCCACGCCACGGCCAGCAACATCCGAACCGGATTCGATAACTGGATCTGGGGAGTCGTGGGTTACAGCGGCTTTGATGGCGATGTCGGGGGCCGCCGACTGAAATTCGGCATGGGTGTGTTCCGCTTCAAACCCGATGGTTCAGCACTCGAGTTTATCCGTTCGAGCAACAACAACACTTGGGGCCTGGGGTTCAGCGAAGAAGGCACGGTCTTCGGCTCAACGGCCAACAACAACGCCAGTTGGTATATGGCTGTTCCCAACCGCTTCTATGAAACCGTCACCGGTTGGTCCGCAACGCGGATGGAAACCATCGCCGACAGCCAGCAGTTCTTTCCCGTCACTCCAAAAGTGCGTCAGGTAGACGTCCACGGGCGCTACACCGCCGGCGCTGGGCACGCCCTCTACACCGCCCGAAATTTTCCACGGGACTATTGGAATTCGGTCGCTTTTGTCACGGAACCGACGGGACATTTAATCGGCAAATTTCGTCTGGCCGCTCAAGGATCTGATTTTAAAGCCATCAATGAGCACACGTTCCTGGCAAGTGATGATGAATGGTTTGCGCCCATCATGGCGGAAGTGGGTCCGGATGGCGCGATGTGGTTCATCGACTGGTACAATTACATTATCCAGCACAACCCGACGCCTCATGGTTTCAAGAACGGAAAAGGCAATGCCTACGAAACACCTCTCCGGGACAAACGGCACGGCCGGATTTATCGTGTAACCCACACGGGCAGCAACCTTGGAGCCTCACCCAAACTCGCCGGGGCGACACCACTCCACTGGGTTAACGCACTTGTTAACCCAAATCTGTTTTGGCGTCTGCACGCCCAACGGTTGCTAGTAGAGCGCAAAGACGAATCCGTGATTCCCGCACTCATCGCCCTGACCCACCAAACCAGGACCGACGAATTGGGCCTGAGTCCTGGAGCTCTGCATGCTCTCTGGGCCTTGCACGGACTGGATGCCATTGAGGATCGCACGAGTGCCGGGTGGACCGCCGTTCGCAATGCCCTGCGCCATCCCACCCCATCGGTGCGCCGAACCGCTCTCAACGTGCTCCCGCGTATCGCCGATTCTGTTCCACTGATTATCAATGCGGAAAGTTTGAGCGATGGCGATGCCCAAGTGCGCCTCGCGGCCTTCCTCGCACTCGCTGAAATGCCTGGCAGCGAAAACGCTGGCCAAGCCATCGCCCAGGCCGTGCAGGACCCGCGCAATGGCTCGGACCGCTGGATTCGCGATGCAGCCACCAGCGCAGGGGCGCGACATGATCGGGGTTTCCTAATAACGTTGTTGGCATCTACCTCGCCCTTTCCCGCGCCCGCCAGCGACGCCGTACGCGTCGTGGCTCGCCATTACGCCAGCCGGGGCCCGCTCGAAGTCACACCCCTGCTCAAAACTTCCGCCCAGGCCCCTGAACTCGTCGCCAGAGCCTTCATTGATGGGCTCGCCACCGGCTGGCCGGAAGGCAAGAAGCTCAGTTTGAGCCCCGAGGATGAATCCAGTTTGGTGGCTCTCATCAAAGGCCTTCCGGACGACGCGCGGAGCGCCTTGATCGCCTTGGCCGATCGCTGGGAACGCAAGAGTCTGTTCGCCAATGAGGTTGCCGCCCTTTCGGGTCGCCTCCAAACACAGGTCTCCAACGCCTCCCTCGCCGATGAATCCCGGGTAGATGCCGCTCGTCGCCTCCTCGGCCTCGACGACCGTGCGGACGTGGTCCAAGGGTTGATCCATCAATTGACTCCGCTGGTCACTCCGGAATTCTCCACCGGCTTGCTCAACGCCCTTTCTGCCAGTCGCGAACCCAGCGTTGCACCGGCAATTCTTGAAGCTTGGATGAAACTCACCCCGGCAGCACGCCGAACCGCTTTGGGTGTTCTTTTGCGCCGCACCGAGTGGGCTTCGACCGTCCTGACCTCACTCGAAGCCGGAAAACTCCATAAATCGGATCTGGCTGGCGATCAATGGAATCAGCTCAGGCGACATGCGAAGCCCTCCATCTCCGATCGAGCGCGTGCCATTGAGCAGAAGACGGGCGGTGCAACCGCGACCAGTGCCGAGCTCGCCGCCACCATCCAGAAATTGCTCCCACTGGCCCAGGAGAAGGGCGATGTCGTCCGCGGCAAAGAAGCCTTCGACAAAAACTGCCTAATCTGCCACGCCCTGAGTGGCAAGGGTGCCCATATCGGACCCGACCTTACCGGCATCGGCGTCCGATCCAAAGCCGAGCTGCTGGTCGAAGTGCTCGACCCCAATCGAAGTGTCGAAGCCAATTACCGACGCTGGACCGCTACCACCAAGGGCGGTGATACCTTCGCAGGCAGACTCGATACCGAGTCAGCCACCAGCATCGAGATCCTCGACACAACCGGTCAAAAACACGCCATCCAACGACGCGACATCGCCACCTTAGAGGCTTCAAATGATTCCATCATGCCTGGCGGATTCGAACAACTACCTGCCGCCGATCTAGCGGGTCTCCTCGAATACCTCGCTCAATCCACGCACATTAAACCCTAGTTCACCGTCAGATAGGACTGGGAATTCGCACTGGGTCACTTCTTGGTTCTAACGAGGCGGGACCTATCCAACCGCCTCGTTACGTCCCAGTGAAAGAAGCCCCGCGAGAGTAATGCTCCGCTCACATAAGACTAACGCGCAAAGGATTCCGCCATTTCTTTCCAAATCCGTGCCCGAACACCATCGGTCATGAACGACCCATGGTCTCCCGGCAGAATTTCGACAGTTCCTCCGTGATCTTTGGTGTCGAGAAACGCCTTGAGGTGTTCCAGAGCAGGTTCCAGGTAGAACGTGTCCCAAGCGCCTCCCAGTATGTGGAGTTTCCCTCGAAGCTTCGGCCCCAATGTTGCCCATTGCGTTTCCAACACCAACCGAATGTCGTAGCGCTTCCAATAGTCCACCACATGGCGATCAATCGCGCCCGTCAATTTGTTCATCACCGGCCGCGGCAGTCCATTCGTTCCCTTGGGGCTGAATACCGCGTCAAACGAATCCAATTGCCCTCCATACCCCAGGACGTACTCCATGTGATTGAACTGAATCATTGTCAACCGCGTGTTATATCGAGTCCGCGCCACCGGCCTCGGATAACCATCCCGCGTCCAGTGCCCATTGTGATCCTCATAGAGATCCACCGTTTGGTAAGCTCGGAAATCAACCGGATCTGGAGCGGTGCTCCAACACCCCCCGAAAAATTCCGGATACGCTACCTGTAACCAAAGAGACGACCATCCCCCCGACGAATGGCCGCTGACGAATCGACCGCGCGCCTCGGTCACCAGTCGAAATCGCTTTTCCACTTCCGGAATCAGTTCCGTCACCAAGGCATCGCCCACCGGACCGTTGTTCGCCGAATTGGCAAAGACCGAATGTCCCAACGGCACGTCCGGATCCAGCAGGACTTCAACGCCTCGGAACGGATTTTTGCCCGTCGACCATTCCTCCCACTCGGTAGATTTGCCCGATGCGAAACCAAGCAACGAATCGTGACGACCACCAAAGCCGGGGATCTTGTACACGGCTGGATAACGACGCTCCGACTCGTTCGCATACCCATGAGGCAATAAGACCGCGGCCTGCAGAAACACATCCCTACCATGAAATTCACTCAGTAATCGGCTGCGAATCTTCACGAATTTAACCCACTCGGTGTCCTCATAGCGTGATTCCTGGACCACTTGATCCATCACTAAATCATACGTTCCCCCGCGTTCCCCAGCCAACTCAACAGTCACCGGACGGCTATAAAGATTTCCAGGTCCCTGATTGAAATCCCGTCGGGTAACGTCTTGATCGAAGAGCACCTGCGCGAAATAAGTCCCCGGCTTCAATCGTCCCAAAGGCTCAGGAAACGCCAAGGCATCTGGCGACTTGAATCGCGACGGCAGGAAGGTGACGTACTCACCCGCTCTCATTTCATTCACATCGATCGCAAAAACCGGCTCAGGTTCGAACCAACTCATTTTAAGACGAGGCTCGCCACCGCTCGAACGCGAAAGGAATAGCAACACTCTCCCACTGGCCGGTTTGGCACGAATAATCTCAGGAAACCAAGCAACCAACCTCAATGGTTCCGTCTTGGGGTCTTGCTTCGCAATCTTCGATACCGTCGGCGTCGACTTTGATGGCGCCCGACAACCAACCAGCATCAACATCCAAAAAATTAGAACTCTATATTGGATTCGAATCATGTGCGCCCGAAACCTAGCTCCCCAACTGGCTTGGGGGAAAGCCCTATGAATGTTTTGTGACACAGGCCATGGCAGGATAAAGACCCACACTTGGCAGTCCAACCACGCGCCCGAAACTCGCGGTGAACAAAATCAAGCATCGACTCCGTCAATCACTCTCGGGACACTCGGACCATTCTCATGAAAGTTCTGAGCCATTGGTTGAGCTGGATTGCATGGTGGCGTCTCGGGCTCTGCATGTTAACCGGTGCGGAGCCAGGCGCTTCCAGTCGACCCAACTTCCTGTTTCTATTTGCCGATGATCAACGTGCCGATACCATTCGGGCCTGGGGAAATCTCCATATCCGAACACCGAATCTCGATCTGCTGACTCGGCGTGGCACCAGCTTTCGCGGCAATTACTGCTTCGGATCGAACAGCGGTGCGGTGTGCATCCCAAGCCGGGCCATGCTCATGAGCGGCCGCACTTGGTTCAACCTCCCGCACAATCTAGCCGGATCTAAACTACTGCCCGAATTGTTGGGCGCGCACGGCTATTCAACGTTCGCCACCGGCAAATGGCACAATGAAAAGCCCTCATTCGCCCGGGCATTTCAACAGGGTCGATCCGTTTTCTTCGGCGGCATGGATGACCACACCAAAATGCCCGTGACCGATCTTGAGTCAGGAAAATTTTCACCGAACCGGACCGCATCAAAATTCTCCAGCGAGGAATTCGCCGACGCCGCCATCGCGTTCCTCGATTCCTATCGCACAGCCGCTCCCTTCTTCTGTTACGTGGCTTTCACAGCCCCACATGATCCCAGAAATCCGCCAGCAGAGTACCGACAGTACTACTATGACCGACGTCCGCCGCTGCCCAGCAACTTTCTGCCCATACATCCTTTCAATCATGGATGGACGAAGAGTTTACGCGACGAAAACCTCGCGGCCTATCCACGCACGCGGGAAGTAATCAGCGATCAACTGTGCGAGTATTACGGACTCATCACCCATCTGGACACTCAAGTCGGACGCATTTTGGCAGCGCTAAAACGGTCGCCCCACGCGGCTAATACCTACGTCATTTATGCTGCGGATCACGGGTTGGCCATGGGAAGCCACGGGTTGCTCGGAAAACAAAGCGTTTACGAGCACAGCATGCGATGCCCCTTGATCCTGGTCGGCCCCGGCATCCCAGGCGGCCGCATGATTTCTTCATTCACCTACCTCTTCGATCTCTTTCCAACCCTCGCTGAATTGGCGGGCGTAACGGTGCCTTCCGGTTTGGCGGGCTCCAGTTTGAAGCCGCTTTGGTCTGGCGAAAAGGCGTCTATTCGTGAATCCGTTTTCCTGCCATTCACCGACACCATGAGAGCCATTCGGGATGAGCGCTGGAAACTGATTGTGTATCCGCAGATCAATCATCGCCAACTCTTTGATTTGAAACGGGATCCTTTCGAGAAGCACAACTTGGCCAAAGAACCAGGTCACCGACATCAGATCGAGCGTCTCCTCACCCTGATGAAGGAATGGCAGGTCAACGTGGGTGATCGACAGGCCCTGACAGTCCCAAATCCAGTGCCCAAAGACCTCAACCTGGATGGCTACCAACGAAAACCGGACCCGTGGCAGCCTCGCTGGATCGTGGAGAAGTATTTCTAACTTCTCGCCGATTCCAGGTAAATCTACCGGGTTCTGCCCAAAATTCGTGGCCAGTGGGATGCGACTTACATTAGGTTTCGTTTATGAGCTCCCAAGAAACTTCCGACGCACCCGGTCGCTCGTTGCTCCAACGGTTCCTCGATAACTTGGAACGGCTCGGAAACAAATTGCCCGATCCCGCCATCCTATTTGTCGTCGCACTCCTGTTGACGTGGGGCGCTTCCTTGGTGTTATCCCCAATCCACTTTACGGAGATCGACCCTCGCACCGTGAAACGCGATGCCGCAGGGCAACTGCTGGAATCGGCACCGATCGTCATCAAGAACTTGCTGTCAGGAGAGAATCTCGCCGCCTTTCTATCGCGCATCATCAAGACCTTCACCGAGTTCCCCCCGCTCGGCATCGTCCTGGTCGCCATGCTCGGAGTGGGAATCGCTGAACAAACCGGCTTCATCCAGGCTGGAATCAAATTCTTGCTGCGGATCACCCCGAAGTCGCTCCTAACCCCGATGCTGATTTTGGTGGCAATCATCAGTCATTCAGCCGGTGATACCGGTTACGTGCTGGTCATCCCTTTGGGCGGCATCGTTTTTGCATCGGCAGGACGACATCCCATCGCGGGCATTGCCTGTGCATTCGCTGGCGTTGCGGGTGGCCTCAGCGCCTCCTTCTTGCCGTCCAGTCTGGATCCGCTCCTCCAGGGCTTCACCCAATCCGCAGCGCAGATCCTCGACCCAGCACGCACCGTGAATCCACTGTGTAACTGGTATTTCATGAGTGCTGCGTGCGTCTTGATCGTCAGCATCGGTTGGTTTCTCACAGATCGCGTCATCGAACCACGGCTTCGCAGCCATCTGCCAATCGATGCGCAGTCCCAATTAGAAACCGACTTACACCACATTAGTGATCGGGAGAAACGTGGCTTTTTTGCCGGGATCGGGTCATTCATCGTCTTGGCACTGATTCTTCTGGCCTGGGCTTGGCCCGCCACATCGCCGCTGCGCTCCAAGGATGGCGCCCTCGCGGGTCATGGTGCGCCCTTGATGGAATCAATAGTCGCGCTGATCGCGATCTTCTTCCTCGTTCCAGGAGTGGTTCACGGTTATGTGGCAGGAACCGTCAAGAACCATCGGGAGGTCATCCAAGGAATCGCCAAATCCATGAATACCATGGGGTACTATCTGGTGATGGCCTTTTGCGCAGCGCAGTTCACCTATGCCTTCCGAGAGTCCAATCTCGGCGCTCTCATCGCGATCAAGGGCGCCAACATCTTGAAGAACTTGGCACTGCCAGGAGCCGTGACCATTGTGGGTATCATTCTGCTTTCCACCGGGGTCAACTTGCTCATTGGTTCCGCCTCAGCGAAGTGGGCTCTTCTAGGGCCAATCTTTGTTCCAATGCTGATGCAGTTGGGCTACGCCCCCGAATTCACTCAGGCGGCTTATAGGATCGGAGATTCCAGTACCAATATCATCACACCGCTATTGCCGTACTTTCCGTTGATCGTGGTCTACTGCCAGAAGTATGCGAAGAAAACAGGCATCGGAACACTCATCTCCACTATGTTGCCGTTTTCTGTGTGTTTCTTAGTCGCTTGGACGATTCTGCTCATGATTTGGTGGGGTCTTAATCTCCCACTCGGAGTGCAGGCCACGTACCGGATTTGAAATGTAAGGTGAAACAAGGCTTTGCCTCGGCTTCTGATATTAAACCGGTCGCCGGTCGCTCAGCAGACGATCGTATGGTCGCAAGGCCAGCACCAACAATCCCGCCAGGAACGCGGAGATCGCCAGGAAGTACAGTCCCGATTGAGGCTCCCCCGTGGTCTTCTCCAGCCAAGTCTTGACGTTTGGAGCGACAAACCCGCCCAAATTGCCAAGCGCATTGATGGTAGCGATACCTGCCGCGGCGCCAACACCACCGAAATAGGACGTGGGAAACGTCCAGAAAATAGGCTGAGCGGAGATGATTCCGGCCGTAACAAAACATAGGGCCGCGATGGCGAACTTTGGTGGCAAATGCCCGGCGACGGCCAACCCGACCGTAATGCACATCAGGGAGATAAATGCAAAGCTCCGACGGTAGCCGGTCTTCATGGCCAGGCTTGGCCAAAAGGAACACGCAATAATCGCAACTGCCCAAGGAATCGAAGAAACCAATCCCACCATGAGGCCGACGTTTTTGTTCATCAACGCACTGACAATGGTTGGAAGATAAAAAGCCACGCCGTACCCGCTGATTTGAATCAGGAAATAGATCAGCGCAAAATGCAGCAGCCGCGGATTTCGGAAGACAGAGCCAAAAGTGACGGTCCCGTAGGACTGTTTGGCAGCCTCTTCACTCGCGACGGCTTGGGTCAACGCCTCGCGCTCTTCGGGCGGCATCCATTTCGCATCGGCTGGCCGATCCGTCAGATAGAAGTACGCCCAAATGCCAATGACACTGGCCAAGAGTCCTTCCACCAAAAACATCCATTGCCATCCGTGCAACCCCATCAACCCTTGTAACTCCAACAGCATTCCCGAGAGAGGCCCTCCCAGCATAAGCGCCAGGGGTGACCCAAAATAGAAGATCGCCATGACCTGACCTCGCGCTTTGGCTGGAAACCAATAAGTGAAGTACAAGATGCATCCTGGAAAAAAACCCGCCTCTGCAGCGCCCAAAAAGGATCTCACTACCCAAAACGACGTGTCCGTATTGGCAAACATCATGACCGCTGAAATGATTCCCCACAGCACCATGATCCGCGCCAGCCACAGTCGTGCGCCCACCCGATGCAAAATCAAATTGCTAGGCACCTCGAACAAGGCGTACGTCACAAAGAACGCTCCCGCTCCAAAGGCGAAGGCGGCGTTTGAGATTCCCGTGGCTGCCTGGTAGGCCTGTTTGGCATAGCCAATGTTTGCGCGGTCCAGGTAGGCGAACAGATACATCAGGAGCAGAAACGGCAATAAACGCCACTTCGCCCGATGAATCGCGCGATCCAAAACCTCGGATTGACCCAAGGCGGATGCCGGGAGACGGCTCAAGGGGGTGTTCAATGCCTGGAGTAAACCCCAATTCGAAACACAGAGCAACGCCTCTCGTGATGTTCCAGAGTCGACTCCCGTCCACCGCCTGCCATCGCAGACAATCCCCCTGAAAAAGACTCACTATAGACGTGACCCATTACCATCTTACAGACATGATCCGCATACTGATCCCCATGGGTGTTGATGGGGCCAAAGCACCGCTGCATGTCACGATTTTTAGCCACAATTCTAATTCTCTCCATCGCCTGGTATCGCCCGCTCGCCGCCGACTCCGCTGTGGTCCTGGAAACCGCCTTCGAAACGGATGTGAAGCCGTTTCTAAACCGGCATTGCGTGCCCTGCCACAATCCAGACAAGCTGAAATCCGGAGTCCGCGTCGACCACCTGGACGCCAAACTCGGCGACTCTCAGATCCGGCTCTGGGAATCGATCGCCAAACAACTGACCACTCGAGTCATGCCACCCGATGACGAACCCCAACCCTCAGCGATGGAGCGGGAACGGGCGGTGGAATGGATTCATCAAGGCCTGACCGTCGCACGCTCTAGACCGACTCCGAAAAACGGAAGCGTCCGACGTCTGACCACTTCTCAATATCGCAACACACTCCGCGACCTGCTCTTGTTGGACGATAACCTGTCCGAAACCCTACCCCCAGATGCCGTCTCGCGCGACGGCTTTTCCAACCACCAGGAAACTCTGCAACTCTCGCCATTATTGTTGGAGGCCTACTATGATCTGGCCGACGCCGCGCTGAACCGCTGCATCGTCGATCCCAGTTCCAAGCCAGTCATTCAAAACTTCCGAATGGATCTGGGCGCGTCGATCAATCCAAACCCTTGCAAGGACGACCTCATCCTAGGGGCGGACAGCCTCCTGCTCAAAAATGAGGACTTTGTGGTCCATGAATTGACCCCACTCAAACCGTTCTCCTACGACCCGTTTTTGATGCAAACCAAGTTTCGTTTCATCGAGGGCTACAAAGGCAACGATACAGTTCGAGGATGGAGGGAATACGACAGCATTTACCATGCGGTATTCGCCTGCATGCGTGGCAGCCACGGGTATCCCAAAGGCGATGCGTATAGCACCGTGCCCCGCGGACTTCTCTTGCGGCCCGCCATTCCGAGCACGGAACTCTTCGGAGTCGACAGCACCTACGGCCCCAAGGCGAACTTCAAGATCTCTCTTCGCGAACTTCCGGACCATGGCAACTTCCGCATCACCGTCACCGCCTCAAAGTACGACGATGGTCTCCTGCTCGATGCTAACAACCCAAAGGCACCCAGCGACTCCGAGCGTTCGATCACCTGCCGAGAACTACAAGCCATTCAAACGATCAAGATCGATCAACCCGGCATTTATCAAGTGGATGTCTACGTTAAGGCCACTAATGACGTGCCAGTGTCCACGTCCCCAAAACCAAATGAAGAATCCAAAAGGCTCGTGCTGACCTTGGGCGCTCGACAGTTCAGCGGAACTCCCTCCGTCGCACAGCCCGCTTTTCTGGCAGTGCGACTTCCCGCAGGCTCACTTCCAATCCTCGCAGCCTATGCCGATTCAAACCGCTTGGATCGCATTGTCCTGACACGACTTCCGTCAGGCCACCAGGTCGCCCGTCGCTTTGAGGCCTTCGAAAAGCGATCCCCAAGCCTCGGAGTTCACCTGGGACTCCGTCGAGATTGCGGCTCCACGTTCTCTCCCGCCGGCGAACCCCAACTCGTTTCGGAACGACACCCCACTCAATTTCGATTTGAAGGCGCCATACGCAATTTTCCAAGCCCCGATGTGGAGAAGGACAATGTGAACTACCTAGCGGGTGTCCGGGAGATCGGGGTTCGCAGCGAATACACCGATGGGCGCGACATGCCGCGTTTGCTGATTTCATCCGTCGAGTTTGAAGGACCCTATTTCGAGTCGTGGCCTCCACCCGCTCATCGCAATCTTTTCATCGATTCCAAGCACTCCCAGGATCCAACCCGTTACGCGCGTGAGATCCTCCAACGGTTCGCCACGCGAGCCTACCGACGACCGACGACGTCTGAGGAAGATTCCGCACTGGTGAAAGTTTTCGAAGCCTCCTACCAAAGGACACGTAAGTTCGAAGCGGCGATCAAGGACGCCTTGCAGGTGGCGCTGACGTCACCGCAGTTTCTGTTCCTGATCGAAAACAGCCCCGCTCCAACACCCGAACCGCTGGAGCCGTTCGAATTGGCTTCCAAGTTATCTTACTTCCTATGGAACGGACCGCCGGACTCCTCGCTACTCCAGTTAGCAGCATCCGGAGCGCTGCGCCCACAACTCGATGCCACAGTGGACCGTATGATCCACGATCCAAGATTCTCTTTGTTCATCGAAGAATTCGCGTCTCAGTGGCTCGCCCTCGATAAGTTTCAAGTCCTGGAACCCGATCGCGCTCAATTCCCAAAGCTGACCCGTGATACACGAGCCCAACTCCGCCGAGAGCCCTTGGAGTTCCTAAAGCACCTTTTCCGAAATAACCTCCCGGCGCGCCATCTCATCGATTCCGACATTGTTCTGGCAAATGAAGTCGTTGCCGCTTATTACGAAATGGCCGACAAAACCGACAGTGGGTTCCAGTTTGTGGCGCTTCCCCGCGTGAGCGAAAAGTTGGGCGGTTTCCTGACCCAGGCAGCCATTCTGGCCGGACTCTCCGATGGTCGTGAATCCAACCCCATCAAACGTGGCGCCTGGTTCGCACGCCGCATCATCGCCGAACCCCCGGACGATCCGCCCCCCAACGTGCCCGCCCTCAAAGAAGAGTCCAAAAACCTCCCATTGCGAGCCCGACTTGAGCAACATCGCAACCAAACGGGTTGCGCCCAGTGCCACTCCAAAATTGATCCTTGGGGAGTCGCGTTTGAAGAATTCGACGCGGGCGGGCGCCTGAAGACATCGACGGTGGACGCTCGATCCATTCTGCCCGACAAGACCGAAGTGTCTGGTATGACCGCGTTGAAACGATATCTGGCAAACGACCGACTCGATCAAGTGTCCTTCAGTCTGCTCAAACATCTCGCCATCTACGCGACAGGTCGGAGCCTTTCCTACAACGAAACCGAATTCCTCAAACGACAGAATACCACCCTAAAGTCAGGGGAATACCGCCTGCGGGACATGATCCAATTGCTGGTCCACAGCCCGGTGTTTTTGGAAAAATGACCTTGGCTGCGATCCATCTGCTGATGAATACTGCGTTTAATGGTTGGGATACTTTGGCTCCTTCCAAAATAATATGAGCAATCCTCTTCGACTGGACCGCCGCGCATTTCTCAAGGGTGTCGGAGGCATGGCACTTGCATTGCCAGTTCTCGACGCCATGGGCAAGAACGCGACGGACGCCGTTCCTCGCCGGTTCTGCGCCCTCTACACAGCCAACGGAATGGCCCTTCCAAAAACAGAACATGGAATTGAAGAATGGCATTGGTTCCCCACCGCGGAACAAAATGGAGAGTTCGTTTTCGGCAAGTCGACCGAACCGCTGGCCCTTTTCCGTAAGCATGTCAGTTTCATGGGCGGACTCTACCATCCGAGCGGCCCCAAGAGCGACCCTCACGTCTGCTCGGACATGTGGCTCACCGGCGCCCCATTGCACAATCCCAAACCAGGGACCTACAATTCCGCAGGCCTCGATCAAGTCGTCGCGCTGCATACCCGACAACACTGCCGCCAGCCGTCCTTGGTCCTGAGTATCGATGCAGGAACTGGGTTCCTGTCGCGAACTGGCACCATCTCCTTCAACTTGGAGGGACGCCCCGTGCCGGCCGAAAACAGCCCCCGCCGCGTTTTCGATCGATTGTTCCGTGGAGATCGAGGATCCGTGGCTTCCGAGCGCGACGCATTCAAACGCCGCATGAAACTGGTGGATGCCGTCGCTGAAAATGCCCGATCGCTGAACCGGCAGCTGGGCAGTTCTGACCGCGAACGAATGGATCAATATCTCACATCGTTGGATGAAGTGGAGTCGCGACTAATCGCTTCGGAACGTTGGATCGAGATACCGATCAAAAAACAGGACTACTCTCATCTGAACCTGGATGTAACCAACGAGGGTGAACCCGCGGAATACTACCGCAACATGTTCGATTTGATCGCTCTGGCGTTTGACGCCGACATCACACGCTCAGTGGCATTCATGCTCAACCGGGAAGACGGCATGGGGATCAGCGATACGTTTCCGCTCAAGCTAGGCCTCAAGCACACACACCACAGCCTGTCGCATGCGGGCGACAAAGCCGGGCAGTTGGAGTTCGCCAAGTACGACCGATTCCTCAGCCAACAGTTGGCTCATTTCTTGAGTCAGTTGAGCACCTATAAGGACCGAGCCGGCAGCGTTCTCGATAACACCATTGTCTTGTTCGGGAGTGGAGCCAGCACGACTCATAATCCTCGAAATCTGCCGACCCTGATCGCCGGCGGCAATGGCATGGGCCTCCGCCACGGAGTCAATTGGCGCCATGGGGAGACTCGCATGTCCAATCTGTATCTCTCGATCCTCCGGTCCATGGGTATCGAACAGGAAAGCTTCTCCGACAGCACCAGTACCCTCAGCAACTCGATTTTCAGCAGGGTCTAGCAAACCCTCTGCCGCTCCCCTTTGGAGTGTCGGCAGCCCTCTGCCGCTTTGCCCCTTATAGAGTGGCGGAAGCCGTCTGAGATTATGCTTCCTTAGTCACAGAGCAACTTTCAATGCTTTCCAGCAAAAGTCCCCACGCGTAAACTGAGCCTCATGCCACGCTTCACCGCACTCACGGTTCGCGATATTCGATTCCCAACCTCCCGGCAACTGGATGGATCGGACGCAATGAATCCGGATCCCGACTACTCCGCTGCCTACGTCGTCATTCACACCGATTGCGCCGTCCAACCACCAGGGACCAACACTCAGGAACCGTTGGAGGGACATGGACTGTCATTCACTATCGGGCGAGGCAACGACATCGTTTGCGCGGCAATTCGGGCTCATGAGCATCTGCTGATTGGCAAGTCACTGGAAGAATTCGCCGAAAACCCCGGGGCCTTCTGGCACCACTTAAACGGCGATTCTCAATTGAGGTGGATCGGTCCGGATAAGGGAGCGATTCACTTGGCCATGGCTGCCTTGGTCAATGCGCTTTGGGATCTGTTTGCCAAATCTGTGGGCAAGCCATTGTGGCGGGTTTTGGTCGATTTCACCCCGGAGGAACTCATTCGCTGCATCGACTTTCGATATATCACCGATGCCTTGAATCAATCCGAGGCCTTGGATCTGCTTCAGAGGCTGGCACCCACAAAATCGCAACGCATCGCGACCGTCGAAGCCACGGGGTATCCGGCATACACCACCAGCGCGGGATGGTTGGGCTATGACGATGATCGGTTGCGACGGCTGTGCCGCGAAGCCGTAGCCCAAGGCTGGACTCATCTAAAAATCAAGGTGGGCCGCGATCTCCCAGACGACATTCGGCGTTGCACCATCATTCGAGAGGAGATCGGGATGGATCGCTACCTGATGACCGATGCGAACCAAGTATGGGATGTGCCCCAGGCAATCGAATGGATGAAGGAATTGGCGCGTTTCAAACCGCTTTGGATCGAAGAACCCACCTCTCCCGACGACATCTTAGGTCACGCAACCATTGCGAGGGCGCTGGAGCCGTATGGAATTGGAGTCGCGACAGGAGAGCACGGCATGAACCGTGTGCTGTTCAAACAACTGCTTCAGGCGAAGGCCATTCGGTTCTGCCAGATCGATTCGTGTCGCCTGGGAGGTGTCAACGAAGTCCTCGCAGTCCTGTTGCTAGCCGCCAAGTTTGGGGTTCCGGTTTGTCCCCATGCCGGGGGCGTCGGGCTTTGTGAACACGTCCAGCATCTAAGCCTGTTCGACTATGTGGCAGTGACGGGTTCCATGGAACATCGGGTGATTGAGTATGTCGACCATCTCCATGAGCACTTTGTCGATCCCGTCCGAATGAAAGGCGGTTCCTACATTCCCCCCACCCTACCCGGTTACAGCACGACGATGAAGCCACAAAGTCTGGCCGATCATGAGTATCCTAATGGCCGCGTCTGGAACGCTACTTAACTGGCATTTGGGGTCACATCTCATTGTTTGACAATTTACGAACCCGCTGGATTCCTTGTGTCCCAGTCATCGCTCAACCAGGTGTCGAAGGCGAACGTGCCGGATTGACATTGGCTTATGGCCATTCAAATACTGCGCCAATGATCCGCCTTCGCTCTTTCGCAATCGTCCCGCTTCTGCTCCAAATCATGGTTGCCCAGACACCGGAAGGACTGCTCTTCCACGCCTCGTTCGACAATGGCCTCAATGCTCATCAAGCCAAGGGGGACTCCCAACTCTACTCGAGCCCGTCCTACAAACAGCAAGACAAAGCAACTCCAGGCCTCGCCGCAGCACCCCAGGTCAAACTCGACTCCGCCGCAGGTCGTCATGGCTCCGGCGCCTTGCGTTTCACCGGTAAAAACGAGAATGCAGTCTTCTTCCGAGCTGCCAATAACGTCAATTTCCAGGCTGGCACCCTCTCCTTTTGGCTGTCCCTGAATCCCGACAAAGATCTCGCCCCCGATTACTGCGATCCCTTCCAACTCACCGACAACGCCTACAATGATTCCGCCATCTGGGTGGACTTCACCAAGGACGATAAACCCCGCCTCTTCCGTCTGGGGGTCTTCGGTGTTCTCAAATCCTGGCAAGCTCTGAATCTCGCGCCCGACAAGGATGCGGCATTTGAAAAGCGCCTCGTCGTCGTCCGGAAACCACCATTCGCCGCCGAGAAATGGACGCACATCGCTATCACTCATCAAGCCCTCGGCACGCCCCAAGGTAAAGCTGCACTCTACGTCAATGGTAGTCTCATCGGGGATTCCCCAGCCCTCTCGGAACCGTTCGCCTGGGATCCTCAGAAGACAACCCTACGGCTTGGGATCAATTACACGGGCCTTTTCGATGATCTGATGGTTTTCAATCGCCCACTTTCCGCCCCGGAGATTCGAGCTCTGTCGCGGTGATCGGAATTTAACCAGTCAACCGAAACACTGCTGCTGCCGGAGGACGGGGTCCACGGAACTCCGAATGACGAGTCGCGGATTGCCTGAACGGGCCGCTGCTGTTTTATCCACTCTACGCATGAAACTTGCCCTCGTTTCCGCCATCTCGCTCGCCAACTGTCTGCTGCTTGGCCCTGTTTTCGCCGCCGACCCCGCCCCGCGCGCCGCCTCTGGAATTGCCATCGGCGAAAACAAGGCCACGCCAGTTAGCCGCATCAAGGCGGCCAAGGATTTCCAGGTCGAATTGCTATACTCTGTTCCCGGCGGAGACCAAGGCTCCTGGGTCGCTCTTTGCACCGATCCCAAGGGTCGTATCATTGTCGCCGATCAATATGGTGCTCTCTACCGCTTTACTCCCCCGGCGGCCAACCAGCCACTCGATGCGTCGACGATCGAAAAGATGCCAGTCCAAATCCGAGCCGCCAACGGCCTGCTCTGGGCCTTTGACGCACTCTACGTGGGTGTGAACGATTACGAGCGCAAGATTCCCAGTGGCGTTTACCGCATCACAGACTCCAACGGCGATGACCAGCTGGACAAGGTCGAGCTCCTGCGAGGCATTAAGGCCGGGGGCGACCACGGGGTACACGCCATCCTGCCCGCCCCCGACAACCAATCACTGTTTCTCATCACCGGTAACAACGCCGATCTCACCGAGGTCAACACCGCGCTGGTGCCACACAATTGGGGAGAAGATCACGTGCTGCCTCGCATGCCCGACGGCCGCGGACACAATCGCGACCGACTCGCTCCCGGCGGCATCATCTACCGCTTCTCCCCGGATGGAAAACACTGGGAACTCTTCGCGTCCGGTTTCCGCAACATCTACGATGGCGCGTTCAATCGGTAGGGCGAACTGTTCACCTACGACGCGGACATGGAGTACGACTTCAACACCTCATGGTACCGTCCCACACGCATCAACCATGTAACCAGTGGCAGCGAATGGGGGTGGCGCAATGGAGCCGGCAAGCGTCCGGAATTCTACCCGGATAACCTCCCAGCCGCGCTGAATATCGGCCCGGGTTCACCCACTGGCACCACCTTTGGTTACGGAGCAAAATTCCCTGCCAAATACCAGAACGCTCTCTTCGCTCTCGACTGGAGTTGGGGCAAACTTTACGCAATTCACCTCAAGCCCGAGGGCTCCACCTACACGGCCACCAAGGAGGAATTCGTCTCCGGCGCACCGCTTCCGCTCACCGACGCCATGATTCATCCCAGCGACGGTGCCATGTACTTCACCATCGGCGGGCGCAAGGTGCAGTCCGGTCTGTATCGGGTCACCTATACCGGCCGTGAGTCCACAGCACCGGCCAAGGCAGCGTCCTCGGCCGGCGCCCGGGCGCGCGCACAACGCCATGCGCTCGAAGCCTTTCACGGAAGGGCCGACCCCAAGGCAATCAAGTCCGCTTGGCCGGAATTGGATGACGAGGACCGTTTCATCCGTTGGGCTGCCCGCATCGCCCTCGAGCATCAACCAATCGCCACTTGGGCAGACCTCGCGCTGACCGAGAAGAATCCCGACCGGCAAGTCGAGGCGCTCTTTGGCCTCACTCGCTCCGCGGGCATCGACCCCAAGCACCTGCGACCAACCGATCCTCCAACCGACCGTTTACTCGGGACTAAGATTCTCGACGCGCTCACTTCGATCGACTGGCGCAAACTCAACCATGCGGCGCGTCTTACACTGGTCCGGACCTATGGCATCCATTTCGTCCGCTTCGGATCTCCAGATCAGGCCCGTACCCGACTCATACTCAGTCAACTGGAACCACAGTTCCCAGCCTCGACCTTCGATCTGAATTGGCTCCTGTGCGAAACGCTGGCAGCCCTCCAATCCCCCGCCCTCGCCGCCAAGGCCATTGGCGCCATCCGGAATGCCCCAGGGCAGGAAGAGCAATTGGAGTACGCCCGTTCGATTTGCTTCCTCAAGACGGGCTGGACGACCGAATTGCGAACGGCGCAGTTCGAGTGGTTTCTCAAAGCCGCCAATTACCGGGGCGGCGCCAGCTTCGAGAAATTCCTAGAGTTCATCCGCACCGATGCCGAAGCCAGTCTGAGCCCTGATGAAAAGGCCGCGCTGGCCCCAGTACTGGCCCGGAAGCCCGAGAAAAAATCGCCACTCGCCCAGATGGCTGAGGCTCTGGCCGGACGTATGACCACGACGGAGTGGACGCTCGACACGCTGGTGCCACAAATCGAGAAACGATTGAAGAAACGCAGCTTTGACAACGGCCGCCGGATGTTTGCTGCCACAGGCTGCTTCGCCTGCCACCGATTCGGCAACGAGGGCGGCATGACTGGTCCGGACCTCACCGGTGCGGGCGGCCGCTATTCGCCCCGTGATCTGCTCGACCAAATCCTGCATCCAAGTAAAGAAATCAACGAGCAATTCGTGCCTATCGTGATCACGAAGGACGACGGCGATACCGTGACCGGCGTCATCGTAAACCTGAACAATGACAACGTGATGGTCAACACCGACCCCGCCAATCCATTCCAACAGGAGACCATCGACCGCAAGAAAGTGAAGGCTATCGATTTCTCAAAAGTCTCGCCCATGCCAGAAGGCTTGCTTGGGTTGTTAACCGCGGAAGAAATCGCCGATTTGACTGCTTATATCCTCAGCCAAGACGACCGACGGAACGTGATGTTCCGCTAACTGGAATTGGCCTCAGACAGCATTTTGCGAATCAATCCACCATGAACATCTGTTAGGCGAAAGTCGCGTCCCTGGAGTCTGAAAGTAAGCTTTTCGTGATCGATACCTAGCAGGTGAAGTATGGTCGCGTGGATGTCATGAACGTGACAGCGATCTGCGGCGGGATTAAACCCCAGTTCATCGGTCTGGCCAACGATGGCTCCTTGTTTAACGCCGCCACCGGCAAACCACATGGTAAACGCATCGATGTGATGATTACGACCCGTGGTATCACGGTTCTCGCCCATCGGTGTACGCCCAAATTCTCCACCCCAAATCACGAGGGTGTCATCCAACAGTCCGCGTGCCTTGAGATCGTGAACGAGCGCAGCCTGGGCCTGATCCACTTCAAGGCAGACTTTTTCAATGTCAGTCTCAAGGTTCTCACCGGGACCGCCGTGGCTGTCCCAGTTCGCATGGTAGAGTTGCACAAAACGCGTCCCGCGCTCGACGAGCCGACGTGCAAGAAGGCAGTTCCGCGCGAACGATGGCCTGTCCTTGTCCACCCCATACAGTTTGAGAGTCGCCTCGCTCTCGCCCGATAGATCGATCAATTCCGGCGCGCTGGATTGCATACGATACGCCATTTCGTAGGCGGAAATGCGGGTCGAGATCTCTTGGTCACCGGTTTCGACCAAACGCGTAAGGTTCAGGTCGCGCACAGCGTCGATGCAATCGCGCTGGTTCCGGGCAGTAACACCCTTCGGACTGGAGATGTTGAGAATTGGATCCCCGGTGGCGCGCAACGGGACGCCCTGATAAGAGGTGGGGAGAAACCCGCTCGCCCAGTTCACGGCACCGCCTCGCGGACCTCGCGGACCGCTCTGCAGAACCACGAACCCGGGAAGATCCGTCGACTCGCTGCCGAGTCCATACGTGACCCATGAACCTATACTGGGCCGACCGAACTGGCCGGAACCCGTGTTCATGAAGAGCTTCGCAGGTGCATGATTGAAGAGGTCGGCCGCGCACGTGGTGACAAACGTGGCATCGTCCACAATGGTCGCGGTGTGAGGAAACAGGTTGGAAACCCACATTCCAGACTGTCCATGGCGTCTAAACTGACGCCGCGTGCCGAGCAATTTTGTGCCGTGACTGCTGTTCATGAAGGCGAACCGCTTGCCTTCGATGAAGGACTGCGGAATCGGTTGACCGTTCAACTCGACGAGCTTTGGCTTGAAATCGAAGAGCTCTAATTGCGACGGACCACCCGCCATGAAGAGATAGATAATGTTCTTTGCTCGCGGCGGAAACATCGGCGGACGCGGCGACATAGGATTCAGCAGCGCGCCGGGGGTACTTGCTGAGGTGCGCTGGCCGCTGAGCAACGACCCCAACGCGATGGAGCCAAGGCCTACCGCGCAGCGGCTAAAGAAAAAACGGCGCGTCACATCCTGAAGTGCGGAGGGTTCGTCGTACGGGGTCATTCGCGGGTCATGGTTTCGTCGAGGTTGAGGAGCACGCGCGCAACGGCGGTCCACGCCGAGGGCGAGTTGGCTTCGGCGGAGTCATGCTTCAATAAGTCCATCAATCGCTGACGTTCAGAGGAGGATGGAGTGCGGGCAAGGCAAAGACGGAAGGCGTAGTCGATGCGGTCAGTATCACTCTTGATTTCCGATTGAAGGACGCGGTTGGCGAACGCTTCCGCAAATTCATGGAACGCCTCGTCATTCAATAGTGTGAGCGCCTGGAGCGGCGTGTTCGAGCGAATGCGCCGGGTGCAGGTGCTGAATCCATCTGCAGCGTCGAACACGCTCAGGGTTGGATGCGGCGTCGCACGCCAGAAGAACGTGTACATCCCCCGGCGATAACGATCCGATCCACTGCTCGGCTTCCATTCGCGGCGCGATTGGCCGAGATTCATGACGCCATCAGGCTGGGGAGGAAACACGCTCGGACCGCCGATACTTGGACTCAGCAAGCCGCTTGCGGTCAGCCCGACATCACGGACGATCTCAGCGTCCAAGCGCAGTCGGTTCTGGCGTGCGAGCAGTTGGTTCTCGGGGTCATTGACGGCTAGATCGGCACGCGCCTTTGAGGACTGACGATAAGTGGCAGAGTTCACAATCAGTCGGTGCAGATGCTTGAGCGACCAGCGAGCAGGCTTGTCCCCTTGTCGAATTGTGGGCTGCATGAATTCGCAGGCCAGCCAATCCAACAAGTCGGGATGAGTGGGCGCGGAGCCCTGAGCGCCAAAATCATTCTCCGTTTGGACAAGACCACGCCCGAAGTATTGTTGCCAGACACGATTCACGATGACACGCGCCGTGAGGGGATTGTTGGTGTCCACCAACCAGCGGGCGAGGTCACCGCGATTCGCATTCGTGCGCGTCACGAAGCTGTGGAGAATGGCAGGTACGCCGGGAGTCACAGCCGCAGCAGGACGGGTAAAATCGCCCTTGGTGAAGACGCGAGTCTCACGCGGTTTCGGCAATTCTCGCATGACCAGGGTCGTCACTGGCTTCGGTTGGCTTCTCTCCAGTTGGGCGAGCTTGGTGTTGCGTTGCTTAAATTCGGCGTCGTCCGGCTTGAACGCGGCGAAGACGACACGTTTCTGCTTCGCGGCCATTTCGGCAAACGGCTTGCCCAACGCCTTGCGCACCTCATTTTCGAGTTTGGCCTTCTGTTCGTCCGTCAACGATCGCTCCCAGTTTGCAAGCTCACTCCCTTTGGTGTTCAGGTAACGTTCGATATCCGCTTCAGCCTCGACGAGTTGCTTAGCCGCATCGGAGGCACCTTCCATCTCGTCCGGAATCTCCAGCATTCCATCAGGCGCTCCCTTGCCGTGGCCATCTTCAACGGTGGAATTGAAGAACGCGTAAAATTGGTAATACTCGCGTTGCGTGAATGGATCAAACTTGTGATCGTGACACTGAGCGCAGCCTAGTGTGATGCCTAGCCAGACGGTGGCGGTGGTATTCACCCGGTCCATGACCGATTCAACCCGGAACTGCTCTGGATCGATGCCGCCCTCTTGGTTGATCTGAGTGTTGCGATGGAAGCCGGTCGCAATCACCGGCTCGAGCGCTGAAGCACGCGGAGGCAACGAGTTGGTTTCGACCAAATCACCCGCGAGTTGCCACAGGGTGAATTGTTCAAACGAAATGTCCCGATTGAGTGCGTGAATCACCCAATCCCGATACTTCCAAACCGAACGCTGTGCATCGACACTGTAACCATTCGAATCGGCATAACGCGCGCTATCGAGCCACCACCGTCCCCAACGTTCGCCGTAGTGCGGCGAAGCCAGCAGCTGGTCGACAACTCGCTCGTAGGCGTCCGGATCGCGATCCTGAACGAAAGCATCCACTGCCTCGATACTCGGCGGGAGTCCCGTGAGATCCAGACTCAGACGGCGAATCAGGGTCACGCGGTCCGCTTCGGATGACGGACGAATCTGGTCCTTGGCAAGCCGCGCGTGGACGAAGGCGTCAATGGGGTTCGCGGCACGCCACTGGGGATCGAGGCGCGGAACTGCTGGTCGGACCGGCGCAACAAATGCCCAATGAAGTGCCTTCTCAGGTGCCGCTGCCAGCAAGTTCGGCGAGACAACGGCTAGCAAGGTCAGGCAGAACAGGTGTGATTTCATGCGCGGCGGCTGACGACGATCTTGGAATAGAACCTTAAGTCCTGCCAGTCCGGATTTCTAGCATCATTCCGTCGTCGGAAAAGCAGTCCATCGTTTTGGACTTCCCGTCGCTGCAGACTTGGGACACTTAGCTTGAGGCAGACTGCAAGGATGCTGAATACAGCTTTGCATAGGAGCCGCGGCACCCCCAATGCCCTTGCCGAACCCGCACGAGCGCTGCACCCTGCTGAAAAATGCGCCCACTCGCTCCATGACGAATGTCCCAGCTCGCAGAGCGTCGATATGGATACACACTGTCAGAAACTGCCTATGATCTCCCTCACTCGCTGGTTGCTCCATCTCCACTCATTCTCGCGGCACATCACACCGGTAGGATCTTCCCGGAACCGCGCGACTGAATACCAGTTGGACTCGACTCGCGCGACGACTCCAAGCCTGGACACCCATGGCACCTGCCGCTGCATCTCGACACGAATTCACACGACCGCAAGCTGGGTAGTCGCCCTTTTCATGGCGATCGAAATCCGAGGTCTCGCCACCCAAAATGACCCTGATTCCACGTGGCAGACCGACGCGGAATCCCGACTGAAGGCCATTTTCGATCGCGGAGAATTTCGCGCCCAAAAGTTTCAGGCGCAATGGCTGACAAATAGTTCCGGATACACGGTTCAGGAACGTGATCCAAAAACGAAAGATGCGATACGGACCACCTACCAGGTTCGCACCGGCGAACGCGTCAAGACAACGCCTGATGAGGGAAAGGAATCTGATCGTGAACGACTTCTTTCGCCAGACGGCTCGCGCCTGCTGAAGTTCCAGGATCGCGATCTTTTTGTGCACCATCTGGCAAGTGGCCAGCTTATTCAGCTAACGAAACATGCTGCTGCTGGACGAGATATCTCGTACCGCAATGCCGTCTGGAGCCCCGATGGATTGCGCGTCGTTCTGGTTGAGACGGACAGCACCGACGTGCGACGGCGAGCGGTTCTTGAACCCAGTGATCCGTCTTATCCAGGGGTGCAATATCATCAGTTCGCCCGAGTCGGCGAAGCCATCCCGAAGCTTCGGGTCGGCGTCGTGGATGCCGATGGACAAAACCTGACATGGCTGCCACTGACGTCGCCGAAAGAAGGCTTTTATCTCGGACAAGTCGAATGGGTCGGGAACTCAGAAGAGGTCCTCATCGAGCGGCTGAGCCGCTTCCGTGACCAACGGGAGTTCTTCCTGGCGAAGCCGAATGGCGACCTGAAGCAGATCTTCCATGAATCGAATGACGCCTGGGCGGAATCGAGCCAAGGGAAGAACTCCGGGCTGACATGGATTCGCGGTGGTCGAGCCTTTGTGGTGGTAAGCGAAAAGGATGGATGGCGCCATGCGTACCTCGGTTCACGCGACAGCAAGGAGTTGGCGCTGCTGACACCCGGTAAGTACGATCTCATAGATCGAGCGGTGATCGATGAAACAGGTGGGTGGTACTATTTCTATGCCTCTCCGGACAATGCCACCCAGAAACATCTGTTCCGGGTACCCCTTGATGGATCTGGCAATTTGGAGCGGATCACCCCCCAGGACCAGCACGGGACTCATCACTATGATTTTTCCCCGGATGCGAAATGGGCCTTCCACACCTATTCCACACTAGATTCGCCGCCATTCGTTGAGCTAGTCGAGCTTCCCGGCCATCGGGTTGTCCGCGTACTGCAAGACAACCAACAGCTTCGCGATAAGATGAAGGGTGTTCTGTCACAACCAGCAGAGTTCCTGCAACTCACCATTGGCGGGGGCATTTCAATCGACGCTTGGTTGCTCAAACCAAAGAATTTCGATCCGTCAAAAAAATACCCTGTTTTCATCTACGTCTACGGAGAACCTCATGCGCAGACGGTGCTGAATGAGTGGGGAGCCGCCCAGATCGACTTCCACCGTGTCATCGCAGACCTCGGATACCTGGTGGTATCCTTCGACAACCGCGGCACACCCGCCCCCAAGGGCGCGGCATGGCGACGTGCAGTTTTTGGCAGCCTGGGTCCGCTCTCTACAGAGGAACAGGAAGCGGCGCTCCAGGAATTGGGCAGGACGCGTTCCTACGTGGACCTGTCTCGCGTCGGTATCTGGGGCTGGAGTGGTGGCGGATCGAACACCCTCAACGCTCTCTTTCGCAAACCGAATACCTACCACGTTGGTATTGCGGTGGTGCCCAAGCCTCAAGCGCACCTTTACAATGCCTGGTTCCAGGAAATCTTCATGCGTACACGTGAGGTAAATCCCGAGGGATACCAACGGGCGGCGGCGATCAATTATGCCGACGGCCTAAAAGGAAAACTGCTAATCATCACGGGGTCTGGCGAAACGAATACCCACATCCAGATCATCGAAGGGCTGATCGAACTCGGCAAGACGTTCGATTACATGGTCTATCCCAACCGCGACCATGGTTTGCGCGAGGGAAATGGGACTGTGGTTCACGTCCGCATGTTGATCGCCCGATATCTCCTGCAACATCTTCCACCAGGCCCACGTTAGCTCTCACAACGAGTTGCGCAGCCCCGACTCACCACGCGTAGGGCGCAACGCCCTGCGTCATCAGTGTTCCGCCCTTCGACGTATCACCGAAGTTTTCTTTGGAGTCCCGCGAGCCGCGAGCCCGTCGAAAAAATTACGCGCTGACAGGCAGCAGCCACAGCTACTTCGCAACGCTCTTGAGATAGGCGAGAACCTGATCCGCCTGATCCGTCGTCGAACCCTTCGGATCTACCCACACACAGATTCCGTCCTTGAATAGGAAGGCGGATCGACTGGCCATGCCCGCGAGGTTTTTGACCCCAAATGTCTCCGTTACCTTCTTTTCCTTGTCGGCAAGCAGCGGGAACGGGAATTTCTGCTCGTCCTTGAATTTCTTCTGGCTCGATTCGGCGTCTGTACTGACTCCCAAAACCTGAACTCCCGCTTTCTGCAATGCCGACCAACCATCACGCAAGGAGCATCCCTGCTTGGTGCAGCCCGGTGTGCTGGCCTTGGGATAAAAGTAAACCAGCAGATATCCCTTGGATCCGACCTTCGACAAGTCGACAGGGTTCCCATCTTGCTCATTGCACGTGATGGCCGGGATGGGGGCACCCACAGCCAACTTGTCAGCGGCGGATGCCAGAAATGGAAGGAGAGCCAAAAGGATCGATGCCACAAATGTCTTCATACCCGTTAATAATGACGAAGAACAGGAAATCAGCAACTGCCGGAATTCCCCACCGAGTTCCTACGGGGTCGGACCAGAGCAACATGTTGTCAGCGAGATAGATAACGTCGATGAAGGACGCCAAATCGACTCTTAGAGGGGCAATTTTGAGGCAAAAATCGGTTATAACGGAGATCGATTGTCGACTGGAGTGCCAGCCCGCTGTTCTTTTAGGTTCCGTCTGTGCCCAGGGCTAACCGTTACATCGTTCCAGGATTCTGCTATCACATCACTCACCGATGTCATGATCAGGCGTTCCTGCTGAAGTTCTCCCGAGATCGTGAGGATTACCGCAACCGCTTGCGCGAGACCCTCGGAGAGGTCGATGTCGGACTTCTGCAATTCACCATCACCTCAAACCACGTCCACTTATTGATCACCTCATCCCAATCCACCGAAGAGGTGAGCCGATTGATGCAGCGGGTCCAGGGGCAGCATGCGCAGGCGTTCAATCGGCGCCGCAATCGACATGGGGCTTTCTGGGAAGATCGCTTCCACGCAACTATGGTCCAGGACGGACTCCATCTCTGGCGATGTCTGGCCTACATTGATTTGAACATGGTTCGAGCGGGAGCTGTGAAACACCCTCGGGAGTGGGAATGGACAGGATACCACGAGCTCATGGGCTTGCGTCGACGCTACCGTCTAATCAATCTGGAACGTGTGCGGGAGGCAGTGGCTGCCAGAAATCTGGAAGACTTTCGTGCCGACTATCATCGCTACCTCGAAGATCGGCTAAAGACGGGAGTTGTGAGACGCGAATCGGAATGGACGGAGAGCATCGCGGTGGGCAGTCGTGAATTTGTTGAGGCGATGCGAGGTCGGGTCGTTCATCGACGCTTGCTGAACACGACCCCATTGGATGCGCAGGCCGACGTCTGGGCTCTTCGTGAAGTTCCCATTGCTTAAGAGCCAAATTCAGCCTTGAAAATGCCCTCTAAGCCCCGAAATTAACTCCAAAATACTTCTATCATACTCTGGCAAAAAGATTTGTCGTGGTCCGACCCCAGCATGAAACGTCGCCAATTCCTCGGTTCTGCCGCCACCACAATCCTCGGTGCGTGCGTTTTGCCACACGCCACGGCGCAGACCGCCGTCAAAGACGGTCCCCGATACCGCCTTGCCCTGGGCCAATGGAGCTTCCATCGCGCATTCCGCGGTGAGGCCGGAGTCGCTCGCCGTGATCCGCTGGAATTCCCCACGATCGCTGGCGAGCTCGGGTTTTCCGGTGTGGACTACAGCGGACACCTCCTGGCGGAACACCACACCAGCCCCATACATCTGGCCGAACTCAACCGGCGCGCCTCCAACGCCGGAGTGAGCAATGTGGTCATTCTCGTCGATCTCTCCGATCCGCTCGGCGCAGCCGACACCGCGGCCCGGAAGGCAAACGTGGAGAAGTACCGTCCGTGGCTCGCCGCCGCGGCCACGCTCGGCTGTACCGGCATCCGAGTGAATCCGATCGCCGAAGGAAACCGACCGGCAGGGGAACAAGCTCGACTTCTAGCCGACGGGCTGGCCCGCCTGGTGGAATTCAGTGCCCCGTTGAACCTCGACGTGATGATCGAAAATCACGGTGAAGGACTCCGTACCGATGGTGCATGGCTCGCTTCCGTCGCCAAACGGGTCGCCCACCCGCGATGTGGCACTTTACCGGACTTCGGCAATTTCCAAAAAAACCGCACCACCGGCGAGTTCCACGACCGCTACACCGGCGTGGCTGCAATGCTCCCCCTCGCCAAGGCTGTCTGCGCCAAGTCACACGACTTCGACGCGAATGGCAACGAATGCTATTCCGACTATGGACGCCTCTTAAACCTAGTAGCTGACTCCGGCTTCCGCGGTTGGATCGAAGTCGAGTACGAAGGACCCGGCGGCTCGCCCCGAACACTTTCGGCCACTAGGTCCCCAGAGCAGCCCCTCGGCGAACGCGAAGGAACCCTCGCCACTAAACGCCTGCTCGAAAAACTCCTCGGAGCCGATCTATCGCGAAAGGGCTGAGTCCATCAATCACTCGGTATTCTGAGTCGCGATGCTGCAGCCTCGAGAGATGGTCGAGTTATTGAGTAGGTTGGGTGCAAAATGCCTTCAATACATCTCGCGAATGGCATCGTCGATGGCTTTAGCCAAAGCGGGAATTCGTTGTGTGTAACTGATCGGGCTGACCGGATCCCCATACGGTCCCCGGGTTCGATGCGCAAACGCTTCGTCCACGTAGCGGTACCCCAAGTTGCTCAGGAACGAGATGATGTACCGCCGGAAAGGTCGCCCGGGCAGAGACGTCACGATACCCGCATCCGACGCGTAATTATATGTCAGCCCGGTTTTGTGCGCGAAGATCACCTCCGCCTTGCCATTGCTCGCCCGGACGTCGACCCCGAAATTCACGCCGTCCACTGCAACGATGCCATTGGTCGGATGGATCCAACGAGCTGCAATCATTGCGGGTATACCGGGTCGCACATTCGGCACACCTGCCAAATTGGCGGTAGACAACGCTTCGTTCAGCCCCTGCTCTGCCAACAGTTGCTTTAAATAAGCACGGCTAGACTGGTTGATGTATCCCGAAGTCACCGCTCGACCATCGGGGGTGCGCCACAGTTCATTCGGCGGTCCCTCAATGAGCAGGAGGAGCCTCGCCGTATCGAATGCGGTCATGTGAATCCGATCCGTTTGCCAGTTCCTACCGTCTTCCGCCCGAGTGCCATTAATCTGAAGTGTTTCCAAACCTAAGTCGCGATATTCCCGATTCATAACCTGAATGCTGAGATTCCGATGCAGCCATTGGAGTAAGGCTTGAGTCGCGCGATTATCCGAGGCGGTGATCATGGGATCCAACCAGGCTCGAACCGTACGTGTCTCGTCCTTTGCGTTGGGAGCGGAAAAGGTGACAGGCGTATCCAGTGTCAAAGACCCGGAATCAACCAGACGCATTGTGTGAAATGCGATAAGAAGTTTGAAGAGCGATGCCGGATAGGGCGCCATGAACTGGAAGGATGCGTTCGTTCGGCCCGGGAGAATGTCGTCGTCATCGGTAAGCGACGGATGGTTGGTCCAACCCTTGACCCTCAGAGGCACGGACTCGCCTGACGCGAACTCCCCTCCGTTCCAGCGCGATATGTCCCAACGCCGAAATCGAACGGACGAGGCTCCGTGGTTCAAACTGACCGGAACAATCAATCCCTCGGGGTAGTCGCGAGACAAGAGTATGTTGGCGCATGCCAGGACCTGTCCCTGGGGGTTGAGTTGAATGACCGCAACATCAACATTCGGCACATGCGCAATGATCTTGGGCAAGCTTGGCTTCTTGGCATCCTCATTGGCGGCCCCAAAATCCAAAACGCGGTCGAAGCGAGCCTCTCGTACCGCGCGAAGCACCGCGGTTTCTAACGGCGATGCGGCTCGCGCGCGTTGGAAATTCGCGCCAAGCAGCAGTAGGAGCACGGCGATGACACACCATTTCATTGGAGAGGCATTATCCACCGAGCAAGTGGGCACTTGGCAGCGCAAGAATGAAGTCGACGGAACTCTGCAGGTTGGCCAAAAGCCCAAACGTCAACACACACCACCACGCTTACCAGACAAAGCGACATGAGATAAGCAGGTCCAAAGTTCCAGCCCTATTTTTTAAACACAGGGGTGGGGCCGATGCCTTGAGGCTTGGTGGTTCGAGGCGCAGCGATCCGGGTCGAACCGGCGTGTAGACTCGACGGATCGAACCCCAACACTTTGCCATCGGTGAGCGCCCGGAGCTTAATCTGTTTTACCTGCACACTGTTGGCGTTCCCTTGATGCAGTTGGATCGCCAGCAATCCTTCGAGCGCCCGTCCCCTTTCATCGTAGTCGAACATCTCGGAAGTGACCTTCCCGTTGATCTTGTGAAGGAGATGATTTCCCCGCGCGATCACCGTGTATTCGTTCCATTGTGAAACGTCCACCGTCACTGGGTGACGCTCTGCAATGACCCACCGGCCGCCCTGGGGATCAACCGCGACGTCCTTGCCGTTGAGTCCAAAGATTCCCCGTCCCCTTTCCTCATAGGTCATGCCCGTATGCTCGATCGCCGGGTGGATGTCGCACTGATACCCCGCAATCGCCCACGGGCTGATCTCCGGCAGTTGGCGGCTTCGGTATTGGATGCCAGAGTTATTGTCGCCTATGACCCGAACGGTCGCGCGCAGTTCGAAATCTTTAACCTTGCCGCCGCGCCAGATTAAGAAGGAGTTGTTCCTCGGGCTCACCGGGCCGCTGCAGGTACCAATGATCACCCCGTTCTCCACCTTCCAAAGCGCGGGATCGCCATCCCAACCGGCAAGATCCGTTCCATTGAAAAGCGGCTTGAAACCTTCAATCCCAAACGACGCGCAAGCGATCAGCGTCAGGACCAGGAAGGTGAAGAGAGTAGGGAGTATGCGTTTCATCGTTTTATGCGGGTTGCTGATGCGTCGCAGGTCTGTGAAAAGGCGTTCGCATGGGAGTCTCATGGAGCTGGCTGATCAAGCTAAAGTTATCGGCGTTTCCAGATTCATGCCAGAACCCCCCTCACGACACGCCCATGCACGTCGGTCAACCGGTAATCACGCCCGCCGAATCGGTAAGTCAGACGTTCATGATCCAGGCCCAGCAGGTGCAGCATGGTGGCATGCAGATCGTGGATTTCGACCTTGTTCTCGACCGCTTTGTAACCGTAATCGTCGGTCGCGCCGTAAGTCACGCCACCTCGGATGCCGCCACCCGAAAGCCAGAGGCTGAAACCGAATGGGTTGTGATCGCGACCATCACTTCCGCCCTGAGCAAATGGTGTGCGCCCAAACTCGCCAGACCAGAGGACCAGTGTCGTGTCCAAAAGGCCGCGTGCTTTGAGATCTTTCAGAAGGCCGGCGATGGGCTGATCGATCGAGAGCGCATTCAGAGAATGGTTCTTGCGAAGATCACCATGCGCATCCCAACGCTGGGTGCCGTGAGCGCGCGGACAGGTCAACTCGATGAAACGAACGCCGCGCTCCACAAGCCGTCTTGCAACCAAGCACTGACGCCCATACGAACGGGTATGCTCAAACGGGGCGTCCAGACCGTAAAGACGCCGCGTCACTTCCGATTCGCCAACAATGTCCGTCGCCTCTGGCACGGCCATCTGCATCCGGTAGGCCAACTCCGCATTGAGAATGGCCGCCTCCAAGGCGTCTGGCCTCCCCAAATCTTCCAGCGTGCCGGCGTCGATCGTACGCAATGCAGCGAGTTTGGTCTGTTGCCAGCGTGCCTGTGCCTCGATCGGCTGGACGTTGGCCAGCGCCGGCGATTGATTGCGCAGTAGCGACGCTTGGTAGTTCGCCGGTAGAAAGCCCGCAGCAAAACAATCCACCCCCCCGGATGGAATCAACCCGCCATCCAGCACGACATAACCCGGTAGGTCACGATTTTCCGAGCCCAAGCCGTAGGTAGCCCAAGCGCCCATGCTCGGTCGACCTGCCATGCCACTGCCACAGTGCAGGAAATAATTGGCAGCATTGTGCTCAGAGAAATTGGAGGCCATGGAACGGATCACGCAGAGGTCATCCGCGCAACCGCCGATGAATGGAAAGAGATCGCTCACCGGCAGACCACTGCGGCCATAAGTCTTGAAGTCCCACAAATTGCCCAGCACCGCGCCGTTGTCTTCGAACTGCGTCGGCTCCATTTTCATTCTGAACGGCTTTCCGTTTTCGAGCTTGAGCCGTGGTTTGGGATCGAAACTCTCCACCTGCGACACACCGCCATCCATGTACAGAAAGATCACACTCGTCGCCTTTGGTGGGCGATGCGCACCGCCCACCGTTCGGCGGTTGGTCCCGTCCGACGCTCCCAGGCTCTTGTTCGAAAGCATTGAGGCCAGCGCGATGGCACCGAAACCAAGGCTTCCTTCACGCAGCAGTTGCCGCCGGGTCATCGGGGGGAAATATCGTCGGGCGTCAGGGGACATGAATGAACTCCTTCATCATAAAAACAACATGACAGGCGTCCGTCCACAACGCTGGATCCAGTCGAGCGGAATCACCGGATAATTCACGGGCTGCGGCTTGCGTCCTGAGCAGATCGAGCATTTGATCGAGTTCCGGATTCTTCGGCGGGCGCGCCAGAGCGCGAAGAAACAATTGTTTGATCCGTTCACTGTCGGAGAGGTTGGACTGCTTTAAACTCTCTTTGGCCCAGGCACTGGCTTGCTGTTGAACCAACGGATCATTCATCAACGCCAGCGCCTGGCCTGGAACGTTAGACCGATTCCGCTGCCCCACGGTGGTCTCCGGCAACGGCAGATCAAACGTCAGCATCCAGGACGATAGGAAATTACGGCGAGTCTCGAGGTAGATCGTACGCCGCCGATCACCGTCCATGGGGCCACTCGCGCTTCTGACCCACATGCGATCGCCCATAAACGGCGTGAAGTAGGTCGGCACGGATGGGCCGAACTGGACGCGATTCAACTGCCCGGCGATCACCAGCAGGCTATCGCGAATGACTTCACCTTCCAGGCGACGCAGATGCATCCGATGCAGAAGTACATTGTCCGGATCACGGGCTTCCGCAACGGGATCCTCCGGAACGCTGGACATTTGAAATGCCCGGGTCAGGCAAAGAGTTCGGATCAATCGCTTAATCGAACCCCCATCCGCGCGAAAAGTCAGGCCCAGATAGTCGAGCAACTCCGGATGGGACGGGGCCTGACCCATCGTTCCCAAATTGTCGACCGTCGACACCAATCCACGGCCAAACAAATGCGCCCAAATGCGATTGACGATCACGCGGTAGGTAAATGGATTGGACTCCGCGAGTATCGAGTCTGCAAGTTCCAGGCGGCCACTCCCGTCGACAACGGAAGCGAAAGTCAAGTAAGTCATCGCTTCAGGAACACGCCGGGACACCAGAGCTCCCGGGGTTTTAGGATCACCGCGAATAAAGACTCGCGTGGGCTCCGCGCTGCCGTCGGTCATGGCCAGTACGCGCATCGGCTGAGGCAAACCCTCCAGAGCAATGCCGACCCGGCCGACGATACCGGCGATTTCCGCGGCGGATGTCCCCCAATCCACTAGCCGGCTTTTCGACAGCCACGACAACCATCCAGTCGACGTTGACTCCGGTTCACCGCGGATCCACGAATCCAAGGCATGGTGAAATGCCACTTCCAGTTTGGCGACCTGCTCCATGGAAGTGCTGCTCGGAGAAAGCGGGATCACTGGATCGTCGGGCGGCGGTTTAGCACTCGGCGAAAAGACGATGCGCTCCAGTGCCACGAAGCCGTCGCCCTGATCGACGAGTTCAAAATAAGCCGGCCGCCCAATGTGCCGATGAAGCCCTGAGTTGATCGAGTGCCAGGTGAATCGGCCATCTGTGTTCACGTCGAAAAGTGTCCGTTCAAAAAGCAACGGGTTGAACTCGCGTAATCCATAGCGAGAGATGATCAATCGCACCTGTCCTGAACGGCCTCCAACAAGAAGATGAATGTTGGTGTGGGTGATCGTGAAGGTGGGCGAACGCAAGGTTCCCTGAAGTGCCGCAGCAAATCGTCCGCTGTGCACAACGCCCGGGGGAAGGAACTCGATCTCCTTGCCGTCAACACGCCAGCAGTTGACCAAATTTGACCCCGAACCGAACGCCTGCCCGCTCGGGAACCACGTATTGAGGTTCGGCGCGGGAAATGGCTCGTAAACCGCCGTACTCATCGACCCGATCGGTTCCCGCCCTTTCAACGCCGGCACTGGCTCCATCGATTTTTCTCGCGGCGCTGACGTTTTCGGGCCCGCAGATGAATCCTGGTATTCACGTTCCACTGCCGTCAGCCATGAATACAAAGGATGCGACAGTTTGCGTACTCCATCAGAAGCCAACTCGGTCATCCATGATTGCAGAATCTCAGTCCTCAACCCGCGCTCACTCGCCACGGTTGCCACCGGTCGCACGAAGCCCCGACCCCCAACTTTCGGCGAATTCGTGAGGACAATCCCCTCCACGTTGGTCTGTCCCAACACCAAGTCCGTACGAGCGTTCGTTTTGGTGTCGGCAGGCTTGGCCGGACCGTGCATAACCTCGCGCGCAGCCAACAGATAGGGCGCGATCTTTGGTCCGCCCTCAGTGCGCACGCGCTTCATCAGCTCAATCAATGGTTCAGTTTCGCGGGCATGCTGGCGGCGCAATTCCTCGACACGTGGCTCCAGGGTTCCGTCCGGATCGAGGCACGCGAGATCCTGGCGTGAGCCGCGGAGATACGCGGTGAGGCTGTAATAGTCCCGGGTGGAGATCGCATCAAATTTGTGATCATGACAACGGGCGCATGCGACGGTCAGTCCCAGAAAGGTCTTCGAGAATACATCCATCTGGTTATCGATACGGTCCGCCTCATCCTGGTAGGGATCCACGGGTCCATGAGTGGCCTGGTGCAGGTACCACCAACCAGTGCCGATAAGCGACTCGTTGAACCCCGTCGCCGGATGTCGCCGGTGGGGCTGAAGCAGATCGCCGGCGATGTGCTCCTTCACAAATTGGTCGTAGGGAACATCGGCATTGAACGCCCGGATCAGGTAATCGCGATACCGCCAGGCGTGCGGAATGCTGTAGTCCTGCTCATGCCCGTACGTCTCGGCAAAGCGAACTAAGTCCATCCAATGGCGTGCCCAACGCTCGCCGTAGTGGGGCGACGCCAGCAAGCCATCCAATACTCGCGCTCGCCCGCCTTGAGTCGTGTCTTCCAGGAAGTCCCGAAGTTCCTCGGGGGTCGGCGGCAGCCCGGTGATGGCGAAGTGCACACGACGCAGCCAGGTCGTCGGACTCGCCGATGGCGCGGGTCGAATCCCGCCGCTCTCCAACTTGGCCAGGATGAACCGATCAATCGGATAATCCGACCAGCTGACGTCCTTAACGGCTGGCGGCGCCGATTTCTTCAAGGGCTGAAAACTCCACCACTCGCGGCGGGCCTGAAACACGTTCGCCCAATCCACAACGCTGGTCGACCCCGACTCCGAGGCCGGCGGATGATTCCGCGGGTCGGGAGCTCCGTCGTTGACCCACTGAACGAATGACGCGAGAGCTGAATCGGATAGCTTCGGCCGATCTTTTGGCATCTTGAATTCTGAGTGCTCGTGCCGAATCGACTGAATGAGTAAACTCCTGGTGGCATCGCCCGGCACCAGTGCCGGTCCGGAATCACCGCCTTGGCGCAATGCGTCGCGTGAATCCAAACGCAGCCCACCCTTCTGCTTTTTCGCACCGTGACATTCGTAGCAATCGTTGGCCAGAAATGGGCGAATACGCGTCTCGAAATAATCCAACTGTGCCGGCGTAAGTCCTGCGGCATTCGCCACCACGAAATCGACCTCCAGGACTGCCGCCAGCGCTACCAGACAAAGACACCAATAGCCACTAAACCGAGTGTTGAGAATTCGCATGTCCGACGGTGTCATTGGCTAAACCCCAGTCATTCAACCCCGACAATATTCGTCAAGAAGTTACGCCTCAGAACACGACCTTGGTCATCCATTAACGCGGAATGAGACAACGCCTAAGTCCGTGGCTAACTGGGAACTTCGATACAGGGCGCCTCTCCGAGTTACCGGCGCCGCTTTGGATGCTGGGGGGAAAAGCGGCAGCGGGCTGACACGCTCCAAATCACAGTGATTACTGTTGCCGCATGATCCGGACCGGAATAGGATCACACCGTTATGGGACAGCGATGTCGCTCGAGCCGCTTTCCTGGGCATTTTCGCCCGGAGGTTGTCGGATTTACGCTCATCGAACTGTTGGTCGTAATAGCGATTATCGCGATTTTGGCGGGCATGCTGCTGCCTGCGCTGTCCAGGGCCAAGTCCAAAGCACTCACGACAAGTTGCATCAACAACCAGCACCAGATCGGCCTCGCCTTCCAACTCTATGTGGACGATTTTGCGGACAACTATCCCGTTTGCAGCGGATGGAATTCCTATGGCGGTGCCAAGGGAGTGGTCGATGATCACCATGGCGGCGCGACAGCGGCGACCAATCGTCCGTTGAATGTCTACGCGCCCGGTACGAACCTTTGGCGATGTCCGGCCGATCGCGGCGACTTTTTCTACCCACAAAAGACGGCGTTTCTGGCGTTCGGCAACAGCTATCGTACGCAATTTGGAGCCAATTCCTTTCGAACACGACACGTCACCGGCGACTCGAAAGCGACCCGAGGTAGTCCGGAGAGTTTCCCGATCAAAGGCAGTCTCGTGGCGATCAGCCCCGCCAACAAGATCATCCAAGGCGATGTGCCCTGGCATGGCAATCGGAAGCCAGAAGATCCGCGGAGCGCTTGGCACAATGCTCGCGGCAAACGCGGCCATGTCATGCTCTTCGGCGATAGCCACGCGTCATTTTATCAATTTCCAAAGGAGATGGAGGATCCTCAGCTGCAAACGCTTTTCGTCTCGGACACTGACACAACGCATCCGTTGCGACCTCGGCCGGATTTTCATTGGTGGTAAAACACGTCGTGCAACTCGTGCATCCGTGCTGCCACTCTCAAAGCAAGGAAACCACCACATGGCAACATGTCTCAATGTTGCGGGCGCGGGCTATCCAACGGAGCGCGCCGGTGAACTGATCAAGCCTATTCCTTCGCCAGCAGTGCCATCGCCGCATTATGACCGGCGATGCCACTGACTCCTCCGCCGCGACGGGCTCCCGCACCGGCCAGATAAATATGCGGATCTTCGGTTTCAGCGCCCCAAAGCCGCTGGTCCCCTGCCCCGGCATCACCGTCCATGAACGGGAAATCCAGATCGCGGTGGAATATGTTTCCTCGCGGCAAGGAAATGTCCCTCTCCAAATCGAGAGGCGACTTTACTTCAATCGCCAGCGAACCATCGCGACAGGGAGCCAGGACCGATTCAAGTGGATCGAGCAGATATTGATTCAAACTGGCAATAGCGCGCTCCTTGGCCAGTGCTTTGGCACGTTCAGAATCGGCATCGAAGAGCGTTGCCGGTGTGTGCAGGCCGAACAGGGTGAGTGTGTGAAAACCTTTCGCGATCAACTCAGGCGACAAGATCGTGGGATCAGTCAGGGTATGACAATACATCTCCAACGGCAGCGGTTGTGGCATTTCCCCGCCGCGAGCCTGAGTGTAGGCCGCTTCGAACTGCGTGAAGCTTTCGTTCACATGAAAGGTTCCGGCAAATGCAAGTCGCGGATCCACCCCCGACTTGAGGCGCGGCAGGCGCTCCAGTAACATGTTGATCTTCAATTGGGATCCCTCAAGTGAATCCGGCACAGGGCGTCGGCGCAAGCGAGCTAGATGTTGGGGCGCGGCGGCAAACAGCAGATCCTTCGCAACATAAGTATGACCGGACTCCGTTTCGACGCGGACACCTCCCGGACCGCTCTCCAGAGCGAAAACCTTCGATTCGAGCTTTATTTCTACACCCAATGATATCGCGACGCGATGCAACTCGCTGACGAGCGCTCCCATTCCGCCTTGAGGCACACGCCACTGCCCGGTGCCGTTGCCAATAAGGTGATAAAGGAAACAGCGGTTCGCCTGCATGTCATCTGCGGAAACAAATGTTCCGATCAGCGCGTCGGTAAGAACGACGCCCCTCACAATGTCGTCGCTGAAGCGTTCGCGAATAACCTTTCCGATGGGGACCTCCATCAGGTCGTGCCATACCTCAGGCAATCCCATTTCGATCTGGAGTTCCGCGGCCCTCTTAAGAGGCTTCAGCATCGTCGGAGCGAGGCGCTTGGCCAGTTGCGCGATCTCTCCGTAAAACTCGTACCAGGCAAGGCCTTCCTTGTCCGATCCAGTGAGCCGCCGGAAGCTGCTCGCAGTCGTTTCCTCCCATTCGGAGGAAATCAAGAGTCCATCATCACGGCCATCACGGTGCCAAGGCGTGTAGGAAGCGACGGAACGTTCAAGCGTGTTGAAACGGATGCCCAAATCCGCGACAATTTGATCGGGCAGCAGCGAGACCAGATATGAATAGCGCGAAAGCCGCGCCTCGTATTCGGGAAATGGTTTGACGCTGGTGGTGGCACCACCCAGTTCGGCATGTGCTTCCAACAGGAGAACGGCCTTTCCAGCTTTGGCGAGATAGGACGCCGCCACCAACCCATTGTGTCCGCCACCGACGATGATGGCATCGTACATTTTGTGATGATGCTTCATGTTGAACTCACTCATTTCGGAAAGGGGCGTTCGCAGTTACGGGTTCCGAAGGTTTCCCTTCGCAGCGGGCTTAGGATGTGGACGAAGTCGCAGTGTCACTTTCGTCCCTACAGCTGGAAGGCCGTGTGAATATGCATGGGCCGCGCTGCGATCGCGACGATCGACTCGTCCTCCTTGCTCCCCTTGGTGCAGGCGACTAGTTCGAGCATGCCTTTGTCGAGACAGATCATGCCTTCGATGTCGACGCAGCGCTCTTCGAGGTTGATGGCCACTCCTGGCATCTTCAGCTTCTTTACCGCCGCTTCCCGTTCCATGCTCGGCGTACGACTCTCCGGAGTCGCGGTTCCCCCCCGAACCCTAGTGTCCTCCGCGGCACCAACGGAAGCGCGTCCAAACGCCGAAGCAATCAGCGCCGCCAGTGTCACGCGCAGATGCATGATCGATGGTTGCATCGCTAATTCTTCTCCTTTAGTAGCTCAACCATCCCGGTTCTGAAGCCTTAATGCCAGATGGCACACGCTGCTTCGGTGATGGGGTGGGGACTCATGTTCTACTGAATTCGGATGAGTTTCGGGGAGTCCGTCGAGGCTTCAATCGCAGTAATCGTTTCGCGGACGCTTTTGGCCTTCATGCGCATCAGGTTCCGCGGGAAGTCTTTCTCCTCCTTCTCAAAGTAGTGCGCGATCTGGGTCAGTTCTGGGATGACCGCCTTGGCGTGGGTCCCGTAGCTGAGAAGGATCTTCATCAGCTCTGGGGTGCGAATTTGGCTCTCCCATGGATTCTGATCGCGGGTGTATCTCACCAGGGCGCTAATGCCTTCCTCGATGTGGTGCTTCGCCAGGAGACGCAAGCCCTCCACGCGAATCCCGTCGGCAAACATCTCGCCGCTGGGCGCCGGTTGGACGATCGCCTCGTGGATGGCAGGCAGCAGTGGCTTGATTTCTTCGAGTGTAAGACGGCGATAGACCGATCCAATGCTGCCGCGAGCACGGCCGTCTTCATTTTTCAGCCCGGCCCGCACGGCATTGTACAACGCTGGGCGATCCACACCGTCCAATGAGCGGCCAAGCATTCCATCGCGTTCAAACAGTGCGAAGGAGAGATAGCGCTGCTGCATGCCTCGAGGATCTTTAGCCACATCCACCTGAGCCAGTAGTTCGAGCAGTTGCGGCACCGCCTTCATAGCAGGCGCGCCGATGGCAGCGAGCGCTTCAGCAGCTTTGATTCGGAGCCAGAGATCTGAATGCGCCAAGGTCTTCTGCAGGACATCCACGGCAGGCGCTCCACGTCCGTGGAGGAAACTCAATGCCTGACAGGCGCCATAACGAGCGTCGAGGCTTGGAGAATCGAGCATTTCGAGCAACGAGGCAACGGGGGCGTTCTTGCGGCGCCCCAGAGCCATGGCCGCTCGCTCGCGCACGACGGGCGACCAATTGCGAAGGCGCTCGAGCAGTTGTTCATCACTCAGTGCATCGTAGAAACTGTAGCGATCTTTGTTGTTCCAGCCACGCCCGTCGAGGATGAGTGATTGGGCGGCGGCGGTATCGAGTTGCGGTACTGCACCAGACATTTTGCCGGTGAGATAAAGTTTCTTCAGCGGCATGGCGTAGGCCAGCAAATAGCCGCCGGTGGTGTCCCAGCCTGCGTAGCTGTCTTCTTCGTTTTCCGGCGGGCCTTGGTGCCGGTAGCTGTTATCCCAACGCCGCGCGAGATCGAAGTACCAACTCCCAAACTCCGTCATCCAAGCTCCGGTAGCATTCGGGCCGGACTGAGCGACACCCGGGATAGCCCACAAGATGTTGAAGAAATTCCCGGTGTGTCCCGTGTCCCGTTCTGGTCCGTGAGAGGCGATGCTCATCCGCGAGAAGAACTCCGCGCCTTTCGATTCACCGATCAGGTTGAACAGGGCGGCGGCCATTCCACATTTGCCGTTGTCCTCGTGGTTCTCAATCCAAGGATGATGGTCGCCGTAAGGAATCGCTCCCTTGCCGATGTAAAACCTCAGCAACTTGGCACTTCGTTCGATCGCCAGATCTAGGGCTGGATCTTTTACGCCGGCCTGACGCGCCATCGCCATCGCAATGGTCAACGGCACGCCGGGGGAGTTCATCATTCCGTAGCCGGAAAGCCGTCCGTCGGGCCGAGCAAACCTGTGGCCCCACGAGCCCACGGCGCTTTGACCATGGGCAGCTTCGAGCGCGAGCCGTGATAAGCCCGGCATGATCGAATCATCGCCCGTCGCAATCTTGTATTCGGACAGGAACATCAGGACATAGCCGTAATACCATGTTGCCATCCCTTCGTCTTTGAACGTCGAGGCCCACTCGGCTTCCTTCTTGATGAGCGGGAGATAGCTCGGGTCACCGCTGGCTAACAGAGCGAGCGCATTGAGCGATCGGGGGATTGGATCCTGCCGTTTAGCATAGGAGGGTCCGGCCATCCGCTTGGCCAGATCCTTGCACCCTTGTTCGAGAATGCGTTTGGACTTCGGGCAGTTGTAGGGAGCCGTGGCGCTGTAAGTTCCGATCACCGGAAGCTTCACCACGACTTCCGTCGAGCTGCCGGCGCGCCACCGGGTCAGGCTGAGATTACCTTGGCCGGTTTCCGATTCGGCAAGGGTCAGGGCCTTGCCCATTTCGGTGCGCGCGTCGTAGGAAAACAGCTTGCCGCCGACGCCGAGAATCACGTCGCCAACCGCGAAAACGCCGTCAGCTGGAGAACCCTTCTCCACCTTGGTAATCGCAATCTGGCGGCCGTCGGAGGTGACCATTTTATCGCAAAACATCCAGCCGCGCAGGCCTGTGGCACCTAGATTCCAGTTGTGCTTCGCACTTTCAGGAATCTTTTCGCCTTGGGTCAAATCGGGCACCTTCGTTGGCTTCACCTGACCTGCCCCAGAATCGGGCTTGTCCGCTGCAGAAACCCCGACGAAGACTGAAAGGGCGAGCGCCGTGATGGCGTTGAGTAACAGTTTCATAATCAGTACAGCCGCACAAATTCGGTTTGCATTTCGCCGGTCACGCGCGCGCCGCGTTCCTCGACGAACACGTTGACTTCTGTCCTCACCCCGAAGGTCGGCAGGTAGAGCGCTGGTTCCACGGAAAAACATGTCCACGGGATAACGGGCCGTTCGTCGTGCGTCTCCATGTTGTCCATGTTAGCCCCCACGCCGTGTACGTCACGCCCGATGGAATGGCCGGTGCGGTGCCGAATGTTGGGCCCGTAGCCGCAGGTCTGAATGTGGCCCGCCACTGCGTCATCCACCTCAAAACCCCGGAGCTTGCGGCCCGCCGCCATGGTTTCTCGGACCAGCTTGATGCCGGCATCTCGAGCGCCCACCACGACCGCAAACGCCTCTCGCATCGGCGCGGGCACCTCCTCCCCGCAATAAGCCATCCAAGTGATATCGTAATAGACTGCGTCCGGCTCATTGAGCTTGGCCCACAGGTCCAGCAGCACCAGGTCGCCACGACGAATGGAGGCGCTACCCAACTCGGGAGGTGAATAGTGCGAGTCCGCTGCGTTGATATTGGCGCCCACGATTGGAGGCCAATTGGTGACCAGTCCGCAGTCTAGAAACCGTCGCATGACGAATTGTTGGACGCCGTACTCGTCGAGCGGACGCCCATCGCGCGTGGCTTGTTGGATGTGTTCGAAGGCTTCGTGCCGAATCCGGTCCACCCGACGCCCCGCCTCAAGGTGCATCTCCAATTGTGCCGGCGTCCACGTCGCCTCAAAAATCTGGATCAACTCCGCCGAACTGACCACGTCGACGCCGAGGCTGCGGATCCATTCCACCGTACCCGCGTCCACGTTGGCCACATAAGGAACGGCGCACCGGGGTGAGTACTGCATGGCAACCCTTCTTGCGTCTTGGAGCAGCCTCCGCAACCCAGCCTCCTGCTCCTGCCAACGGGCGTAAGGAATCTTGGCACCGGGCAAGGGATCGAGAACATGCGGCTCCACTTGATGAACCAACCCGCGCGGTTCGCCCTGACAGGGAATGAAATAATACCAGCGCCGGCTCACGTGGCCCGGAGGCTTTAGTCCCAGCACCCGATAGGCAAGAGGGTCACGCTCGTGGTGGTCGAAAAAGAGCCAGCCGTCGAGACCGGCCTTCTGAAGTTCACGCTGAATGCATTCAAGGTTCATGATTTTCCCGCATGGGAGGATCGGCCTCCCGGCAATTCAGCCACATTGGCTTTGATGCATCGAGTGTTTTTGGCGCCTTTCCCGAAAAATCAACGATTCTGCCACACTGTGGCTGCGACGAGCACGCCAATGTAAACACCGTAGATCGCCAGGCGGACGACCCCTTCGCGTCGCAACACGAACCTTCAGCGCGGACAAACGGCGCAGAACTTCCATCGAACGTTCGGCGCAGCCCTCCTGCACGGTGCCAATGACCGCGACAAACAAGCTGTAGATGAGCGGGCTGGCAAATCAGTTCAGTTGGCCGAGACCGCGGCCAGTTCACCGCAAAGATCCAAGGCCTTCAGCGCCTCGGCAGTGGCGATGTAGGTGATGTAGTGATAATTGCCGCGATAGAGCGAGTGCATCCACCAACGCCCGCTCGCGCGCTGCTCGCGCTTCAGCCACGCAAGGCCTCGCTGGATACGCGGGTCGGCCACAGGCACGTTGCTCTGGCGCATCAGCACAATGGCGAGCGACGTCATGTAGGCGTCGCTCTGGGGATTTGCGGCGTCAGGGAGATTCAAGATGAGTTTCCGCACGGTGTCGCTGATCTCGAAATGCCAGTCGTCGAGCGCGGACATGTCTCGGACGCACCAACCGCCATCCGCGTGTTGCTTGGAGGAAAGCAGCGCCATGGCGGCGTCACGTTCCTTCTGCGATACCAGTTCGGGCAGATAGAGTCCGAGTTGCAATTTCAGGATGCGGTCGAAATCGTTCTTCGGAACGGATGTGCGCAGCCAGTCTTTCATCTTCGCGACACCGGTGCGCAACGATTCATCCTTCAACCCCGCGAGCCAACCAGGCGCAGCGGTGATGGCGCGCGCGGCCTGGAGCGTCAGTTCAAAGTCGGTGGTGATGTGCGGAATTTCCACCTCACCGTGACTGACGAACGCCCCGCTCGAAGACTGGCGAGCAAACATATCGCGAAGCGCTCGCTCTGTCGGCTCGGAGGTCTTGCCCCTGAGGTGCCGGTCCCACTCGGCCAGGCTGAGAGCCCGCCACACACTGCTGAACGTGCCAGGGTAAAACCGGTGCCCGTTCTTGTCCGACTCCTTCACCGGCTTGATTTCCACCGGCACCGATTTCACGAAGTCCGCCAGCACTTCGTCGCTCGGCTTGCCAAACTGCCGAGTCCAAGCCGTGCGCTCGGTCATGTAGGGGCCGGTGGTGTGGCAGTTGACGCACGAATTCTCCCTCACCCAGCACACCGCGCCGTCCTCGAGATACTTCGCCGCCGCCTTCAACGATATCGGGCCGAACGTCGCTACGCGCGGCTCGTCAGCGCTAGGCAGGCTCACATGAATATCACCGGACTCGTATTGAAATTTGGGCTTATCCGCAGCGTGCGCTGTTAAGGCCAGCGCGCAAGTAACGAAAAGTCCAACAGTCAAGGCCAACTCGAAACCGTAGCCGAATGGTTGAAAGAGGCGTCGACGGTCATTGGCGGCGCCGTATCGTAGAATTGATGTCATGAATGATTCGTTCCCTGGTTTATGTTGTATGCAGTTCGGGTTTCACGGTTCGCCTGTCATCAGAAAATTCAAATCCAGCCGGGTCACTGGAACGTAGTCGCCCCCCTCCAAGCCCGACACGTTCCTTGAGCTTCCCAAACTTCCAGTTTCTAGGCTCGCAGTGGTTGTTAATGCATACATGCTTGTGTCGCTCGGCGAAGGCAAGGATCTAGTTTCGCGGCAATCGCTAAGGCTCAGGTGTCGTCCAACGATTTCCCGGTGGTGTCCGGTGCCCAAAAAATGACAATCATGCCCAGGCCGTATACTAGGGCGCAGACGGAACCGACTTTGGAGTAATCTCCATGAAAAACCACAAAAAGTGCGGAAGCGGCGAAGACCAACACCGCTGTGACAAATCGTCCACTGTTGTAACTCAGTCCGCTGCCGGTGGCCCGTATGCGAGTGGGAAATAACTCAGGGAGATACAAAGGCAGCCATCCGAAAAACAGGGTCGCAACAAACCCTTGGACGAAGACGATGGGGAGGAAAGTGGCTTGCAGAGGTGCGGTAAAATTGAACAAGACCAGCGTGCTTGTCACGGCGCCGAGGCTGATCAGGAAGTAAGTCAGGCGGCGTCCTAATAGACCTGCGATTTGGGCACCAAAAAAGCTGCCTAGAGTGGAACCTAACGCCCACCAACCCTGAGTGAGGGCCTTGTAGCCGGGCAACGCAGTTCCTCCAAGCTTATCGGCCCAGGGAATCATCCATTTGCTGGCGGACCAAGCCCCCACCAGCGGGATGCTGCCCAGCGCAATACCAATCAAGGTGAGCCGCAATAACGGGGGACGAAAGAGTTCACGGAAAGCGGCGGGAGATTTGATCTGGGTTGAGCTCAGTGCTCGACTCGCCAGCCACCGCGGGGATTCAGGCAACGCCAGAAGTACCACCACTCCCAAGGTGGCAGGTACCGCACTCCAGCCAAACAACCAACGCCATGAATCCGATGTGATCGGATGAAAACGCGCCACTTGCGAAAGGGTCAGCACGCCCGCATTCATCCCAGCCCCCATAATGCCCGAGACCAGTGGACGCGATGTCTTGGGCCAGCACTCAGCAACCAAAGCGACTCCGTTCGGCCACATGCCCCCAACGCCAAGCCCCGACAGAAACCGAAGCACGAGCATCTGCTCCAGACTGTCTACAAACGCCCCCAAACCCGCAAAAACCGAATACAAAAGGATGCTCAGACCCATCGCACGTACCCGGCCGATCTGGTCCCCCAAGTTTCCGAGCCAAATTCCTCCAATGGCTGCGCCAAACATCAACCCGGCAGTAAATCGGGCAAACCATTCGCCCCCGAGAGCGTCCGTATAACCGGCTCCCAAAATGCTTTTCGTGACGGACAACGAGGCAATCGGCATCAAGCCGAGCTCCCAGCCGTCGAACAGAAGGCCGGCAAAGGAGGCAATTAGAACCGCTAAACGGGCGGTGCGTGTCATAGGAGAGATTCGGAGTTGTTACACTTTTGGGGAAGTGTCTCCAGGAAATCTTCAGGAAACTCGGGCCACTAATTCACCCTCTCGAGTCCGACGGCAGCTTGCTTGAGCTGGTTGCCGTCCTGGGCTTCCCTTCTGTGTCCATCCGACGTAACCTCTCCCGACATGACACTTGCCCAGCTCAAGGCTGCTGTGACCGACGGTTCGATTGACACGGTATTGGTCGCGATTCCCGATCCTTTCGGTCGTCTTGTTGGCAAGCGCTTTCGGGCAGACTTCTATCTCGATTCCGTCGCCAAGCACGGGACGCATGGCTGCAATTATCTCCTCACGGTTAATATGGAGATGGATCCCTTGGACGGGTTTAAGGTCGCCAATTGGGATGCTGGCTTCGGTGATTTCGAGATGCGACCCAACCTCGACACGATACGCCCCCTGCCCTGGCAGCCCGGCGCAGCGTTGGTGATTTGCGATTTCCATAAGCACGATGGTTCCCTGGTAGCCGAATCGCCTCGCTCCGTGCTCCGCCGCCAACTCGAACGCGTCGCCGAACTCGGAATGACCTGTTACTGTGCGAGTGAATTGGAATTTTATCTCTTCAACCAGACCTTCCATTCCGCCTTCACCAGTGGTTACCGCGAGCTTCAACCCTCGAGCGACTACCGAATCGATTACAACCTGATGCAACCAACTCGCGACGAGCCCCTGATGCGGGCGTTGCGGAATCAACTGACGGCTGCACGGGTACCAGTGGAGAGCAGCAAAGGCGAGTGGAGCCGCGGGCAACATGAGATCAACTTCACCTATGCCGAGCCCCTCCCGATGGCGGATATGCATGTCCTTTTCAAGCAAGGGGTCAAAGAAATCGCTGAGCAACATGGGAAAAGCGTGACGTTCATGGCCAAGTACTCTCCGACCGAAGCTGGGAATTCGTGTCACATCCACATGAGCCTTTGGAAGGACGGGAAGAACCTGTTTTGGCAGCAACCCTCCGCCAAGAAGGCCGCGCGTGGGCCGATCGCGACAGGGGGTGCCGATGGCCAGCTCGACGTGTCGAAACAAGCCTCGCCAATGTTTCGACAGTTTCTGGGTGGCTTGATGAAATATTCGCCGGAGTTGTGTTTGTTTTATGCGCCGACGATTAACAGTTACAAACGGTATCAGCCGGGTTCCTGGGCACCGACCCGAATGGCGTGGGCGACCGACAACCGGACGACCGGTTTCAGAGTCGTTGGTCATGGGAACGGGTTCCGACCGGAAAACCGGATGCCTGGGGCGGATGCGAACCCATATCTGGCCTTCGCGGCGATGTTGGCGGCGGGGCTTGCCGGTGTGGATGAAGGTTTGGACTGCGGTGACCCGTACGTCGGCAATGCCTACTTGGATCCGAAGCTGGCGCGATTACCGAGCAGTCTTAGGGACGCGACCGATTTGTTTGAGAATTCGGACTTGGCCAAGCGAGCGTTTGGCTCCGAGGTGGTTGAATTTTATGTGCATCACGCCCGGTTAGAGCATCAGGCGTTTAGTGATGCCGTGACCGACTGGGAGAAACAGCGCTATTTCGAGCGCATTTGACTTCTAGTGCGATTGGGACGAGTTTGTCGCCGTTAGGTTAGTGATCGTTACTGTGATGGGGGCGTACTGGTTTCGACCTGGTGAGCCCGTTTGCGGTGGCATGCCGAGGATGGTACGTTTGCCTCGTTAAAAACCGGACCAAAACATTAATTGCTAACGAAGAGTTGGCTCTCGCGGCCTAAACCACCGCGACGTTCCCTCAGCGACGCCTGCTGACTGAGACGAACGCCATTAGCAGGTTGGGTGGGTGCTGGAGTTCGCGCGGTACCTGCCGACATTTACATGCGAGCTAGGCGGGATCGATCGTGGTTGGTCCGTTACGATCTCGTAGAAAAGTCTGATCAACTAAGCATGTAGTCATCTCTTACGAGAACGCCATGGGACGCGGGTTCAACTCCCGCCGCCTCCACCATTTTTTATTGGGGTTTTTGAGCACGGTTGACTTTTAAGGACGGTTTAAGGACAAATAAGCGCATGAAAGCGCAACGTCCGCCACGTTCCGAGTTCCCAATGGTCCTCAAGCAGGGCTCCTCGGAGGTTAAGATTTACGAGACTCCAGTCACCGTTTCTGGGAAGGCTTACAGCCAGTACGCTCTGTGCTATTGGCTGGGTGGTAAACGCGTTCGGCAACGGTTCTCGGACCTGGACAAGGCCAAAGCCGAAGCCCAAGCGGCAGTGATCAAGTTGGCCAATGCAGACGGGGAAGCGCTTCGCCTACTGCCATCCGACCGAGCGGTTTACGTTCAAGCGCTGGAGCTGCTTCGGCCTTTGGCAAAGCCTTTGAATCTCGCAGTCGATGAATACGTGTCTGCGGCAAATCGGCTTCCACCGGGAGTTTCGCTGGCAGAGGTGGTCAGTGATTATCTTCGACGCCACCCCAGCACGATGGTCAGACGAACCGTGAAAGAGGTAGCGGCTGAATTGATTGCCGACCAAAAAGCCCGCGGATCCTCAGGTGTTCATCTTCGCGACTTGGAATCACGACTGGGCCGGTTCGCTGAAACCTTTCAAGCGCCCATTGCCACTCTGACAGCGCCACAAATACGAGACTACCTTCGCAAACTGACCGCTGTGGATGGCAAGCCGGTAAAAAACCGCACGAGGCGCAATGTGCAACGAATCCTCAGCACCTTCTTCAATTTCGCGCGAAAGCAGAAATTCGTGACGCGAGAACTTTGCGACGAAATCGCCGAGATCGAGGCGCCCAAAGTTGAAAACACGGAGATTGGCATATTCAAGCCGGAGCAGTTGCGGGCTATCTTGAACGAGGCTGCCGACGACATCCTCCCGGCAATCTGTATCGCTGCCTTTTGCGGTTTGAGGACTGCGGAGCTTCAGAGACTCGATTGGGAAAACGTGAGGTTGGCCGAAAGGGTTCTCATTGTCGGGGCAGACCAAGCCAAGACGAGTTCACGAAGGGTGGTGTCCATCCCTGAGAATTGTGCCAATTGGTTGGCGCCGCTTGTGCGCGAATCTGGATCCGTAAGTCCATCGCCCACCGATAGAGCGCTGAATCACCGGATCGCTCGGACCGCCGCAAGGGTAGGCATCTCCTGGGTCAAGAATGGGCTTCGCCACAGCTTTTGTTCCTACTTGCTGGCAGCGACCCACGATCCGGCAAAAGTGGCAACCCAAGCAGGTCACAGCGCAAGCATGCTGCACAAAAATTACAAGGCGTTGGTGACACAAGCCCAAGGCGAAGCGTGGTTCGCAATTCATCCAGATTTCGGTGCACTAAACGCATTCACTCTGCCGGGAAGAATTTCCATGTGACCACTATATACTCATGAAAAAACCGGTTCGAGAACGACGACGCTTCGATTGGTGGTGGTTTGAGACAGAAACATCGAATGGACTGCCGAGCGATGCCGCAGCCTGGGAGATGCTACGCAGGACGGAATACTATCCGCGTCTTTGGCGAACACACATCGAGTCAAGTGCCCATTGTAAAGAGATCCAAAATCAAAAGAACTTGGGACACATGCTCCGCCTTCCACTAGACCCGTTGGCAAGCTATGGGATAGCGCTAAAGCAGTTTGTTGGTGACTCTCTCTCCCGAATGCTTTGGGCTTCATTGGACCCTAAACAGTCTTGGATCAAACTGACTGAGGACCAAAGGAATGCGTTCAAGAACGAAGCCACATTTCTTCCACGGCAGTTCAATATAGAACAAGAATCCCCGATGGATTTAGGACTAATTGAACTAAAGCAAGATACAGGCGGTGGGGTATCAAAACGTGATTTATGGCATGGTGGTTGCGATTCATCAATTGCGATTCATCCAATTCCAATTAAGGACCCCAAGGTATTCGTCGCAATCCGGTTTGACGTTCGATTGTCCGGAGAGGCCCTCGAACGTCAATTGGATGATGTCTTAATGGAATCACTCGTAAAACCTCACGGCCCCGGAAAGTCCAAACATCCTGTTCAGGCAGTGAATTGGGCGAGCCTTGAAAAGCATCAAATCGCGTACCCGGTAGAATGGAAACAAGCGATTGATGAGTATAAGCAGTTTCGGGCCAAGGAGCCATTACTCCGAGTGCTGCCAACCGACCAAGCGCCCTTGGCTGTATGCCTTATCCCAGCTTCATGCGAACTACGCATAATGAGGGAACGATTTCACAATCAATTAAGGCCGGAACAACGGCGGAAATGGGTACCTAATTCTACATTGTTATAATTTTCTTCCGGCTGGCTTCGCGACGGAACTTAGATTCCATCGCCAGCTTCCGTCGTCGATGTCGCGCTTTGATTCCCGCTTCCACATCCGCCGCGCTTCGCTCCTCTTGGAAGTACCACGCCACC
>SXSK01000350.1 GCA_005793375.1 Verrucomicrobiales bacterium | reverse complement strand
TGAGACCATCAACAAGCTGATGCGGGTGCAGAAGCAGTTGATTCAGGATTTCGGGCGGGAGCCCACCCCGGAGGAAATCGCCGAGGAAATGCAGATGCCCGTGGACCGGGTCCGCGCGGTCCTCAAGATGGCTCAGCAGCCCATCTCCCTGCAAAGCCCTGTAGGCGACAGCGATGACACCAACTTCGGAGACTTCATCGAGGATAAGTCTGCCGAAAACCCATCCGACATGACCAGTTACAGCCTGCTCAAGGAGAAGCTGGCTGGCGTGCTCGATTCCCTGACGGAACGAGAGCGCAAAGTGCTCGAACTCCGGTTCGGACTGGGGGATGGCTATAGCCGAACCCTGGAGGAAGTCGGCAAACAGTTCAAGGTCACCCGCGAACGTATCCGGCAGATCGAGGCCAAGGCCCTTCGGAAGATGCGCCATCCAACCCGGTTACGCCAACTCCAAGGATTCCTTGAAGGCGATGAAGTTGCCGCTTGATCCACGGTTCCCATCCAGCCCAGGCCCCAAACAACGATGGGGCCTTTTTTTTGCTCCGATCCTTCGCCGTTACCCATTACGCTCTCAACGCCCGTGATGAAGCCTTCCTCATCCCATCTGCGTGACTTGGACTATTCCGTGGTTCAGCAATGCATGCATTGCGGGTTGTGCCTGCCGACTTGTCCCACTTACGACGCGACCAAGTTGGAGCGAAACAGTCCCCGCGGACGTATTGCACTCATGCGCGCCATTGCCGATGAGCGATTGGAACCCACCCGAGCCTTCGCCGAAGAAATGTATTTCTGTCTGGGCTGCCTAGCTTGCATGACGGCTTGTCCTGCTGGTGTCAACTACGCCGAACTCTTCGAGCACGCCCGCGCCGAGGCTGAATCCTCTGGAGTCCTCGATTCACCCAAACGATCCCTGATCCGCGCCTTCACTCTGCAATGGCTATTCATGGATCTCAACCGCCTGCAATTAGTCGGAAAAGCCCTCCAACTTTGGCAAGGATTAGGGCTTCAAGGCGCCGTTCGAAACAGCGGCCTGCTAAATTTCTTGCCCGCCCGCTTGCGCGAATTGGAAGCCATGACGCCCACGGTTCAACCCCAGTTTACCAGTGAACTGGTCGAACCCGTCACACCCGCCGTCAGCTGCCGCCGTCACAAAGTCGCGGTGCTTGCCGGCTGCGCCCAAGACCTCATCTTCAGCGATGTCAATCGGGATACGATCGAGGTATTGGCTGCAAATGGGTGTGAAGTCCATTGCCCGCCCTCCCAGCACTGTTGTGGATCATTGCACGCCCACAACGGCGAATGGACTCTGGCTCAGGAATTGGCTCGTCGAAACATCGACCAATTTCCCCCGGATCAATTCGACGCGATCATCACGAATGCCGGAGGGTGCGGTTCCCATCTCAAGCACTACGCCAAATTACTCGCTGACGATCCCCGCTACATCGCCCGAGCCCATCAATGGGACGACAAGGTCAAAGATATTCACGAGTGGCTCGCTACCATCGGCATTGAACCACCGCAACCCACCTCCAAACCCGTTCAAGTGGTCACTTACCACGAAAGTTGCCACCTCTGCCATGGGCAAAAAATCAGTCAGCAACCTCGAGATATTCTAAAGAAGATCCCAGGCATGCGCCTCGTCGAATTGCCCGAAGCCAGTTGGTGTTGCGGTAGCGCTGGCATCTATAACCTCACCCAACCCGAAATGGCGGGCCAACTGCTCGAACGTAAGGTGAATCACATCGCCACAACAGGGGCAAACATCGTCGCCACCGGAAACCCAGGCTGCCTCCTCCAATTGGTCAACGGTTGCGCCGCGCGTGGAATTCAATTGCGAGTCGTCCATCCCATCACACTGCTTGCGGAAGCCTACCGTCATCACGCCTGACCTATGACTTCCGCCCAAGCTATTGAACTGTTCAAGCAATCCGGCGCGTTGCTCGAAGGCCATTTCATTCTCCGAAGCGGTCTCCACAGCCGCCAGTTCTTCCAGTGTGCCCTGGCCTTGCAGCACATGCCCACGGTCGAAAAATTCGGATCCGCTCTCGCCGAAACCATCCGTTCGTTCTCTCCGGAAACCGTCATTGCTCCAGCCATGGGCGGTTTGGTCATCGGGCAAGAAGTCGCCAGACAGCTGGGTTGCCGCTTTATCTTCGCGGAAAAGGAGGAAGGGAAGTTGGTACTGCGACGGGGATTCAAAATCCGTCCAGGTGAACGATGCCTCATTGTCGAGGATGTCGTCACCAAAGGCGGGCGGGTCATGGAAACTCTGGAAATCGTGCGCTCGCTCGGAGGCAACCCGGTGGCTGTGGCCATGTTGGTGGATCGATCGGACGGCACGCTTAATTTAGGAGTGCCCACATCAAGTCTCATCCGACTCCAAGTGGAGACCTTCCCTCCCGATCAATTACCCCCAGACCTGCTCCTAACGCCCGCAATGAAGCCCGGGAGCAAATAACGCCAGGCAATCAAGCCTAATAAAGCTGTTCCATGACCCGCAACCACTGACGGCGGTGCATTTCAACCGCTCCTTCGGTCCAGATCACCACATCCGACCGATCCATTTTGGCGCTCACCGGTAATTGGTTGCGGTTGCGCAACTCGGCGTGTTCCGTGCTCCATCCACGCTCGAGCAGCCGAGTGCGTTGAGAAATCGACGAACAAGCCACACAAATTCGTTGGTTAAATTCGTTCTCATAACCCTTTTCAAAAAGCAGGGGGATCACCACGGCCGAAACTCGAGCTCCGCTGGAGCGCGACTGATTCAAAAATCCAACCCACTCGGCGTGGATTCTGGGATGTAGAATGGCTTCCAATTTCGCGCGCAACTCCGGATCCGAGAAGGCACTCTCAGCCACGATATCACGGCGCATCTCCTGGTGCGGCGTGAGGGAATCGGGCCCAAACACTCGCCCGATCTCCAGCGTCGCCGTCGAGCCTGGCGAGGTCAGTATTTTCGACAAGACATCCGTATCGACCACTGGAATCCCCAGATCCATCAAGATCTGGTAAGTGGTACTCTTACCCATCCCAATTCCGCCGGTGATTCCAAGAGTGATCATCCAAAAAAGAAGCGACCTCAGCAATGCTGAGACCGCTTTTCAAAAGTGAGATGCCGGAGAGACTCAGCGAACCACTGCTCGATAAAACCGTCCGCGGTTCACGGTCGATTCGGTGTCAGTCACAAAGATGAAACCCTTTTCGTTCACATCGGTACGGAGGGTTCGCCACTGGACCAAATCCGAGCTAACCTGAGTCTCGTAGGTCTGTCCGATCTGTCCCTCAATTCGGATTCGCGCGATTCCATTCTTAACTTCCGCCAGCGATAACTTGGCTGCAGAGCCACCATCCACCGCTGGTTGGGTAGGAACCACGAGGTTATCGATGAACGCTGTGTCCAGCCCTGCAGATCGGGCCACATCCTTGGAATAGCGCCATTCGAAGGTCCGAACCCCCGGATTGACACTTAAGGCGTAGGGAGTCCAATCGACTTCACCGGTCCATCGAGATTGGAGAACGCCATCCACATAGAACTCAAACCAGTCCCAACCTTCTTCGGAACTGACCTTATATTCGAAGGTCGCAATGCCCGCGCGAACAGAGGCCTTCAGAATCAGGGAGCTGAATTGACCGTCCTCCACCTCACCTGCTTTGGCAGAGGAATTGCCAAAAGCCGCGGCCTTATCGGACATCGTCCAGGCACTGGCCCCACCCGAAGTGTAAGGCAGATTGGCAAACCCCTCCTCGAAAGGATCGCTGTAGCGGCGCTCCTGGAAAATTGGCTTCAGAGTTGTGTCCGTCGTGATGGGAAATTCCAGCGAATCATCATAGCTGACCAAACTACCAGACCACTGCACGAACTCATGCCGACTGTCGGGAAGCGCACGAATCACGATAGAGGCCCCCTCCGGAAACAATCCAGAACCGATATCCACATTGCCGCCCGCACTTGGTTGCACGATCAATCGGCGAAGGTTCCGAGGAGTAAACGAGTAGGCCAGTTCGACCGTTCCCGCCTGTCCCGCAAACCCATCCAAAGCAATCCGGACTACCGTGCCGCCTTCGACCGCTTGTTCCAAGCGACTATAACCAGCCCCTGGGGTCGCATCGTCGTTAGAACCAAGAGATTCGAGGCTGGCGAGTCGATTTCCGGTATAAACCGCCACCACCGTATCGAAGTTCGAACCCTGAGTATCCAAGGTTAAGATTCCGTTTGCTGGCGGGACAAAGGTGTACCAAATCGAACGACCTCCCTGGTTACCTGCATGCAGAGGTTCACCGAACTCACGGCTCGCGCTCAGCGAATTTGCGGTCAGCTTACCCTCCGTACCGGACAGGGGGGAGGCATTTGAGAGATGATCGTTAACCAGCGTGTCGGTGACGTAGTTGACGGTGATGCGGCTCGGTTGAGAAACATTTTCAGAGATATCTGCCGCCCGCACCTCGATTGAATTAATTCCAGGGCGCAGACGAATGCCCCTTTTTCTCCAACTCTCAGTCCCTTCAGCAGGTTCTGAGAGATTCTCGTTTACCTTGACCAAAATTTCAGTAAGGCCGGATGGGTTCGGATCCTGATCGACGGCCGATCCGCTGATATCAATCGTCCCGCTCGTCGTCACGACACCGATTGATGGCGATAGAATTGTTACCACAGGCGGCAAATTATCGGGTACCGCATTAGGAAGCACTCTCAGACGAATCGAGCCATCCTGACCGATGTTCACACCACCCACGGCAATTCGATAAGTGTTTCCAGCCTTGATGGGGACAACCAACGAACCGTTCTTCTTGGCGCCATCGTTATCAATCGAGGTGATTTCCTTCAGGGTGAGCAATGTGTCCCCTGTATACACTGCGATATACGTGTCGATCGCGCTGCCGACAGTCTCGATCAGCGCGTTGCCCGTAATGCTGGGAGACCACGCGTACCATAGAGATCCCACGGCGCTAGGCACCTTGGCATGAACCGGTTCATTGATCTCTGAGGTCGAATAGCGCGTTGTGTCAGAAAGGATCTGACCTGCAGTGGCGATTTTTCTTGGCTTTCCAAAGTTATCATTCGCAGGGCGTCCACCAGCGGAGTAGGACAGGGTAGTTTCCTTGGTCTCTTTGCCGGGGGCAAACGCTGTCACTTTTATGGTCACAGCGCCCTCCACTGAGGGCGCAGGAATGAGTGATGAATAGATGGCGTCACCCGCAATTTGATCCGGAGCGACACCATCATCTGTGAAATTCATGCCTTGGGCGAAGATTCCAGCGCCTTCCACCGTTGCTGTGACGGAGCCACTCAAAACCGGTACCACATCCGTCAGTTTGATATATAGTGGCGATGTGGCACCGACCAATAAGGAAGAACCGGTGGGTGGATTCGCCGAAGTTTCTAGAATGCCATCCGAGGCTGCTTGAATCGCCTTGAAGGCATTTACCATACCCCCTGTCGACGTGGTCGTCGCCGCAGACGGAATAGTCACCGCAGAAATCAAGATGCGTTCGCGGATTTCAGTCATGTCGGCATTCGGATGGGCAGCAGCGATCAACGCCGCAACGCCAGCAACGTGCGGACAAGCCATGCTGGTTCCGCTGAACGAAGCGTAGGATAGGTCAGACTGGGCGCTGCAGGAATAGATATCGACTCCCGGAGCGGCGATGTGAACCGTGCGACGCCCGTAATTGGAGAACGATGCCAGCAAACCCTTGCGATCGATGGCAGCGACTGACAGCACATTATCGAGAGGAAGATTGGCGGGATACGAGGGGAACAGGTCGTTATCCGCAGAGGAATTGCCCGCGGCAGCAATAAACAAGTGACCCTGCAAGCCCGCTTGGCGAATCGCATCAAAAAGAGCTGTCGAGAACCCGCCACCACCCCAACTATTATTCGAAATCTTGGCCCCCATCTTGACCGCATAATTCAGGCAATCCACCGCGTCGGCAGTGAACCCGCCTCCACCGCTGCCCGTCGAATTAAATAATTTGCACGCCATGATCCGGATATTCCAGGTCACACCCACATGGGGATACCCATTGTTCGCAGCGGCACCTATCGTACCAGCCACGTGCGAGCCATGGTCATTGTCATCAAAAGGATCGCCAGTACCTGTCGTGGCATCGAACCCATAGACGTCGTCGATCACTCCGTTACCGTCGTCATCCAGACCGTTCTTGCGCTTGTCACGCCCAAGACCATCCGACCCGGTCTCACCTTCATTCACCCACATCTGACTCTTCAGATCCGCATGGGTGTAACGAACGCCGGTATCGATGACCGCGACAATCACGTTGGTGCTGCCTGTAGAAATTTCCCAAGCGGAGGCAGCGCCAATGTCAATGCCCGCCCGCCCGCTATCCTGGCCGTTATTCTGGAGACCCCAAAGAGCCCCATCGATAAACTTAGGATCCGAAGGCGTGACGGAGATGTGCCGGACATAATCCGGTTCGACATAAACAAACAAACCGGAATCCCGAAGTTGAACCAACCGGTCCATCAATCGTTGGGCTTGTTCTTCGCTGGAGACGACAGCGGCCGTGCCCACACGGTTGTCGACAGTTTCCAACGCCACCAAACCGGGAACCAATGGATAGGTCCTTGAAATCTTCATTCCGACTGCAGCCAGGGTTGCAGCGGATTGTTGTTGAACCTGTGGGCTCTTGAGATCCCCGATGGAGCGGGCCAACAGGCGTGTGGGGTGCACCTCATGGCTGCCAAGTCGAATAGGATCGACACTCTTGGCGTTAGCGGAGAGGAGTACTCCTAAAGCCAGGGCAGATGCGGTAGCGAATAGCTGCTTGGGCAACATAGTATTCGTGGAATTATCGTGCTTACTCGTTCGATCTGACCCGGTACATCCTTCTGGCTGTGGAGGAGTCTAAGACATCCTCAAAGCGCACCGTTTCAATAAGGTCACTGCGGTTGGTCACACTGCCCAAGGTCTTCCAGACCGAGGACGCCAGCGAATCAGCCGCTTCAATCTGATAAACTCTTCGAGCTGCTCCATCCCAGCGCAAAACGGCCTTCGGCTGTGGTGAACGCACATACTCTATCTTAAGATTGCTCGCACCATCGAACGGGTAGATGTCTTGTCCATTCGCGATACCATCAGCGTCCGAGTCAATCCGGAGACTATCCCGCAACCCACGATTGACGCGGATTGCCCTACCATCTCGAAGCAATACTTCGATACTACTATAGGGCCCGGCGAAGTCGGGTACCCAGCGCAAACGCCCATTCAGTGCGCCATCCAATTGCTCCGCTGGGATACTCGCGCTCGCAAAATAAATGGTTAGATTTTCAGAAATGGTCAGAGAGCGTGCCAAGTTTTCACGAACGGATGGAGAAAGATCAATGTAATCTACATACAGCCCATTGCGCTCACCAGTCCCTTCAAAGAAGAAACCAGAACCCACATCCCCGTTTAGACTTAATCGACCCAAGGCAACATTGTCTAGGAAACCGGCCTTACTCGCCCCCATATCAGTGCCGGCCCATTTGTGTGCCGCTTCGCGTCCCGCTAGTGGATTGCTATCAAAAGACGACCCTAACAAATCACCTGTCTTAGGTTTGGTCAGCAGTTCGAACCCATAGACCGTACTCACACGGTTCAGTGACGCGGATCCCGCATCGCTGAGATCGCCCGAAACATCCAATGTCACACTGGAATCGGTGACGATCTGATGATTTCGCATTTTGATATTCTCAGATCTCAGCGTAATTCGGCCACCACTTTCTATGCGGCCATTCTCCAATTTGGTGTTCTTAGCCCTAATTTGGATCTGTGCGGGTGATGAAAACAGCTGAACCCTGGTATCGCTTTCCACGACATAACCGCCATAAATCAAGCCTGAGTTATCGAACTGATTCACCCAATAATAGTGACCCGCCGCGGCGTTGGTCCCTGTGACAGAAATCGTTTCATAAGGAAAACTAAGATCCGTGCCGAGACTCATCGACCCTGGAACCAGAATGTATCCGTTATTGGTCAGATATTTGAGATTGGGAAAATTGGTGTATGTCCAATTCCCCAGTCTGGCATTGGCGGTGGAATCGAAGAGATCGAAGATCGAGCCCATCGAAAGAGACCCATTAACTGTCAGCGACTCTGTTTCCATTCTAAGGGCGTCGGTCACGGCCATCCGATCGGTCAACGTGGTGTTGGTGGCAGTCGTCAATAGCCCATTCAATTCAACCGGGGATCGTGTTCGAAGAGTACTGTTGATCATCAGCACGTGAAACAGAACATCGACTTGGGTTCCACCGGTCGTATCAATAACACCACCACCGCCACCCCCACCGCCACCGCCACCCCCACCGCCACCCCCACCTCCGCCGCCATCACCACATGGCTCACCTAAGAAGTCCGAAAGCAGCGGGGTGTGGCCAGGAGGACAAGCGGCCTGTTCCTCCACATCGCTACTGGGAGAACCCCCATGCAGTGCCAGTTTCCGCGCGAACGCTGCAGCACCGTTTGTAGGAATGATCACCTGGTTAGTCCATATCGCGCTGTAGATTTCCAATCCGCCAAACAATCGGATGACCTCTTTGCGAGCCAAATTTCGAAGGTTCAATTCACCGTTCGTTGATCCAATTTGGTAATAAAGCCTCGGGGTTTCCACCAAAAGTCCATCGGTACTCCCGAGGTGTCTTGCACTGATATTCACCACGCCTTCAGCTCGGATGCGAGCTCCGGCCAAGTTTAAGGTGTCCGCGTCGATATCGATACGACCCGCAACATTCGTCGGAGAGGCGTCATCTGTCTGGGGTGGCGTCGAAGTGATCGCAGCCACCGACGAGTTGTAGCCGGAATAAAAATTCGTGACGAGTGTGTTGCTATACACCAAGCCCGAAGGGAACTGCTGATTATAGAACCGCGTGAAGAGGTCTGGTCGCAGGGTCTCATTTGCTCGCGACCGAAATCGAGTAAGATTATTAGGGGCTGTTCGTCTTATTTCGAAGTTGGCAGGGCGGTAGGTGAAGCCGGAAACGACGTTACTGAACACCACAAAATTGGTGTCATAAGCCAATCGATCCACGACGTAAAGCTGGCGGGTCTCAGATCCACCAAAGACATTGGTAGAACGGCTCGAGAAGTTGACAATCGCCGCCCTGCCCACCTGGAGGAATCCGGACTGATCAAACGTGACATCCACACTGATATTGGTGTCGACATTGGCCACAAACACCGCCTGGATCACATAATTGGTGTCATTCACCTTGTTGGTGAAAACAAACGGCTTCGGTTCATAGAGAGAAAGCGATGTCTCGTAAGTGGCCCCGCCCGCGTTGGTTAGGGTGTAGTTAGGGCTATCCACCAGAGTCACCCGATTAGTTTGAAACAAAATCCGAGTGATATCCGTACCGTTATTGCCAACTCCCCAATCATTATCAAAAACGCCGAATTCAGGGTAGAACCAGTTGGTGGAAACAAAGGAACTGGAGGCCGATAACAAGGGGCGCAACTGTATTGATCCGCGCGACAAGTTGACATCGTTGCCGCTGAATCGGAGCACTCCAAAGGTGTCGGCAAGAATGCTGCCTCGGTTAATCAGATTGGTCGCATTGATATACAGGAAAGGCCCACCGCCTACAGAGTTCTCGCTCACATCAATGGTTCCATCACGATCATTGAGAAACGTGCCGGTTCGACCTCTAACTCCGGATGGCCCCGTCAGGTCAAAACGGAATCCTGGGCTACCGCTCATCCATCCTTGGTTCCAGAAATACTCCGTATTTTGAAAGTCATATGGTAAACTCGAACCAACCGGATAGATGGCGCTGAATTCACCTTGGTTCACGAACACCTTCGCATCCACCGGCCCAGGCGATGCAATAATGGTGATGTTGGTGAATCCGGCCGCTGTCTGGGCGCAGGCAGCGACTACCGTCAGCAGGAGTCCGAAGAGAAATTGGCTAAACCGCTTCATAGGTAAAAGTAGTTGAGTTTCCATCCTATCGGCGGCCGAAGATGCGACGTTCCATGTCTTTAATACTGGTTCCTTGAGGGAAAAGAACCGGAGCGTTTGTCGATCCGTCAATTATGCCCCAGACAAACCCAGAGCTGGCATCAAAACCCGTCAAGCGATCCTCTTCCGATGTATTGCCGATGTGAAAGGTCCTGGGGCCGACTTTGCTGAGTGCGATCTCCATCTGTGGAAACGTGGTAATCGCGCCACCATCGGCGACACCGGGACCAATGGTTCCAGGCCCGGTTGTGGCATCGGAACTGGCGCTGTGCAACTGGCTGTTGTTAGAGAACTGTGGAATTCGATCGTAGTGGTATGGGAAAGCTGCGGCCAGACCCAAGTCGCCTGCAGTAAAAAGAATATCCGGAGTTTGAACTACTCGGGTCACCGTCTGCCGTGTCCGACCGATGACACCATTGACTTCCTGGACTATACTTTCATCATACCGAACCACAAAGACTTGGTTGCTTGCCGAAGAGTTACGCGGCATGCGACGAAACACCACCTTGTCGACACCTGATCGAGGCGCCACGTAGATAAATGTGGAGTTGGTAGGGGCAGTTCCGCCGCCACCTCCGGCAGCGGCGTTGGTTAGAGAACTGAACACACCGCCGGGCAATCCCCATGGCGAGTTATCTTGGGTCGTTGCACCGCCGGGAAAAAATCCACCCGCCGAGCCGCCAATGGCATCCGACGGTACAGTTTCGACGTTCACATTTTCCGGATGATAGAGATAGCGCAATCCACCGATGTCATCCCGGGTAATCCCATTGGCATAGAGCCCCAGGCTGTTTTGGATACGCGCGACCCGAGTGAGCCCGCTGTTGCCTGCCTGCAGGCCACTGATGCCGACCACCGAGGAATTCGGAAGCGCCGGATCCAACTCGATTTCGGTGGCTTCGGAATAATCGAAAGGGAGAAGGTAACGAAGGATGCGGTAGGTATAACGAGTGCCGTTAACGTAGGGTGTCGGCTCGAAGGTGATGGGATCAAAATTTCGCTGTACCACGTTGTATCGAAAGATGTCGGGGATCACCGTTGGCGTGCGATTTCGCAGCGTCCACGCATAGCGCTCAGGAGACGCTAATCCCATATGTTCCAAGAGAATCGACAAAACGGTCGTCTTCAGATCGATGATTCGAAGTTGAACCGCACGATTGTTAATGCGAGTGACATTCAGCGGGAACTCACTCAGATCATCGCTGAGCGTCGAGACGCGTGGAAGTTCGTTAAGGATCTTGACCGCAGATTCGACAGCCTCAATGCCACGTGTTCCAAAATAGTCCTCGAAGGACCGATCGTAGGCATAAGTGATTACCGGAGAATTCCATCGATACTCTTCGCCGAGGTTCATCGGTCCCCCAGAATCGCCAACGCGAGCCGACACAGTGATGGGTAGGTTGTAGCCGATTTCGCTGGTCATCCAGGCATCGAGCGGTCCCAGCATCGAGAACGCATGCAACCGCGTGCTCGAACCGAGCAGGCACACCCAAAATAAGGCTGCGAGAAATGGTCTTCGCATAGAAATTAAAAGTCAGCGTACGCGGATTACACGGTAGAAGCCCAATGCGGCAGCTCCTTGAATATCGATTGAGTCCTCATTGGAACCGGCCACCCTAGGCGAGCTGTGGTCCAACCAGTTCCTCAGGTCGGGAGATTGTTGCACTTGATAGAGATTGCCCGCCTGTGTCGACCAAGCGAGTTGGGTCCCTTGTTGTGTCCCACGAACCTCCAATTGAAACCGGCTGTGATTCGACAACGGATTGGTTCCGGACAAAAACTCCATCCGATCCGAAGCACCGTCGGCGTCGGAGTCGACCAAAGGCGATGGCCAATCTGAGGTACCACTACCGAAATAGAGCGTCTGCCAATCATCTGGCAAACCATCTCCATTGGCATCCTCCGCCCATGTAAGGCCCTCGGCTATTTCACTGGCAGCCCCTTTGCGTCCGTCTGCCAAGACATAGGCGACAGTGACCTTATGCCGACTGGCGGGCAGCAATGCTTTAGAACTCCAGTAGACATTCTCGGTCACTTCTGGCGCCGTGGCTTCATCGAAATAGACTTCATATTTGACGACATCCAACCCATTGGGTCGACTCCACGTGGCATGTAGTCGGTTCGGACTCGTCGAATAGACCGTCGGGGTCTGCATCGGAGGCAATCCACTGGTGGCCGGGGCAATTCGCTGGGCCGCCAGATTGATGCTGGAACTTTCGGAGTTGTATCCTGACCAAATTACCAGCGCCGAGTTTCCGCCAGTACTGGCGACTGTTGGCTCAAACTGTCGTCCTTCCCAATCTGTGTTCACCTGGAGTTCCTCACCGACAGGAGTTGCCGATTCATCCACGGGCCGGGTAAAGACGCCTTCATCCCAACCGTCCTGGCCAAAACTCGTCCAGGTTACCATGGCCCCAGCGGCGAGTTGGGTTAATTTGGGTCGGTACTGTCGGCCCTTAGTTTGTGAGTTGATGCTCGAGCTGCTCGAGGAGGGCTCCAAGTTGGAGGAATAGGACCGCACCTTGACGTCCCAGTTCGTGACAAGACTTTCCAAATTCAAGTCCGACCACGCGAACAAAATCCCACCATTGCTTAAGCCCACTAAGGCTGGATTAGCACAGGAATTTAGGCTCTGGTTGACTCGAAACTCAGCACCTCTCGCCGTACCGTCTGCCTGGAATACACGGCTGACAATATCGACACTGTCGGATGCCGACTGCTCTTCCGAAACCCAAGCCAAGGCGAAGTCGCCATTCCTCAAAGTAGCGACGGCCGGCGTGCGTTGGTTTAGGCTAGTGTACTGATTGGCAAGAGCAGCCCCACCAATTCGCGCACCCATCGGATCCAACTTTTGGTAGTAGATGTCGGACATGACGCCGCGAGATTCGCGTTGGGACCAAGCGACCACACAGGAACCATCCCCTAAGGCCGCCACCACCGGATTCTGACAGTTTGACCCGGGTGCGCTAATGGAGAATTCCGATCCAATGCGCGTCCCATTACTTGCAAAGGTTCGGCCTCGAATCTCTGATTTTCCACCGGACCCATTGCGCCAGACGATGATATGGCTCCCAGTGGTCAGCCTCGCAACTTCTGGGGAATCCTGATCCCCATCCACTTCCAGATTCACACCGATGGGATTCGAAAGAGGCTGCCCATTTCCAGACAGCAAAATTCCAGAAATGCCGAGGCCATGACCGTCGATGGCATTGTCTTGCCAAGCGAGGAAGCCACCGTTTGGCCCCATAGCCAATCGAGCTCCAGTTTGTTCACCGGCCGTGGCGCCCGCAACGGCAAACTGCGGCCCTTGTTTGGCTAAATCAACGCCACCAGCGAGCCCGCTGTTTGCCAGGGCGGCCGACAGGCAGGCAGCCAGGACGGCCTGGTTTGCGGAGAACACGATTCGACGCGTGTATTTTGGAAAACAAGTCATAACGCCTACTTCAACAATTTCGATGGGCGGGACACACGTTAAATTACCTATCGCTGAATCGTTCACAATTGCAAACTATATCTCGTTTGGAAGGAGTGGCACCCATGGATACCTAATCCTGAACAATTCAACGATCGCGATTAACGTGACGCTTGAGGCACCACGACACCACCAGGATTGGCGGGTACCGCATTCGGGTCGTAAGGCAAGTTGTTGGGATCGTGGATGCGCATGCCTGCGGGGTCAACGATCGTCGGCGTTACGAAGATGAGCAGATTCTTCTTTTGAGTGAGGCTCGCTTCGCTCCGGAACAAACGCCCGATGAGCGGCAAGTCGCCCAGCACCGGGATCTTGTCCTTCTGCTTTTTGACGTCTTCAGAAATCAACCCGCCGAGAACGACAGTTTGACCATCCCAAACGATCGCACTGGTAGTGACAGTTCGCGCTCGCAATCGTGGCAGTGGCAGCTGAGCGCGGAGCGGTTGACCCACTTGAGAGCCGGAAACCGACTGAACCTGCGCCACGAAATCGCCCGGATCATCATAACCGATGAATTCGGTGAAACCGGGTATCAAGGTCAATTGGATGCTCACGTCATCGGATGACACATAGGGGATGACATCCAGGATTGGGCCGAATGGTAGTACCTGAGTGCTGGGAATGATGGTTGATCCAACGCCACCGCCACCACCGCCAATATTGACCGCACCGCCACCACCACCACCACCACCACCCGACTGATTGCCATTAAGACCCGTCACAATCGTGCGAACGTCAGCTACTTGTACTTGAGCCTGGCGACCGCTCAGGGTCGTGACCTTCGGCGCTGCTAGCAAATCGACACCATCGCGCTGCTGAAGTGCCCGAATAACTACTCGGAATTGCGGGTCGGTTAGAATCCCAGTGAGAGTAGCGACTGCCGGGATTCGACTCTGGTTGCCATCTTGGTTTCGGATTCCCGCCGACAAATGCTGGTCGTTGCCGGAGGTGGGAATGTAGGTCGATAGTGGATTTACCCCATTCGCTGGATAGCCTGGAAAGGCACCGCCCGGGTTGGCGGCTGTCGCTGCGCCTTGAAGCGTTGGGGCTGTACCCGCCTGGCCACCGATTCCTCCGCCCAGCAAGAAATTCCCTAAGAACCAATCAAAGCCGATGGCTTTGCTATCGGATTGGCTGATTTCGGCAAATTTAGCTTCGATGGTCACCTGAGGAGGCGCCACGTTGAGTGCTTGTATCGCCTGCTCGATCACATCGAGATCGGTGAGGGTCGCACGGACGAACAGGATGCCCGTTCGATCGTTAAAGAACAGTGCCTTTTGGTCGGCATTCGGGTCTCCACCGCCAAGGCCACCGAGACCACCCGGTTGCGCGAATCCGCCGCCACCACCACCACCACCAGCCCCGCCGAGACCACCACCGCCGGGCACTGCGGTCACTGGAAAATTCAGGCCGCAAGCAATAAAGAAGTTTCGGACCAGCACCTGCACATTGGCCATTTGGTTGGTATAAGTGACGTTTTGGATGCCAATACCTTGGCCGCCACCACCGCCACCACCAGCACCACCGCCGCCTCCACCACCACCTTGGCCGCCGAGACCGCCAGAAGAGGTCACGGAAACCCGCGGTACACTAAAGATTCCTTGACCACCTTGGCCACCCTGACCGCCGCCGCCACCGCCAACGCCACCGCCACCCTGACCGCCGCCGCCGCCTTGGCTCAGCGTATCACCAAAAGGGAACCCTGTAACACTTTCCAAACCTTGCTGGAAGGTATTGGGATCGACTCGGAAGCGACGTGTATATAAAGGAATTGCTTCGGGCAGTTTCTGACTAAACACGATCGCATAGTCCTCAATGCTATACTTGATGGGCTTTTCGGCCGTCTTGATCATCGCATCCAACGCATCCGCAAGACGGATATTGCGCAGTTTGGTGGTCAACCGGATTTGGATGTTGTTAACGTCCACGGGTTCCGAAGGAGGTGGTTGCGTCAACTGACCCGTGGCCGGATCCAAAGTCGGTTGTCCTACAGTGGTTACCTGATCAAGGAGTGAACTAATGATAAAATTCACACCTTTTTTCTCCGGATCGCGTTCGCGAGATTCCTCATCGAGAATCTTGATGGCCTCACTCAGAGGAATGCCGTCGAACTTAACTTCATCCAAGACGATTCGGTCCAGTTTGTGCTGAATCGCTTGCCGCCCCGTACCCGTGTAAATGCGATTGGTTGTCGCGAAAGGATTGGCGAACGGCAACGGCTTGAGTGGCGGGGTATTCCAAGCCTTTTCAACTTCGATGATCTTGTCTTTGACGTTGATCTCTCGTTTCCTGGCTTCGATACCGTATCGGGCTTCCTTGACCTTATTCAGGTAGAAGTTGGCTCCCGCGTTATTTGGGTCGAGTTCTATTGCCTCGTTGAGCTTCTTTTCGGCCCTTTCGAACATGCCGGCCTCAAAGAAGAGCTTACCGTCATTCACCAGAATCTGTGAATTGGTGATGTTGGTTCGCACCTCAGGCAGTTGTGCTAGAGCCCCGGGGCTCGGTGCCATGCGTCGTTGACCTTCAACGCGCTTTTCATTGTCGCGCTTGAAGTTTCGAGCTTTGAGATTATTCGGATCGATCCGGAGCGCTCGATTGATCTGGGTATTGGCCTCTTCATAGTTGCCACCGCGCGCTGCCCGCTCGGCCAGCGTTTGACGCACGGTGACAAAACCAATGACAGTCGCCGCTCTTTCAGGTTCGCCGACACCGCTTCCTAATATTTCAACGGCCTCCCATGCTTTCTCGTATAGGGTTGCCGCTGATGCAAGGTCGCCCTGTTTTTGGGCGGCTTGAGCCGACTCGATGGTCTTTCGGAGCAGTATCGCCTGCTCTTGCCGGCGAACAGCTTCTTCTTCAGCGGTTTGGGAGGTGTTGACCTGAGCCCATGTGCTAGGGATTCCGGCACACAGGAGCAACGCAGTTAGTATAGATGACGCCTTGGTCATGGGGATCTGAAAAACAGTTGTGACAGAAATTGTTTAGGCTGGGCTACTGAGCGGAAGCCGTTCGGAT
>SXSK01000349.1 GCA_005793375.1 Verrucomicrobiales bacterium | reverse complement strand
GCTCCTCACCAACAGGTCCGAAACATGCGCGCAGATCCCTGTCCCGCTCTTCAGCCGAAGGTCGCCACGAACTGTTCAAGATTTACTACACCCCAATGCGGACTCCTTGAAACCCATTGGGGTGGTAACACCGTTCGTTGGCATATGCGTTCTGCCAGCTTGGCGCATGAAGTTCACCATCGCGATGTCGATTGGCCGGGCATCGTGGGTCCGCTTTGGCAGACGATTGAGGCGGCCATCGAGGCGGAATGTGTTCCGTGCGAGCGCGACTCTGCTGAGGCGGAACTGATTCTCCATGAGAAAGTCGCGCAATCGCTCGCCAACTTGGAAACCCAATTCTCGGCGGCACTGACCACATTCAATGCCGGTCACAATGGCGCCATGAACGACGGTGCCTATCAAGCGGGCCAAACGGTGTTGGATGGTCGGATCGCCACGATCAGGAATCATGCAATGACGCAACTTTGGCCGGCCTGTCCTCCCCCCAATCGCATTTCGAACGCGAAGCCGGCTGCACCAGGGGATCCGGGTGTTCGATTGATCAACCTCCAGGCCGAGGTGCTTAACAATGTCCTCAATGTGGGGCAAACCGCCAACATCACGGTGACAGGCTTCTATAGCGATGGATCCCAGAACAATCTAACTGCCAACCCCAGAACTTCTTACCGAAGTTCGAATCCAGGGGTTGGTTCCGTGACGGCAGCCGGTGTGGTTTCAGGTCTCGCTTCGGGTGTAACCACCATTTTGGTTCAACATTCTCCCGGCGTTGATGAGCTGCCCTTGCAGGCTTCGGTAGCGATTACAGTCCCCAATGCGTTGGATCGAGACAACGACGGCATGGCGGACACTTGGGAAACCGCCAATGGGTTAAATCCCAACGATCCCTCCGATGCCCTGCGCGACAATGATGGCGACGAGATGCTGAATGTCCGCGAATACGAAAATGGAACGGACCCGCGAAAGCGCGACACCGACGGTGATGGCGTGTCGGATTTCCGAGAGACATTGGATGGCAATAGCCCCACCGATCCACAACGAATCACCTACAGTCGCTCAGTCGGCGTGCACTACTTCGTGTTGATGAATTTGGAAACAGGCCTGATCGAGCAACGGGGTCCCACGGGCCGAAATGGTGAGGGCCACGAAAGCCTGATCATGGCGCCCAGCAGCCGGTACCGCCAGTGGGTATTTCATCCGGCGACGCGCACAGTGGGCACTGCCGATTGGATCACGCCGACCAGCGGTCAGAGCTTCCTATTGCCGGCCGTCCATTTGATTCGCGACACGTCACCTGATACGGATGGCGATGGCCTTCGTGACACCGCGGAGTTGGTGATGGGCACCAACAAAATGAAAGGGGACACGGATGGCGATGGCGTTCAGGATGGTGCGGAGATTGATGTTGGATCGAGCCCCACCGATGGGTTGCCTGTGGCTACTGGCGTACTCGCCAGTGCGGACACGGCAGGTAATGCCGTGGACGTGGCGGCGTTGGACGATTACGTGGCGGTGGCGGATGCGGAGGCCGGCGTCGCGTTGTTCCGTGTCGAGCGCGGTTTCTCCCAGACGCGTTTGGCCCAGCTGGATACTCCGGGTAATGCCCGCGGCGTGGCTTTGGTCAGTCGACCCAATGCTATCGATGTGCTTCGGATTGCCGTTGCTGATGGTCCTCAAGGCTTGGCCGTCGTTGACCTGGAGCTTCCTTCCAATGCTCGAATTACCCGCCAGGTACCACTTTCAGGTTTCGCCAATGCGGTTGCCGTGCGCGGTGGTTTGGCCTACGTCGGATCCAGCAACGGCGATTTGTCGGTGGTGGATATGGGAACGGGATCGCTACTGGATCGGTTCCGACTCCCAGGCGCTCCCAACCTTCAAGATGTCGTGATCTCCGGCCAAACCTTGTTCCTCCTGTCAACCGATCGATTATTTGCCGTTCCGTTGGATGAAGGGGAATTGCGCGTTAGTTCAAACCTCCCCTCGCCAGGTGGCGTCGGGGCAGGACAACGGCGCCTGCGTTTGTTCGTCGCGGACGGCAAGGCTTACGCCAGCCATACCTCTGGGTTCAATGTCTTCGATGTCTCGGATCGAACCAATCTGCGAAGTCTCCGTCAAAACAACACCAACTCCCGCGGATGGAAACAGATCGTTCCGAACGGGTCGGGTCTTGGTCTCGCGGCCGTCGATGCCAATAGCACTCCTGATGGACCGCACGATGTCTCGCTTTACAACCTTGGCGCGGATGGCTTGGCCCTCAACTTCATCGCGACGTTTCAGACTCCTGGGCTTGCTTCAGCCATCGCCGTCTATAATGGGCTTGCGTTTGTTGCCGACGGACTCGCCGGTCTTCAGATTGTCAATTACTTGGCCTATGACGCCGGTAACCTGCCGCCATCGATCAGCCTGGGTGCCGATTTCCCCCTGGACCCCGCTCGTGCCGAGGAAGGTAAACTGGTCAATGTGGTCGCTCGTGTGTCGGATGACGTGCAGGTCGCTCGGGTTGAGTTTTACGTCAATGGTCGGACAGTTTCCATCGATGGGAATTATCCATTTGAGGCTCGGTTTGTGACGCCTTCCATCAATCCGGCTGCGGGGGTAAATACCTTCCTGCTGCGCGCCCGTGCCTTTGACACGGGTGGCAACAACGCGTGGTCGACCGAGTATCGAGTGACCCTGGTTCCCGATGCCACACCGCCGCGAGTGCTGCGCCGGTTCCCAAGCGCAGGAGCGATTGTTGGCTCTGCGACGTCGGTGACGGCGTATTTTGATGAACCCGTCAATCCTCAGACACTCAACGCCCAATCGTTGGATATTATCTTTGCCGGAGCCGACGGTGTGATTGGTACGACGGATGATTCCGAATTGAATGGCTACACCGTGGACTATCGGACGGATCTAAACGCGGTATTCCTGGAGTTTCCCGAGGCGCTTCCGCCGGGACTCTATGAAGTGCGCATGAAATCACCACTGGCGGATCTAGCAGGGAATCCATTGACGCCATCAGCCATCTGGCGGTTCTGGATCCTGGGGCAGACGGATTCCGACAACGATGGTGTCCCCGACAACATCGAAGGCGCGTTGGGCTTGGATCCAAAAAATCCAGATACGAACAACAATGGAATCCTGGATGGCCAGGAAGATCCCGATCGGGATCGGTTACCGACATCTTGGGAATTGGTCTTCGGCCTCGATCCGCGTCTGCTGGATTCCGACGGAAATGGCACCAACGATGAACAGGAAGATAGCGACAATGACGGTTTGTCCAATCTCCGTGAATTGGAATCCGGCGGCAGTCCACGCAGCGTGGATTCCGATGGCGATGGCTGGGATGACAACGGGGAATATGCCGATGGCACGCGAGTCAATGATCCGAGTTCCACGCCCATGGTGCGCGTGACCTCAGTCCATGTTTCGTTTTTGAACGCATTGGCCTCGGCGCCTCCGACGGGAACCTCACTGGAAGTGTCCAGCCAAGCTGTGAGCTACTTAAACGCGTTGGCGGAAGCGCCTCCAGCGGCTCTTACCCTTCAGGTCCTTTCCGCGCCGGCAAGCTACCTAAACGCCATCCCAGCGCCGGTCTCCCCGACCACGCCGATCGAGATACTTTCCGCAACTGTCAGTTACCTGAATGCCGCCGTGGTGCCTTATCAGGGTTCGGTTCTTATTCCGTCCCCGGTCGTCAGTTATCACAACCAACTCCAATAATTTGTTCGGCCACCTCAATTTCCATCACAACACGATACGCCCATGAAGACGCAACTCTGCAACTATATCACCCAGGGAGCGCTGGCCGCGGTTTGCGCGTTCGGCCTCATTGTACCAGTGCTGGCCGTCGACCCTGATCTGCCCTATTCCAGCGGTTCCACTGGCGCCGATGGCCCCCTCACCTTCCGACAAGTGATTACAGGCGGGCGCTCTTCCTTTGGCATGACCTACGACGCAGCCCGCGATCGCATCGTGATGTTCGGAGGAGGTCTTCAGAACGTGAATCAAAACGACACCTGGATCTTCGATGGCGCCAACTGGACTCGCGTGTTCCCAACAACTACCCCGGTCCAACGCTATGGCCACCGATTGGTCTTCGATGCCAAGCGCGGGGAAGTCTTAATGTTCGGCGGAAATCGTGGCGACGTCCGGTTGAACGATACGTGGGTTTGGAACGGCTCCAATTGGACGGAAAAGAGTCCCGCCAACAAGCCGTCGGCTCGTGAGTACTACGCGATCTGCTATGATGCCGCGCGGGAAAAAGTCGTGCTCAACGGTGGCATTGGGAATACCGAGACATGGACGTGGGATGGAACCGATTGGAAGTTGGAGACGCCTTCGGTTTCGCCTCCTGGCCACAGCAATTCCATGATGGCTTACGACGCGGCTCGACAGGAAGTCGTGCTTTTCGGCAATCATGGCGCCACCTGGATCTGGAACGGTACCACCTGGGCACAACGGGGTTCAGCTGCGGTCCCTTCGGCTAGAAATCATTTAGCGATGGACTATGACCCGGTAAGGCAGGAAGTGGTCATGTTCAGTGGAAGCAATGTCTCCGACACTTGGACCTGGAATGGCGCTAACTGGACACGTAAATCGCCCAACCGACAAATCGCCGGACGGCAGGGTCAGGGCATGGTCTGGCATAGGGGCCTTGAAAGAATGGTGGCCATGGGCGGGGATATCCCTGGCGTCGAAAATTGGTCAGCGGATACAGATTTCTGGAACGGCACCGATTGGGTTGCTCATAGCGGCAAGGTTCAATTCTTTGATCTCAACGCCAAAGCCAATGGCATTTTCAACTTCACGACGATCAATATTCCTTCGGGTGTTTTCGTTCGGTTTCTCAAAAATATAGGCAATACGCCGGTGCGTTGGTTGGCGAGCCAGGATGTCATCATTAATGGTGCCATCGAAGCGAACGGCGAATTCGGCGCGAATGACTTACCTCCGGGAGTTCCCGCCCGCGGTGGTCCCGGCGGATTTGATGGCGGCCTCGGCGGTATTCGAATCGACGCTTCAGGCAGTTACGTCGGCTCCCCTGGCCAAGGCCTCGGTGGTGGCGATCCGGGCACGGCACCTCAAACGAATCCCAATCTCCGTGATGCCAAACACGGTGGCTTCAAAGATGTCTATGGCAATGCCTTTCTCCAGCCGCTGATCGGTGGCTCTGGCGGCGGCGGTGGCTCTTCCAGTGCGGATTGGAATGGTGGCAACGGTGCCGGTGGCGGTGGTGCCATCCTTATCGCTTCGTCCCGCGATATTGCCATCAATGGCCGCATTTCTGCCAATGGCGGCGAGTACCAGTGGAGCAACGCCAGCTATGGTGGCCGCGGCTCCGGTGGCGCCATACTCTTGCGCGCGGATCGCATCTCCGGGCCGGGTTCTGTCGAAACCTATGGCGGCGTGACCGGCAACCCCAATGGACGCATTCGGATTGAGGCGTATATCCGCTCTCTCACAGGCGCTCAAAACCCCGTTGCGGTCGTCGGTCTGCCAGCCGCCAGCGGCCAGCTTAATCAAGTCGGAACGTTGAATATCGTCAGCGTGGATGGATTAAATGTTGTCCAACCGCCCACCGGCAATCAATTGAGCCCCGACGTTGTCTTTAGCAAAGCTGGCACCGTCAGCGTGGTCATCAAAGGCACTGGCATTCCCGATGGCACACCAGTCTCCTTGCGCGTTACCACGGGGACTGGCGTCATCCCGGGTGGCCCCGTGAATATGGTCGGCGGCTCCGCGACCATCAATGTCGCCGTCCCAGCCGGGCTGGGAACACTCCAGGCCAAGGCCGAATTTCAAGCCCAGTAATTAGGGACTTGCACCGCAGAGACGGGAAGGACGCAGAGAAAGACTGAGAGCCCGATTCCCAGGTCCTCACTCTGCGCCTCATCTCACCTCTGCGGTGTCGGAAATGGCAGCGCAGAGTTCGCGGAATCCCGCCGAGCGAACTCGAATCAAGTCGTTTGCCTCTCTGGACTGCGGTGGCCCTCCCTTTTCCCTCAGCATCCAATGCGGCACGGCAACTCAGAGATACGTCCGATTGCAGGTTGGGTTCTGTTCCTCGGTAGACGCGGAGGCGCGGAGGAACGCAAAAACCTTTCCGTCTACCGCTCCGTGTTTTCCTGCGCTCCGCGGTTCATCATGTCGGACGCTCAAAGAGCCGGAACAGTCTGCGGCGCCGAGCGCTACTTGGAAATTCCTCGCTGGCTGCTGCGCACAAACCTCACCAAGTGCTGAATTTCGGGTAAGGAATGCAGTCCTGCCTCTATTTGTGTCAGGGCATTGGGAATCGTCAGACCCTCGCGGAATAGGATCTTGTAAGCCGACGCCAACGCTTTGATGGTCTCGGGTGCCAAGCCCTGACGCTCCAGGCCGACCTTATTGATAAATCGTGTTTCCGCCGGATTTCCATCAGCCATCATATAGGGTGGGACGTCCTGGACGACTTTGGAACATCCGCCAATCATTGAATAACACCCGATCCGACAGAACTGATGCACCGCCGCGAGGCCGCCGATAATTGCGTGATCTTCCACAATGACATGGCCGGCGAGGGTCGCCACATTGGACATGACCACGTGATTGCCCAGTTGGACGTCGTGTGCGATGTGAGTATAGGCGAGCAAGTGGTTGTGAGATCCGACTCGTGTCACCCCCCCATCGGCGGTGGCGCTATGGATGGTCATGGACTCGCGAAAAGTGTTGTGGGAACCGATCTCAACCCGTGTCAGGCCGCCCCTCCACTTGAGATCCTGCGACTTCAACCCGATACAGGCGAACGGGAAGATTTGATTGTCGGTTCCCAGGATCGTGTGCCCGTCCAATACCACATGGCTGTGGAGTCGGCATCGGTCACCCAGCACGACGTTTTCCCCGACGATGCAGTACGGTCCGATCTCGCAATCGGCCCCGAGTTGGGCTCCTGCATGAATAATAGCTGTGGAATGAATCATTCTCGTTGGAACCTCGACGCGTTGAAGAGGGCGATGCGTGGTCTGTTCGATGGCGTTTCCATGTGTCCCGCGGCGATACGCTTGCGAAGCTCCCGGGTGTCTGTCAGGAAAAATCGTCTGGAATCCTTTAACTGATGGTCATCGGTCCACCAACATGAAGGTGACATCCGCTTCGCTGACGGTTTCGCCATCGACCGAACACACGCCGCGTGCCTTGCCGATCTTGCCGCGGCTCTTGGTCATTTCGACGTCGATGATCAAAGTATCTCCGGGCCGCACGGGCCTGCGCCACTTCACGTCTTCCGCCGACATGAAGTAGGCAATCTTTCCAGCGTTCTCCGCCTGGCGCATCATGAGAATCCCGGCAACCTGTGCGATGGCCTCCAACTGCAGGACTCCTGGCATGATTGGGTGTCCGGGAAAATGTCCTTCAAAGTGGGGTTCTCCCATGGTCACCTGTTTGATGGCGGTAATCTTGTTGCCATCGATTCGGGTCACCCGATCCACCATGAGAAACGGGGGGCGATGCGGGAGGACTTTCATGACCTGAATCACATCCAACGTGGCGCCATCGCGCACCACGGCTTCCGAAGGCGTTGCTGTGGACGCCGCAGTGTTCGTGGTGGAAGTGCCCGAGGTGTGTCCACCGGACGCGGCAGCTCGACTGTCTGCTTTGGAGCTTCGGGTTTCCGGGCGAGCCGTTGCTTTTTCGACCACCGCTTGGGGTGGGGGTGCGAAGGTCTGGGCAGCTTCGATTGGCTTTCGCATCTGGGCGAGAATGGCTCGCGCCAATTCGGTGTTGGCGTGATGACTCGGTTTGATCGCAATGATGTGCGCATGCACTGGACGACCTACCAAGGCCAGATCGCCCACGATATCCAGCATCTTATGGCGGACGAATTCCTCGGGATAACGCAGTGGTTCCGTGGTCAGGACCGCGTCATCGCGAATGACGATCGCATTTTCCAGGCTGCCCCCTTTAATGAGTCCATTCTTGATCAGGAATTCGATTTCTTCGTAGAAGCAGAACGTACGGGCATGGCTCAACTCCTTCTCCCAACTGGCAGGGGTCAATTCCAAAGAAAAATGTTGGGTGAATCGACCACCGCGGTCGGAGCTCGTGCAGGTGATGCGAAAGCCATCGTGCGGGAAGGCCGCAATGAGAGTATCACCAACGGTCAGTTGGAGGGGCGCTGTCAACCGATAGGGTTCGCGAGCGTCACTTTGAGGCACGATCCCCGCCTCGTGGATAATCCTGGAGAACTCCCGCGAACTCCCATCCGAGATTGGCGGTTCATTGGCATCCAGTTCAATGATGGCATTGTCCACGTGAACACCCGCTAGAGCAGCCAGTATGTGTTCGACCGTGTGAATCTTGACGGCCCCTTTGCCCAGCGTGGTGGAGCGCTGGGTATCCACCACGTGTTCGACGCGGGCTTCCAGTTCCGGGCGTCCTTCCAGGTCGATCCGTCGAAAACGAAGACCCGTTCCGGCTGGCGCCGGGAGCAAGGTCATGGTGACTTTGTTCCCGGAATGAAGGCCGATTCCAGAATACGTGGCAGGAGTTCGAAGTGTCTGTTGAGAAAACACAGGACGGGAGTTGTATCGAAGGCACTTGGGACTTTGCAAGGCTACCGGCCATCGACCGACAATTCTCGTTGATGACGTCGGACCGCCTAAAGCGCCATCCGCAGCCACCTGTGGATTGCTACCACCGATCGCAGGGTTCGAGCAGGGGGCTGGGGGGCCGTCTCCGTCACTATCGACTCGCCATTGTGAAGAATGCCCTTATTTTGAATGAGTTACACGTGCCGGTGGGGCAGGGTATCTTGATTCGACAACGGCACGATTCCACCGGATTCTCAGCCAGCTTGATCGTACCTGCCTCTCCGTCTTTAAGGCCGTGCCTCAGCGATGTCCATGCCGAATCACCAGTCGCCGCCGCCCCCCTGCGTGGTGTTTGAGGACGATCAGATCCTGGTCGTTCACAAACCCCCGGGATGGAATACCCACGCTCCCGCACCCTACGCCGGCGAGGGGATTTACGAGTGGCTCAAATACCGTGAGGCACGGTGGGCAAGCCTTGCCATCGTCCATCGCCTCGATAAGGACACCAGCGGGCTTTTGGTGTTCGGCAAAACCCCAATGGCCAACCAGTCGCTGACGCAGCAATTCACGAACCGGACCATTTCCAAACGGTATCTGCTGCGCACGGATCGTCCAGTGTCTCGCGACGAGTTCCAGGTGGTCTCGACGATTGTCCGTGCGGGAGAACGGTACGTTTCAGAGACGAAACCCGGGTTTGGCGACCACGCCGAAACTCGATTCTGCATTTTGGAAAAAGCTTCACGCTGGACACTCCTGGAAGCGCAACCCATCACGGGCCGGACTCACCAAATCCGGGTCCACGCCGCCGCCGAAGGGATCCCCATCCTAGGGGATTCGCTTTATCAGGGGTCTGGGTTTCCCCGTCTTTGTTTGTGTGCGGCGCAGTTGGACTTGGATCATCCTAAATCCGGTCGTCGACTCCACTTCCAAGTGGAGCCAGGTTTCGACCAATCACCTGCCAAGCTGCGCCGAGCCGCGTTGTTTTCACTGGGACTAGCCGCCGAAACGACGGCTTACCGGGAGTTCCACGGTGCTGGCGATGGTCCGGAAACCGGCTTGTATGTCGACCGATTGGGCGACTACTGCCTCATTCAATCCGAGACGCCGCCCTCGATTCGGTTCGATTCCAATTCGACCTCGGGCGGTCCCGATGCTGGAGTGTACCATAAGATTTGGACTCGCCATGTGCGTCGGACGACCCCCGCGGAGGCCGCACCACGGCACCTGTCGGGACCCGTTGCTCCGGAGCGATTTGTGGTCCTGGAAAATGGGGTGCGCTACGAACTGTCGTTGCAGGAAGGCTACAGCGTGGGGTTATTTCTCGACCAACGGGACAATCGCCGGCGCTTCCTGGCGAATCATATCGCGGCGGATTTTCCCTTGTTCCAAGCCGATCCTCCAACTTCAGGGACCATCCCGGAGGTATTGAACACGTTTGCCTATACCTGTGGGTTCAGCGTGTGCGCTGCCCTCGGGGGAGCGCGCACCACCAGCTTGGATTTGTCCCGAAAATATCTGGAGTGGGGCCGCCGCAATTTCTTGCTCAACGGACTCGCCCCCGATCGCCATGAATTCATCTACGGCGATTGTTTCGAATGGATCCGGCGCCTGGCGAAGAAGGGTCGACTCTTCGATGCCATCATTCTCGATCCGCCGACCTTTTCGCGATCCAAGGAGCATGGCGATTTTCGAACCGAATCGGATTACGGAATGCTGGTCACATCGGTACTGCCCTTGCTGAAGCCGGATGGACGGCTGTTCGCGTCCACCAATACGGCACGGGTCGCCCCTGAAGATTTCTTGATGCAGGTGCGACGGGCCGTACAAGCGTCGTCCCGGCGAATTGTTCAGGAGCATTACGTGCCGCAGCCTCCTGATTTCCCTGTGACGCGAGAAGAACCCGCTTATCTCAAGACGGTTTGGCTGCGGATCGCTTAGTCAGGTTGAGCTGGATGGAAGAGTGAATCGGTGACCGGGGAAGGGGCTCGACGGGGTTTCCTGAATTGCGCACCCTATGGGCATGATTCCCTGGGTCGGTTTTAGCCGGAAAAGTGCCGCGTTTTGGTTGCTTGCGTGGTTGTGGGGGTGGGCACCTTCGAATGTCGGTTTTTCGAGGGCGATTGGAGCTGACTCGATAACCGCTGCGGCTCGAGAGCAAAGATCCCGGCGGATTCTTTACAACCTTGACGGGGATTCTTGCATGACCCTCAAAGTCGGCCGCCGTGGTCCCGGCCCCATTGAGGCCCGGGACTTGACCAATCTGGTCACTGAATTAACCGGTCCTGGCAGTCAGGTGGATAGCTTTCTGGTCTGTATCAACGCCCAGGTAATGTATTACCCGAGCCAGGTCGGTACACAGCGAGGTGCGGATAATACGGTAGAAGAGCGTCGCGCTTGGCCTGCCGGAGAACAGCAACGGTTCGCCAATCTCCAGAAGTTTTTTGATGCCGGCCTCGATCCCTACGCGATCCTTATCGGCGAATCCAAGCGCCGTGGAATCGAAGCCCTCATCAGCTTTCGAATGAACGACGCCCATGGGAATGATTTCCTCAGAACCCGATTTTGGCGTGAGCATCCGGACCTGCGTCTGCCAGGAGGCGCGCTCGATTTCGGTGCGCCAACCGTCCGCGACTATGTCATTCAACTCATCGAGGAATCGATCCAGCGCTACGATCAGGCGGATGGAATCGAATTGGATTTCCAGCGATTCCCTCGCTTCTTCCGTGTCGAAGGCATTTCCGCGCCGGAGCGGGTGGTCGCCATGAACCATCTCGTGCACCGCGTGCGGGGTATTTTGGATCGGGAAGGACGGAAACGTGCGCGTCGATTGGTTCTGGCGGTTCGCGCACCTTCTGGAATGGGTAACTTCGAACCCACGCCGGAGCGTGCTCTTGAATTGGGCTGTGACCTGCCCGAGTGGGCTCGGCGCGGTTGGATGGATTTCTTGAGTGTGAGTGAGTGGTTGTTTACTCGCGAGACCTTGGGAATCCAGGTGTGGAAGCAAGCCATTCCGAATCTCCCGATCTACGGGGCAATCCAACCGGAGACACAAGCATCGCCAATTCCTGATCGATGTGAGTTCTGCCTCAGTGAGTCCGCATTTCGAGCCAGAGCTTGGGAGCGATGGCGCGAAGGGGCGGACGGCATCTATCTTTTTAATTTCTTCACCACACGCGAATGGCCAAATCCTTCCGAGCCACCGTTTGAGATCCTCTCACAAATCGGGAGTCGGAAAACACTTACTGAACTGGGTCGTGCCCCGTGGGAAACCAATCGGCCGGTGGCTACAGTCACACGCCTTTTGCATGATAAACATCCTGTGCAGGGCGCCGCAGCCATGGGGAGCGTGATTTATGTAGGACCGGGCTTGCAGCGTCGAGAATGGCGGGCACTCGAACGGGTCAGTGATGTGGCGGATCAACAGCGAGCCCGATGGTCCGAAGACAATGGCAGAACTTGGTCCGATTGGATTCCTCAACAACCCTCCTCGATGGTGGAATACGCTGGCACCAAGGTCTGGGAAGGCGGCTGGGCTGATGCTTACGACCCGAAGTCCGGCAAGTTGGTCCAGTTGTGGCTGCGTCAGATCGAGCTCAAGAGCCAATTCCATTGCGTCACCTACAGCCGCTATTCGACCAACAGCGGGCGTTCCTGGTCGACCCCGCAGCCGTTGACCTACGAGCCGGGGCCCGCGTTTGATCCCAGCCAACCCGCCGCCCCCGAATTCCTTCGTCGCAATCAGGGGTACCCTGGAAACAACCTGTGCTTGAGGCGTGACGGGACCCTGGTGATCGCGCTGGCCCACGCCAACGCACCCGGGGATTCTCGCAACGACGGACGTGCCTGGCGACTGGGGTCAATTCTATTTTCAGGACGCTGGGACCCAACGCTTCAGGATTACCTATGGGCTCCGGGGGCGCGCACGGAGGTGACGCCCGAGGTTTCCGCTCGTGGGTTGATGGAACCAGAAGTGGCGGAATTGAGGGATGGTCGGCTTCTGGTGGTCTGGCGCGGATCTAACACCGGCTGGGATGGTAGCGTCGCCCGCGAACCGGGTCGCAAATGGTATGCTATTTCGACCGATGGAGGCCAAACTTTGGGGCCGGTGAAACCCTGGACCTACACCGACGGGGCTTCGTTCTATTCGGCCTCGTCCATCCACCGAATGCTAAGGCACAGTCAGACTGGCCGACTTTATTGGATTGGGAATATCTCGATCGAACCGCCCCATGGAAACCATCCCCGACATCCGTTAGTGATGGGTGAAGTCGATGAGGTTACGGGGCTGCTGAAACGGGAAACACTCACCGTGTTGGCCGAGCGTGGACCACAACATGGGCGAGAGATTCAGTTTTCCAATTTCTCCCTGATCGAGAATCGAGAGACTCACGTACTGGAGTTACTGCTGACCACTTACGGCCAAGAATTGAATCCCAGGAACTGGGCCACGGCTGACTGCTGGAAGTATATCGTCCAACTGCGGGGGGAGTCTTCCAAATGAGATCGTGTTCCGACGATGGAGCTTGTTGCAGCCCCGGCCGATTCACCAAGTCACACTTGGTTGGATTCTGTGTTGACCCGGAATGGCAACCCGCTTATTGAAGCCCTTGAACCTACTAGTGACTTCAGGTTAAGGCGTTTGGCTTTGTGAGCCATGTGTTTCCGTCGCGAGCGCGACGGCATGGTTTTAGGAGCCTTGTAATTAAGCCGCGTCGGGCACGAGTGTTCGAATCAGGGTGTCTTGTGTGGTGTGGTCTTGGATAGGAGCGCGGGAATCCGCTAGCATCTCCAAGGTCGCTCTTTTTCGAAGGGTTGCACCCGAGGTGGTGTGTGCGTGGGAAATTCGATATCGATACAGTTATGACTTCTGATCGCTTTAGAAATGAGATCGAGACACATCCGGTGATGGTTGCGATTTCCAACCCAGCGGTTTCGCTACGCTGGGCTCAGGAACGTTTGAAATGGGCGTTCTGGATGGTCCTGCTGTTGGCAGGGATGGCAATTCCCAAGACCCAGGCCCAGATCGCCTCGGTCTTGTTTCAAGACGATTTTGCTTCTAACACCATCGACCCGGCAAAATATCAAAAAGACGCCCCGTTTTTTGAAGGTGGCGTCGGCGATATCCATGCCGAGGCCCGCAACGGTACGATGGAGTTTGTAGGAACTACGAGCCAGCAGTGGTGGTCGGGTGGGACTCTCCGTGTCGCACCAGTGTTTACCGCGACGGAACAAGCCAGCTTGTCGGTGGCGATCGACCGTGTGTCGGAAGCGGGTGTGGGAACGGCCTCTCGCAGCGCGCTGTGGATCTTGGATGAAACTAAGACCAAGTATGTGCTGTTCGCAGACGTTCGTGGCGAGGGCGGTTGGCGGTTCAATCGCAAAATTGGCCAGAACGGCGACGTGCCGACCGGCAGTGGCACGGATATTGCCACGTTAAATGGCGGCACTTACGACGATGGAGCTCTCCATCGCATGCAGATCATTGCGAATGGCAAGACAGTGAAATTGTTTTTGGATGGCGTGATGGGTACTGAGGTGGCCTTCCCGTTCACCAAGGTCATTGTCGAGTTCGGAAGTTATGCCCGTGCGAACAATGACACGGCCATGACCGTTTGGGATAACCTGAAGATTGAGGCCCTGCGCCAGACCAAAGTATTGATTGAAGACGATTTCGCTGCCTCTGCCATCGATGCCGCCCGATATGTTCCGGACGCCCCATTCTTTGAGGGTGGTGTCGGCGACATCCACGCCGAAGCGCGCAATGGCACGATTGAGTTTCTTGGCACGACCACCACTCAATGGTGGTCCGGTGGCACGTTGCGGGTGAACCAAACGTTCACCGCGTCAGAGCAAACCGTCGTCTCGGCCAGCATTGATCGCGTTTCGGAGGCGGGAGTTGGAACGGCCTCCCGCAGTGCGTTTTGGATCGTGGATGAAACCAAGACCAAATACGTCATGTTCGCGGATGTGCGAGGGGAAGGCGGCTGGCGCTTCAACCGCAAGATTGGTGAAAATGGTGATGTGCCCACCGGTAGCGGCACGGACATCGCTCTGTTCAACGGCGGCTCTTTCGATGATGGCGGGCTGCACAAAATGAAGATCGTCGCCGACGGAAAAACCGCTAAGCTGTATCTCGATGGTCAGTTGGGTGCCGAGGTAAAGTTCCCGTATTCGCGAGTAATCTTCCAGTTCGGCAGCTACGCGCGCGCCAACAATGACACGGCAATGACCGTTTGGGATAACTTCAAGGTGGAGACCACGGTCCGTCAGACCACCGTCGTGTTTGCTGACGACTTCGCGTCGAACCAGATTGATCCGGCAAAATATCAAAAAGACGCGCCGTTCTTTGAGGGTGGCGTGGGTGACATTCATGCGGAAGCCCGAGATGGCACCATGGAGTTTGTCGGGACCACCACCACGCAATGGTGGTCGGGTGGCACACTTCGCGTGGTGCCGACATTTGAAGCATCCGAGGCATCGATATTGACGCTGACGATTGATCGAGTATCTGAAGCGGGCGTTGGATCGGCGTCGCGCAGCGCGCTGTGGATCTTGGATGAGACTCGCACCAAGTATGTGCTCTTTGCCGATGTGCGTGGCGAAGGAGGTTGGCGATACAACCGAAAGATTGGTGAAAACGGCGATGTGCCCACCGGCAGTGGCACCGACATTGCCGCGTTTAACGGCGGATCTTTCGACAATGGAGGGAAACACACCATGAGCATGGTTGCTGATGGCAAGACCGTGAAACTGCTCTTAAACGGTGTGGAAGGCGCCGAAGTGAAATTTCCGTTCTCACCGGTAGTCTTCGAGTTCGGAAGTTACGCCCGCGCGAACAACGACACCGCGAAGACCGTTTGGGATAATCTCGTGATCGAAACCGCCGGCGGCGCCACGTTCAACCCCCGCTCCGTCAGTGTCCGGGCTGGAGTGAACAGCAGTGATGTCACCGTGAAGATTCCTTCGGGCTTGAACTCCCAGAGTTCGGTTCAGGTACGTGTGGTCAGTGCCGATCCCAGTATCGCGGTGGCCTTGGGTGCCGTGAATGGCGCGTTGACACTGAATTTCGCTGCGGGTGGTCCGAATACCCAGACGATCAAGGCTAGCGGCGTGGCTCTTGGCGGCACCACGTTCAGCCTCGAGGGCGATGTGGCTGCGGGAAATCAGCTCGCGGTCGCGGTCATCTCCGGTGCGGGTGTTCAAGTGCAAGACAACTTTGCGGCCAACACCTTGGATGCGACCAAGTGGCAGGTTTCCAACGCCGGATTTGAAGGCGGGGCTGGTACTTATACTGTGGCTTCTGCGGGCGGCGCGTTGGATATCAGCGGCGCTGGCACGTCCGACTTCTGGTCCGGGGCCTCGGCGAAGAGCGTCAAGAGTTATGTCGCGACCGAAGATCTGTCACTGAATGTCGAAGTGGATCGGGTGTCGTTGAGCCAGGCTGGTAGTTCGGGCCGTTCAGGCGTCTATTTGACCACTGGCGATCGCACCAAGTACGTCTTCTTCTCGCACAACGAAGGGGAGGGCGGTTGGCGCGTCAATGTGAACCCAGGCAATGCTACCGGCGGTGGCACTCGCATCGCGGCGTTTGACGCCGTGGACACAGGCAACCATCGCATGCGTTTGGTCGCCAATGGAACCTCGGTCGAGGTGTTCCTGGACGGTGTTTCAGGCGGAAGATATTCGTTTGAAGTGACGGCTGGAATCTTCGTGGAACTCGGAGCTTACGCTCGAGCGACGGATGACACAGTCAATGTACAGTTCGACAATGCGAAGATTGAGTACGTTCTGCCCTGTGCATCGTTTGGGGCTCAGAGCGTTACCATGACTCAGGCCGATGGAGGTCAACAGGTCACCATCAAGGTGCCCGCCTTGCTCCATGATGCAACCCCGCTGGCGGTCACCATCACGAGTGCCAATCCGAACGTCTCAGTGCCGAGTGGTGCTGTAAATGGTGCCGTGACGCTGACCTTTGCGGCTGGCGGTCCCTCGACGCAGACTCTCACGGTGCTGCCGGTCGGGTTGGGTGCAACCACCTGGACGGCTTCAGTGCCGGGAGCGTGTGTGGCGGGTCCGCTCAAAGTCGATGTGGTCGCGGTACCCGAAGTCTTGCTGACGGACGACTTCGCGGGGGCTTCGATCGACCAAGCAAAGTGGCGAAGGGACGAGACGCCGTTCGACAGCGGCACGTTCAAGGCCGATCTCTCTGGCATCGAGAGCACGGGAGGGCGCGCCAAAATCACAGTGGAAGCAGAATCTGCGACCTGGCCTGGTCTGGCGCTTTACACCGCCAAGACCTATAAGGCGAGCCTCACCGAACCGCTGACCTTTGAGATCGATCGAGCCCTGCTCGAGTTTGTGTTGTTCAATGGAACGGGTGCCAATCAACGCACCGGCATCTGGGTTCGGGACGCCAACAACAACTTTGTCTTCTTCAGCGACAACGTGGCTCATGACGGCCGCAATTTCGGCTGGCGCTACAATGCGTCCGTTGGAAACGCGGAGGCGGATAATCCCATCAACGAAGGATTCAACATTGCGGCCTTCGATGGAGGCAACTTCGATGACACCAAAAACCATCGGATGAAACTGGTGGTCAATGGTGCCGTGGCCCGGCTGTATCTGGATGGTGTGCTGGGTGCTGAAGTGCCGTTCGCATTCTCGCAAAACCTGTCCTTTGGGTTTGGCGCTTACGTGGCGGCGGCCAATGACATCGCCCGCGGCTACTTTGACAACGCCCGCATCACTGGTGGTTCGGTGCCCTTCGTATCGGTTGGCTCGTTCTCGCCCACCCAGTTGGTCAACGGAAATATCGTGATCTCCTGGACCGGCGGCGGCGTGCTGGAATCGACCGATTCCTTGTCAACACCGAATTGGACTCCCGTGAGCCCCGCTCCCGCCGGCAAATCCCTGTCCGTGCCGGCAGCTCAGGCGGCCAATAAGTTCTATCGCCTCCGCCAATAGGTTTCGAATACTGATCCCATGAGAGCCTAGCCTAGCGCCAGGCTCTCCCTCATCGCGGGTGTCGCTGCGGCCTTCGGGCTCTTCGACACCCGCTTTAGTTTCTCAGCATCAAAGCAATCCCTGATAGGCAAGCCACAGGGAGCGGAAGTAACGCATCACGCGAACGGCGTCCGGGCTATCCGGAATTTCAGCCAGGCAATAACCCTGGTATCCGATCTCGGTCAAGCGGGTCAGCAGCCGTCGAAACGGGTATTCGTCGAGGAACAAATCCCGCATATGGACACAAAAGATGCGGTCCTTCACCAAGTCGAAATTGCGATCGAATCCCTCACCCTCGAGGTCAGTTTGGTTGGAGTTCCAAGTGATACCCACCATGGGGTGATTGGCGGCATCCAGGATTTTCCGGATGTTGGGTAGCAACGAGGTTCCGCCGCCATGCACTTCGAGTCGGATTTGCTGTCCGAGGTTGGCGCCGAATTTCCCAAGTTCCGCTAGCGATCGCCCGATTTGCTCCAACGTCCGCTCGACCGGAACCTCTTTAGGCAATCCGTTGGGACGAACTTTGACGCCGCTGGCGCCGACGTCGTGAGCCAGTTGAAGATAGGCTTTTGTGGCCTCGATGTCAGCGCGGAGTTTGGATGGGTCTGGCGTGTGATAATCGAAGGCACTGCCGAGGCTGAACAGCTCCACGGGTGAATCGGCAAATCGTTTTTTGACCTCGGTCCGTTGTGCCGACGAGAGGTTTACCTCCACTTTGTGCGCGTGGGTTGTGCGCAATTCAACGCCTTCGAACTGGGTGGCGGTGCAATTCTTGATCAGCGTCTCGATGTCCCAGTCCTTGGCCAGGTTGTACGTAACGGTCCCAAGTTTCATACGGGACTTTTTGGCGAATCCGGCTGCTGGTTTGGAATCAGCGGCGCTTGCGGGGGTGTTGACGGCGAGGCCGAGCCCCAGGCCGAGTGTCGCCATCGAAGACGAAACGCGGAAGAATTGGCGGCGGGAAGTGTGGTGCATGAACAAGGGATGCTCGAAAAATCGCCCGTCGGCAAGTCTCCACGATGAGTTGAACTGGGTGGCAACCCCTGATTTTCCGTCTTTCTTATCCGGGCGACTTTGCGTTTTCTATCGCCCGCATGACTCGACTTATCATCAATGGCTCGAAGGGACGAATGGGTCAGACCTTGAGCGCTTGTGCCGCACGCATTCCCAACGTGAAGGTGGTGGGTGCAGTGGATGTGGGAGACGATCTCGGCGCCTGGCTGCCAGAGTGCGATGCCGTGATCGATTTCACGCTGCACCATGTCACTTCGAGCGTGGCGTCACTCTGCGCAGACCAAGGCAAAGCATTGGTCATTGGCACCACGGGTCACAATCCAGCCGAGAAAGCTCTCATCACCGCCTGCGCCTCCAAGATTCCCATGGTTTGGGCGACCAATTTTTCCACGGGTGTCAACACCCTGTTTTGGCTCACGCGCAAAGCGGCGGAAATTCTCGGGCCGAACTTTGATCTGGAGGTGGTCGAGATGCATCACCGGCTGAAAAAGGATGCGCCGAGTGGTACTGCCACGACGCTGCTGGAGATTTTGGCGGACGTCAGGAAGGTGCAACTGGAGGAGGCCTTGCGGCATGGGCGCCAGGGAATCACGGGCGAGAGGACGTCCTCCGAGATTGGCATTCATGCAATCCGTGGCGGGGATGTGGTGGGGGATCACACCGTGATCTTCGCGGCGACTGGAGAACGGGTGGAATTGACTCACAAGGCGAGCAGCCGCGAGACCTTCGCCAATGGTGCGATTCGAGCTGCCCGGTGGGTGGTGGGCAGGCCTCCAGGCATCTATGATATGCAAGATGTCTTGGGATTGAAGTGAGCCGTCCCTCAGAATCCCCAATTGGAGGGACACCTCGACTCCAGCATGCCCAAACGATGAACATTCTGCGATGACCTCGCCCTCGACTCAGCCGCCTTGGGTCTTGGTGGCATTGGGCGCCAATCTGGGTGATCCGGAGTCGCAAATCCTTCGCGCCATGGATCGGTTGGATCAGTTGGTGGGTGCGCCGGTTCTTCGCAGTCGGTTGTACCGCAGTGAGCCGCTGGATTGCCCGCCAGGGTCTCCTTGGTTTGTGAATGCGGGGGTGGCGTTCGCGGCCCCGTCTCGGTTGAACCCGGAGTCGTTACTCAAAGAGTTGCAATCGATTGAGCGCGACTTTGGTCGAGTGCCCAAGACGGTTTTAAACGAGGCCCGTCCCTTGGACTTGGACTTGATTGCCTGGGGTGGGGAACGGCGGAACACGCCTTTTCTTGTGCTGCCGCATCCTCGAACTCCATTGCGGCGGTTTGTGGTAGAGCCCCTGGCAGATGTGCTGCCCGATTTTGTGCTGCCTGGGCAATCCAAGACGTTGGTGGAGTTGCTGGTCGAGTTTGAGTGATTGGGTCACCCGGGAATTCCCCCAAAGCGGTGGTGGGCCACCCCACTCCAAAGACGCCGCCATTCGAGTGGCACGACCCTATTGGTTTGGAGTGCGGCAGCCCTCTGCGGCTTTTCCCCCAGCATCCCATGCGGCGCCAGGTAACTTGGAAATGCACCCAGTTTCTTCTGAGACTTACTGCTGGGGTGGACGCCTTCTGGATGCCCTGCTAGTTTGCCGTCACGATGCACGCAGCCAGTACTGTCACCTTGAGCCGCGATTGTGAAGCCGTTCAGATCCCGGCCGGCCATTCCACCATGCTCACAGCGGGAACCGAAGTCGACATCACTCAGACATTGGGTGGTTCCTACACGGTCTATGCCAACGGTGGTTTGTTTCGGATCAGTGCGGCGAATGCCGACGCGTTGGGTATTAAACCTGAGGAAGCGGCTACGCCAGCGGCAGTGCCGGTGGGAGATTCGGTCAATGAACAGATGGTTTGGGAAACTCTTCGAACCTGCTATGACCCGGAGATTCCCGTGAACATTGTGGATCTTGGATTGGTGTATGACATGGGGATTGAGCCGTTGGACACTGGCAAGCGGAAGGTGTTCGTGAAGATGACTCTGACGGCGCCCGGATGCGGCATGGGTGCCACGATCGCCGGGGATGCTCAGCAAAAGATCTTGATTTTGCCGGACGTGGAAGACGCGAGTGTCGAGATCGTTTGGGATCCGCCGTGGCATCAGAGCATGATTACGCCTGAGGGACGACGCGTTCTAGGGATCGAATAGGGGCGATGTCGCGCTATTCGCGGAAGCAACGATCGGATGTCGATCTACCGAAAGCCAAACTGGATCGGGAATCGCTCCGGCAAGCGTTGGATCTGTTTCGGTACATTCGTCCTTACCAGCGCCAGTTCGTCTTGGCGCTTTTGGCGTTGCTTACGTCCAGTTCGCTCAGTCTGGCGTTTCCTTATCTGGCGGGCAGCATTGTGGATGCGGCTTCGACCCAGGTTCGGGGCGGCAAAATTGCGGGAGTGAATTCCGCGGCGTTGACACTGGTGGGCGTGTTGGCGGTTCAGAGTTTGGTGCTTTTCTTTCACGCCTTGACCTTCGCACGAGTGGGACAGCAATGCCTGGTGGATATCCGTCGCGACACTTATGCGCGATTGATTACACTTCCGATGGTGTTTTTCGCCAAACGCCGCGTGGGGGAGTTGGCGAGCCGGTTGTCGGCCGACCTGTCTCAGATCGAGGACACGGTGGTGACGATTCTCCCGCAGTTCCTCCGTCAAACAACGCTTCTGATCGGGGGCGTGAGCTTGATAGCCGTTACCTCTTTGAAGCTGACCGGGATCATGTTGGCGAGCCTGCCGGTGTTAACTGTGGTGGCAGTGATTTTTGGTCGGCGCACCCGAAAACTGGCGCGCGAGACGCAAGACCGTTTGGCGGAGACGGCGACCATTGTGGAGGAGACTCTACAAGGGGTTTTGAATGTGAAGACCTTCACCAATGAAGGGTACGAACTGCGGCGTTACGACACGGGGCTCAAGCGGGTGCTCTCAACGGCGATGCGCGCCGCTTGGGTACGGGCGTCGTTCATTGCATTCATTGTTTTTGCGCTGTTCGGGTCCATCGTCCTGGTGCTCTGGTCAGGCGCCAAATCCTTGGAAGCGGGCGAGATCACGTTTGGGCAGCTCACTCGATTCATTCTTTACACAACCTTTGTGGCGGGTGCGATGGGCCAGTTCGCTGAACTGTACAGTCAGATTCAGAAGTCCGTTGGCTCAACCCAACGGGTGCGGGAATTATTGAGGGAAACGGGTGAAGTGGAAGCGCGAGTGGACAATGCGAACGCTGCTGCGGCTCCGAGGGTTCAAGGGGATGTCCGCTTTGAAAACGTCCGGTTCACCTATCCTTCGCGCGAGGGTATTGAAGTGCTGCATGGGATTGATCTCCAGGCGACACCCGGACAAAAGATTGCCCTCGTTGGGGCGAGTGGTGCGGGCAAATCCACCTTGATTTCTTTGGTCCTTCGCCTCTACGACCCATCCAGTGGGCGGGTGCTGGTGGACGGCCGCGATGCTCGCGAGTATCCGTTGACCGAGCTGCGGCGGCAAATGTCGATGGTTCCGCAGGAGGTACTGTTGTTTGGCGCCTCGATCGCGGAAAACATCGCCTATGGGCGTCCCGGAGCGACCACGGCGGAAATCGAAGCGGCGGCGCGTCAGGCCAATGCACACGACTTCATTCGGACGTTTCCGGAAGGGTATGCGACACAGGTTGGGGATCGGGGGATTCAACTGTCAGGAGGCCAGCGACAACGCATCGCGATTGCGCGCGCGATTCTCCGCAATCCCGCTATCCTGATTCTAGATGAAGCTACGAGTTCGCTCGACTCGGAGAGTGAGCGATTGATTCAGGAAGCGTTGCAGGGGCTCATGCACGGTCGCACATCCTTCATCATCGCCCACCGACTCTCAACCATCCGCCATGCCGACCGGATTCTGGTGTTGGCAGACGGGCGAATTGTCGAGTCCGGCACGCACGAAGAACTGGAGAAAATCGATGGCGGCGTTTACCGACACCTGGCATCGCTTCAATTTCGCACAGGGGGCGAACCCGCTGGCACTGTGGGTCACGACGACGAGCTGACCTCTTGACGCTTGGGCAGGGAATCAGCGTTGGGGTCTTGTTAAGGCCTGAGAGGCGCCGATAATTCCAAGACGCGCCCGGAGAGCGCGAAGGAACCAGAGCTGGTGGTGGGGCGGGAGTATTCGCAGATGTAAAGCTTGCCGCGCCCGCTCTGATGAATGTCGATAGGACGTCCGAGTGGTGCGAGCAGGGTTTTGATTTCGGCTTCATACACCCCGTTGGCGCTCTTGCGCAGGCGCGCCTGGAGCACATCAAATCCCACGTTATCTTTGGGAGTCCGGATGAAGTTCCCGAAGCGCGTCATGAAGAAGGTGCTGCGGTAGGGTTCGGGGAAGTCGTCACCGAGATACACGATGCCCCCCGGTCCGGAATGAGGATCGAAGGTGTACATGGGTTTGCCATCGTAGCCGCCGTCCGGACCCACATTCGCGATCGGCAGGGTGAAACGAACACCTGGGGGTGGATCTGGCGTGTGGTTGTAGGCTTTGTGTTTGCCCCAATCCGCAAAGGTATAAGGGAACCCATAGTGGTGCCCTTTTTGGATCTGATTTAACTCCTCGGGCGCATCGGCGTCGGGTCCATTCTCGGTGGCGAACATCTCGCCGGCCGGGTTCCAGCAAAAGCCGTACGCATTACGCAGCCCCTGGGCGAAGACTTCCAGTGTGGGCTTTTCTGATTGGGGATCGAGGCGCCACATACAGGCGGTAATGGGCGTTTCGCCTCCGCCGTACCAGTCGCCAGCAGGACCCGTTTGGCCGCCATCGGTGCGGGCACCGTTGCCGACATAAAGCATGCCATCGGGGCCGAACGCCATGTGCTCCACGGCATGGATATACGCCGAGCTACCCGGGTAATTGGTCTGGAACCATGGCTTGAGGTCCGCAGGATCGCCGTCCAGGACACTGGAAGACCGGTAGATCGTGACGATGTTTTGGAACGGTTTGGTCGCGCCGTTCTGCTGGTTCGCGGCGACGTACAGGCGTTTCTGGTCGTCCATGGCCGCGGCCAAAACAAACAGGGGACCACCGAGATCTTTGTCGCGCTTTTCGAGGTAACGACTCGCCCAGTGGATCTGCTTCAATTGAGCAGTCTCCGGCGTGAGTCGCCAAATGTCGCCGCCTTCGGTCAAAACATAGAGCACCTTTCCCTGGCCATCACTCGTGATGCGCACGCCCTTGAATGGAAGACGCAACACTTCGCGGAGCGATAAGCCGTCCGGGGCTTTGGGCAATGGCGGGTAAACGCTGGAGGCTTTCAGTACCTCCAACGTGGGGAAGGTTGTCCGAGCGCGGATCTTTTTGACATCCTCGGCGCTGACGGCGCCACCGGGATTGCCCCAACTGTTTAGAACAAACGTGTAGACATCGGCGAGGTCGTCGTCGCCGAGAATCACTGGAGGCATGGCCCCGGCATAGCGCTTCTTGTTGACGACGATTTCTCCGGTAAGGCCTTCACAGGAGGCTCGAATACTGCGGGCCAGGTCGTTGGTAAGAAAGTCTGACTTGGCGAGAGGCGGAAACACTCCTGGTACTCCGAGACCATTGATTTGGTGACAGCTAAAACAATTCCGGTTGTAGAGTTCTTGTCCATGGACGACGCGCTTGCCAAGAGCCTCGGGTGGCACTGAAGTGGCAGCCGCCTTGGCAGTGTTGTACTGAAGAAGGTCCAGATCCTTGTTTGGTGAGCCGTTCGCCACAGGGGGTGCAGCGGAACAAGCACTGTAAAGCGATACCCCAAGGAGGACGCCGATCAAGACTCGTGGAACCCCGACTAAAACCAGGCATCGAAGAAACATCGGGGCGGACGCTGCCCGATTTTTAGAGAGAATCAACCCTGATCCGGCCGAATGTCCTGAGTGTGGTGTCTCACCAGCTACTTGCGGGACACCGAATTCGGTTGTGGAGACGTGGCAGGCTCAGCGCCTAGGCGCGAGCGTCGTGTCCACCAAAGCTGATGAAGCAGGCGGAGGATTTGATACGTGGCCCTGAGTGTGCCTTTCCAATTGCCTGAGATTTTGGAGTCGCCACCGCGACGTGGCAGGAATCGGACGGGAAGCTCCACGATTTTCAGGCCACATTCGACTGCCCGAATTTGCATTTCAACATTCCAGCCGAACCCGCGGTCTCGCAGGTTGAGGTTGGAGAGGCGGGACAACTGGAGTGCCCTGAGGGATCCGACGTCGGTGAATCTTCGCCCCCATCCGAGGTGTACGACGCGGTGGAAAACCATGCTGCAATATCGTTGAGACGGGTTGAGTTGAGCGAAGGAATCGGGGAGGGAACATCGGTCCCCCAAAATGAGATGAGCGCCAGTCTCGGCCGCCTCGATCCACGAATTCAGTTCGGTTGCCTCGAGAGCATCGCTGCCATCGGCGGAGCTGAATAGCACCCACTCGATGGCTGTGGGTAATCCTTGCAGGCCAGTCCACGCGGCGGCTCCGTAGCCTCGCCGAGGTTCATGGACGACATCGGCTCCTGCGGCTCTGGCGACGGCAGCGGTATTATCCGTACTGGCATTGTCGATCACACGCACCAGTGGGAAACCGAGTCGTTGCCATTCGGAGATCGTGTCTGCAACGACCGACTCCTCGTTGAGCGCCGGGACTAGCACTACAGCGACGTTTTGAGGGATTTCCATTTTTTGAGTTCTTTGAGGCGGCGTTTACGATGGGAGCGGTAGGCCTGATCGTTGCGCCGTGTGTGATATTTCACCAAAATCACCAGGTAGGCAGGTTCGCGTTT
>SXSK01000348.1 GCA_005793375.1 Verrucomicrobiales bacterium | reverse complement strand
TGGTGGCAGACCGAGACGGGATGCATCATGATCTCGCCCCTGCCAGGCGCGACCCCTACCAAACCAGGGACCGCCACCCTGCCCTTTTTCGGCATCCACGCCGAAGTCGTCGACGACATGGGTGTGGCCGTCCCGAAAAACACCGGCGGAAAACTGGTGATTCGAAAACCCTGGCCTTCCATGTTGCGCGGGGTCTGGGGAGATCCAGAACGTTTCAAGTCCACGTATTGGAGCGAGGTCAAAGGTAGTTATTTCACTGGCGATGGCTGTCGTCAGGATGAAGACGGATACTTTTGGATTGTGGGTCGAATCGACGACGTTTTGAATGTTGCTGGTCACCGCATCGGAACTGCCGAGATCGAAAGCGCTCTGGTGAGCCATCCCTGCGTGGCCGAGGCCGCCGTGGTGGGGCGTCCCGATGAACTCAAGGGTCAGGCCTTGGTTTGTTTTGTCACGTTGAAGACCGGCAAGCAGGCGTCGCCCGAACTGAAAGCGGAATTGCGCAATCATGTCGGGGTTGAGATCGGCCCCGTGGCCAAGCCAGACGATATACGGTTTGCGGATGCCCTGCCCAAGACACGTTCCGGGAAGATCATGCGCCGTCTGCTCAAACAAATCGCCTCCGGTCTGGAGATCAAAGGCGATACCACGACGCTTGAAGACTTAAGCGTCCTCGCTAAGTTGACCGCCGAAGAATAAGCCAACGGCCGCACTCGACTTTCGAAATCGCCGCGGGATGACCGCAGTCACTTCTCCAAAAGCGCACCGAGCCGTTGGATTCCTTCGCGAATCACGGTCGGTGCGCTATGAGAAAAATTCAGGCGCAAGGTGCTGGACCCTTGGTGATCACAGAAGAATTCGTCGCCAGGGACAAAGGCCACGTTCTGTTCGATCGCTTCGGCAAGCAGCTTTCGAACACTCACCCCCTCCGGAAGCGTCACAAACACAAACAACCCACCCGTCGGTTGAGTCCAACTCGCCTTGGCGGGAAAGCAATCACGCAACGACGACAACATCGCGTCACAGCGCTCGCGGTAGGCAGACTTGAGGCGGGGCAAATGTTCCTCGAGCAGCCCGCTGGAGACCGCCTCGAGGACGACATGCTGATTGAACGTGCTCGTGTGGAGGTCCGCCGCCTGTTTGGCAAGTACCAGTTTGTCGATGAGCTGAGGTTCCCCCAGCACCCATCCAATCCGCAGCCCCGGCGCCAGCGTCTTGGAAAAAGTTCCTAGTTGTACCACCTGTGCGCTGCCGCGGCCCGAAGCAAGGTCCATTAAGGAGGGTAACTCATCACCTTCAAAGCGAAGCGCACGATAGGCGACGTCTTCCACGATTAAAGTCTGACGGCGATCCGCGACTTCAATGAGCTGTCGACGGCGCTCGTGACTCAAACTGACGCCCGATGGATTTTGAAAATCGGGTATGGTGTACAACAGACGCGATTCGGATTCCGGTAGTGCCTCCACTTGATCCACTTGAAGGCCGTCATTGTCGACCGCCACCGGGATGAACCGGGCGCCAAATGGTCTCCACGCCGAGAGGAACGCCAGGTAAGTTGGGTTCTCGACAATCACCGGTGTTTCGTCATTCACAAGCACCCGGGCCAAAAGGTCCAACGCCTGTTGGGCTCCCGCCGTGATCAGGACGTGGTCGCGGGTGAGCGGATTGGACGCAGAAGAAAATCGATCGGCAATCCAGTCGCGCAACCCGGGAACACCTTCGGTCTCGCCATATTGCAACGCTGGACGGGCCCGCGACGCAAAAACGCGTTGTGTGGCGGCTTCAAGCGCTTCCACCGGAAACAGCTCGGCGGCGGGCAATCCACCAGCAAATGAAATCATTCCAGGACGTCCCGTGACTTTAAGGAGTTCTCGGACGGCTGAGCGCTGCATCAATTCAGTGCGCCGGGCAAAGCGCGCGGGCCAATTCATGGACAGACCCTGCCCGACAGCCTCCTGACGATCCACTTTTTCTCACCGAAAGATCTGCGAAGAAAAGCGAGCAGCGGGCTGCCGAACTCCAAATGAAAAGGGTCGTGCGACTCGCAGAGGCGCCCGCTCCAAAAGAGGCCGCGCTTTCGCAGTTCCCTTGGAGGCACTGGCGAGGCAAACTGTGGGGGTGAAACTGATGCGCATTCTTTGGGGATGCATCCTTCCGTTCGTTGGAATCTGCCATTTGGTGGCGGAAGCGCCGTTCCTCCGCACTCAATTGTTGTTTGAACCCGAAGCCTGGCACAATCACGGCTCGTGCATTGTAGAGACGCCCCAGGGCGACATGCTGATTTGCTGGTTCCACGGTTCGGGCGAACGCAAAGCCGATGATGTCATGATTGAAGGATCCCGGCTGCGTCGCGGAACCACTTCTTGGAGTCGCCGGTTTTTGCTAGCCGATACCCCGGGTTATTCCGACGGAAATCCCTGCATGTTCATCGATCCACAGAAGCGGCTCTGGCTGCTGCACACGACCATTCTCGCACACACGTGGGAAAGTGCGTTACTGAAATGCCGGCTCAGCAGCGATTACGAGCGGCACGGGCCTCCCAAATGGGAGCAGTCCGAAGTCATCCATGTAACACCAGGACCCGAATTCGATGCCGGCATGGATTTTGCGATGCCGCGGTTGGCTGATCAGGCCGCCGCAATGTCACTCACCGAACGGCAACGTGCGGAAGTCGATGAATACCTTGGCGCCATGCGGCAGCACACCACCAACAAACTGTATCGGCGATTGGGTTGGATGACTCGTGCACACCCATTCATCCTGGAAAATAAGCGCCTGATAATTCCGCTCTATCACGATGGATTTTCTATTTCGCTAATGGCCATAACTGACGATTGGGGAAGAACTTGGTCTACGAGTTCTCCGTTGATTGGCGGCGGCAATATCCAGCCCAGTATTGCGCTCCGTCGCGACGGATCACTTTATACCCTCATGCGCGATAATGGACCGCCACCGGCGCGGCTTTTGCAGTCGGATTCCCGCGATCGGGGCGAAAGCTGGTCGACGGTCACCGACAGCCTATTGCCCAATCCCGGGTCTGGCTCGGAGATCATCACCCTAAGGAACGGCGATTGGCTGGTGATCGGCAATGATACCGAAAGGGGTCGCCACAAGCTCGCGGTGTGGTTGAGTGACGACGAAGGCCGCTCCTGGAAGTGGAAACGGCACCTCGAGGATCGACCAATCGGTCACGGCTCATTCCATTATCCGAGTGTGATCGAATCCAAAGATGGTTCATTCCACGCAAGCTATAGCCAGTTTCTGAACGTGAGCGACCGTGAGTCCAAAACGATCAAGCACGCCCAGTTCAACCGACAGTGGATTCTGCAAGTCGATCCATGAACGTGTTATTGGAAGATTTTCTGGCGCACTTGAGTCACGAGCGGGGTCAAGCCGCCAACACACTGAAGACCTATGACATCCTGTTGCGCCGGTTTGTCGGCTGGGCAGAGTCGCTGTCCATTGCTTCCTGGAAGCAGGTGACTCAGACTCATCTTCAGCAATTTCTCGAATACGAAACCTCGCGCCGACTCGAACCGCGACTCGATCGCCAGGGTCAACGACGTCTGTCCGCAGAAAGTCTGTACCTGCAAATCGCTGCACTGCGAGCCTTCTTCCGATTCGCTGAAGAAGAACATGGAATGAAGGACAACCCGGCGCTCAACTTATCGATGCCCCGCCGGTGGAAACGCGTGCCAAAAGCGCTTTCCGAAGAGCAGGTAAAAGAGCTCCTGACGCCTCCCCTCAACCCAACACCCACATCGTTGCGAGATCATGCGATTCTCGAACTAGCCTACTCCTCCGGACTGCGACTGGCGGAGCTACGAACTCTCCGTCTCGAACAACTGCATCTTGAGGCCGGCTTCATGACAGTCATCGGCAAAGGCAACAAGGAACGGGTCGTGCCCGTCGGCTGTTCGGCTCGAGCCGCGCTGGATCGTTATCTCGCGGTCCGTTCGGACTTTGTTAAACGACGTTCTCCTGGCACGGTCTTCCTTACGGCACGCGGCACGTCGTTCGCTCATGTGACGCTCTGGCTACGCATCACCAACTGGGCAAAAGAACGCGGTGTCCCTGAGCTGACACCACACATGCTGCGGCATAGTTTTGCCACTCATCTGATGAATGGAGGCGCGGATCTCCGAGTGATCCAAGAGTTGTTGGGGCATTCGAGCATCAGCACGACCGAGGTATACACCCACGTCGCTGGCGCTCGTCTCCGCGATGTCCACGATCAGTGCCATCCCCGCGCCATTTAGTTCTTTGTGTTAAGGGAGCCGTAACCCTCAAGAAAGGCGCGTCAGTCGTGAGCGGCTGGGGCCATAGTCACTACTACTTCACCGCGACCGAGATTGAACTGGAATCGGAAGAAACGATTCCTTGTTTGGGCAGAATCAGCCGCGCGATGACCGTCACGCGCGATTGCGTGGGGCGGTCTTCTCCCCAGGCCAACGCGAATTGATATCCGGTACCCAATGAGGTCGTTGCCATGTAGCCGCGCAATTCACCCGGGTTGAACGTCCAAATCTTGCGTGGTTTGGTTTCGACAGTGTCATCTGCGGCCGGGGTGCCATCAAACATCAGAATCTCAAGAGTTCCCTGAGTAATAGGCATGCCATGGGCTTTGGCAGCTGTACTGGCGAAGACACGCACCCCGATACCGTCCGGGCCGGGGATGCCGTCGAGATTCATGGCGATTGGATTACCGAACAGATGCAGCTCGGCGATAGCGCCGCGGTTGGAACTTGAGGATGGACTGATGCGCGCACGCGGATTGGATCGCGATGAGCAACCACAGGTGACCCAGAGCAAGAGACAACTTAAAGTGATGTAGAAGCGTGGCACAGTGCAGGATTGGAAAACCAGACAACCGACAGGTTAGAGGCGTAGTGGTTCGCGTTTGACAGTTCCGGGCGGCTCATTGGTGGGCCATATGGGATCCATGAGCAGTTTCTGAAGACGGTCTCGTTTGGTGCTATCCTTGAATGTGGAATTGTTCAGTTGTTCCTTGGTGATCTTTTCGAGATCCAACAACGGCACCGCCGTCTTCGGATTGCTTAGCACCTGGGGTGTCAGCAGGATCAACAATTCCTTGCGATCCCGGGACGTGCTCGTGCTTCGGAATAAGGCACCGAGGAGCGGTATACTGCCGAGCACGGGCACCTTCTTCACCCGCGTGTCATCGAGGGTGGCGATGAGGCCACCAATGATGATGGTCTGGCCACTCTGGACGCTGACAGTGGTGTTGGCGCGACGTTGATTGATGATCGGAACGATGGCGGATTTGTTGATTTCGACCGACGAACTGCTGAGTGCGGAATTCGTGGTGCCAATCTCCATCTTCACGAAACCATCGGGGCTGATCTTTGGAGTGACAGTCAGGTTCACGCCGACGTCCTCATAGCGGAAGGAATTGATGGTGTCACCGCGCTCGGTCACGCGGCTATCGGTGATGAGCGGAACGCGCTGGCCGATGTTGATCGCGGCGGGTTTGTTATCGGCGGTGACAATCTGAGGTCGGCTGAGGACTTCGAGACGCCCCTGATCCTTGAGGGCTCGGAGCATGAAATTGAAATCGCTGCCCGTGATTGCCGTCGAATAACCACCGAAATCTTGGAGCTTCCTGCCCACACCAAGGTCCGTGCCAACCCCATACTTCACGTCTCCTTTGGTTCCATTGTAAGTCCATTCGACACCCAGATCCGTGGACGAGTCCAAAGTGACCTCGGCGAGCAATACCTGGATCAGCACTTGGGGTTGGGCTTTGTCCAGCTCATCAATCAATGCCCGGATTTGTACGAAGTAGCGGGGATTGGCGGAAACCAGGAGCGTATTGCTCACGGGTTCGGCCACCACGGCCACTTCGCGTTCGAGCAGGCGTTGGGCGGTGCCGATCGCTTCGGCGCCTAGAACTTGCGTGACGCGCGTGCGTTCTTGATCGAGGAAATTGCGAATCGACGTGGCGACCTCCAGCGCTTGCGAGTTCTTCAGTCTGACCACCTCTGATGTGCGTTCATTGGCCGGGCTTTCATCGAGCTGCTCAATGATCTGGGAAACGAGCGTGACATAGTGATCCGTGCCACCCACAAGCAAGCTGTTGGTGCGAGGATCAATGGTCACGGTGAGCGCGTTCTGCTCGGCGGTGCCGACCGTAGCGGATCCGAGTTGCTGTTCATCGACGATGTTACCTTGATCATCCTTGACCGGTCCCAGGAGCGTGTAGGTGATGGCGCGCTGGGTGCCGCTGTTAGGGACCTGGGTCATACGGAACAGCTGCATGAGCAATTCCGACATTTGACGCGCATCTGCATTCACCAGAGGGAACACCTTAATCTTTGCCTCTTGAGGTGAACTCATGTCGAGGCGAGTGATGATCTGCTCAATGAGGCTCATGTAGTCCACGGGACCGCTGACGATGAGCGAGTTCATCCGGCCTTCGGGAGTGATCAGGACAGCCTCTTTCAGAGCGGCGGTGACCAATTCGCGACCCTCCGTCGTGCGCGTGATGAATTGGAGGACCGACTGTGCATTGGGATTCTGTTCAAGCAGGTTGCCTGTGGGCTTCGTGTTTAGGGCCGTGTTCAAGATGGTCGAAAGCGATTCCGCTTTGGCGTACTGTAGCGGGAACACTCGAATCTCGCTCACACGAGCCACTTGTTCGGTATCGAGCTTTTGGACCAGTTCCTGAATGCGCTTGGCGTCGGTTTCACCGCAGGAGACGACGATCGCGTTGATGCGTTCGTCGGCACTGACCGATATGGGTAGGATCTGGTTCGGGCCTTGTTCCCGAAACAAGCCCTGAACGGTCTGGGCTACACGCCGGGCATCGGCTTTGACGAGAGGGAACACATGGATGGCAATACCCGTTTCAGACGGCTCGGCGTCGAGTTGAGCAATGAGAGATGCCACCGTGGCCAAGTCATCGACTGTGGCGCCGACCAGCAGTGCGTTCACCCAGGCATCCGCGACAATGGTGATGGGATCGAGTGCCTCGCCTTTGACCTTGGGTGGTCGGTTGGCAAAGATCGGTGTGAGTGTGGATTGAAGCTTGGTGGCGGTCGCACGCTTGAGCGGAAACACGCGGAAGTTTAGCCGCGAAAAGACGGGTTCACCGTCCAGTTGTGGCAGTATACGGTCGACCAATTCGAAGGCCTCCTTACCACCCGTGACGAGCAGCGTATTGACGCGATCATCGGCAATGACGGAGGCCGGAATGGTCCGTTCATTAGCGTTTACGGCGACGCTATCCGCCGTGCGCTTGGCTCGGAAGAATTGTTCCAGAACGGTTGCCAGCGAACTGGCTTTTGCGTTCTTGAGGGTATACAGCCGGACATCCCCAGTCGCGGCAAGATCCTTGGAATCCACCTTCTTGATGACCTCCCGCACAATGGCGAGATTCTCCGGACTGGCACTGACGATGAGTGTGTTGCTGCGAGGATCAACGCTGATGGAGAGCAAGTCCCGTGATGAATTCCCTTTGATGGGGGACCCAGGTGGCTGACCTGGGCGGTAAAGGCCTTGGTCCACCAGTGTCTTGAGAATATTGGCCACGCGTTGTGCATCCGCGAACTGGAGAGTGAATGACTCCAGAGTCCCTCCCGCAATGGTCGGTTCACTGTCCAATTTCTGGACCAATTCCTGTATGACCGACAAGTTCTCTTTGCTTGCTGAAATGATGAGGGCGTTGTTCAGCGCATCGGGCTCGACCTTGATTTGATCGCTGGGCACCGGTTGTTGACCGGGCAAGACCTGGGAACGGAGGCGGGCGGCAAAGATGCTCTCGACCATGGTTCCGACGCGGCTGCTGTCGTTGTGCTTCAACGGGAGGACGGTCAGTGTCAGTGCTGGGTTGTCCTGCTTGGCATCCAACCGCTTCAACAGATCATCGATGGCACCGTTGTCCTCCTGGTTGGCGGTGACGAGCAAGCTGTTGCTTCGTGCATCGGGTAGGATAATGGGCTTTTGTCGCTGAACGTCAGCGGTCCGTGCCGCAGCGTAACGTTGTTCAAAGAGCGCCGTAAACGTCGATGCCAGCACCCGTGCATCCGCAAACTGCATGGGGATGAGCCGGACCCGGCCACTGAGCGCGGGATTTGCCGTATCGAGTTGTTTGGCAAGTGACTCGACCAATTCGAAACTGTCCTTGGAGCCACCGACGAGCAGGGCATTGCTGCGTTGGTCCGCCATGACAATGACCTTCAGCAGATCGGCCTGCCCCTGATTGAGGGCAGCGCGTTGGGTGATGCGGGCGTCCATCAGTTTCTGAATCGTGGCAGCGACGACATTCGCGTCGGCATTCTGAAGCGGCACCAATCGGATATCGCGCAGCTCGAACGGCAGTTTCTGATCCAGTTGTTTGAGCAGACCTTCGATCATGGCAAAGCTTTTGCCATTGCCGGCCACCACTAGGGCGCTGGTGCGGGCATCCACGGTAATGACCGGCTTATCCTCGTTCCGAACCGTGCCTGCACGCTGACCCGTGTACAGATCATTGAGAATCTTCTGAATGATCGCGGGATCGGAGTGTTCGAGCGGATAGATTCGGACCGTCTCGAGGCCGGAAGCCGATGGAATATCGAGCTGTTCAATAACCTCCTGGATCAGCGGAAGTGTATCGCTGCGAGCGGCCACGATGAGAATGTTCGAAAGATCGTCTGCCTGGATGGTGAGGGCTGCACGAGTCTTAGAACCCAGTGTGGTGGTGGATTCCTTGTTGTCCTTCAAAACCCGGAGTCGGGTGATCTGAGTGTTGAGCCCTTCGGTGCCTGGAACGGGTGGGCCTTCCGAGAAAACCGACTGAAGCACAGGCACAAGGCGGATCGCGGCGGCATGTTTGAGTCGAAACAACTTCACCTCGGTAACAAATCGTTCGAGCTGTTTGTCGACATCGCCAATGACCTTGGCTGCGAGGTCGAGTGTTTCCTTACGACCGCTCATGATGAGCGTATTGGAGCGAGCATCGATGGCGACGTTGAATGGATTGACCAAGGCCTTTCCGGAATCGCCTTCGGGTTGGGTGACTGGACCTCCAGGACCGGCGGCAAGCTGTCTTCCCTGAGTAAAGATAGTGGTCAATGTCTGCGAGACGGTTGTGGCGTCTGCATATTTTAAGACCGCGAGGCGCACTTCGACCCCTTCAGCGATCGCCGGGCTATCCATCGCCTCGGCGATGGCGGCCAACGCTTTTAGGTTGTCGGGAGTGGAGGTGAGGATCAGGCGATTGCCACCGCCAGCAGCCCCATCCGCAGCGATCTTGATGGGTTGTGACAAATCCAGCAGAACAGTTTTGCCTTGTTCATTAGTGACCTTGAGGCGGCGGACCTGCTCCTGTAATTCGCGAGCCTCGGCGGTAAACTCCCCCTGAGTGCCTGGCTTCAGCATATTTTGAAGGACGGTGGCGAGCTGCGTGGCGCTCGCCTTCTTCAGGGACACCATCAGCACTTCGGCTTCGACGTGGATTGCAGGTTGATCCAGGGAGTGGACCATCTTTTCCACCTGATCAAGCATGGAGCCGCGAGCGACGATGAGTATTCCTCGGGCGCGGGGTGCGGCGGCAACCGTAATGGGCTCACCCGGACGCGCGACGGTTAGTTGGGTGACCAGTTGCTGGACCATGAGCAGAACCTTGTCCGGCGCTGCATTGGTGAGCACGACCACACGGAAATCTAATTGAGAGGTTTGACCCGCAGCGTCGAGCTGTTTGATGAGCGATTCCATCAACGCGAAGTCCGTAGGACGAGCCCTGACAATCACGCTTCGAGTGCGCGGTTCGGCGACGACGGTGATGCGCGGCTGCTGATTGACCATGCGAGCTGGCTGGCCACCTTGTGCTGGGATTTGAACCGGATCTTGCTTCAACAATTCACCCAATGCTCGGGCGACGATGACTGGGTCGGCATCCTTGAGTGGGAACAACCGGAACTCAGATTCATTGCCATAAAAATTAAGGGAAAGGTCGGCGATGAGCCGCTCCACACGATCCAATTCCTGCGCTGGACCGGCGAGAATCAAGGCATTCGCTGTTTTGTCGATGGCGATGGTCACCTCGGGAACTGAGTTGGTAGCGGCCGGGGCCTGAAGTGCTGGGGTAGTTGTTGCTGGGGCGCTCGCTGCAACAGTCGTTGACGGGGGAGTTACCGCGGCTCCTGGTGGTGGATTCGCCGGGGGCGCCGTGGCGGGTGCCGGTGCAGCAGGTGGCTGTGGGGTCAACCCTCCAGGACCCGTGGGAGGGTTCGCGCCCTTGGGCATTTCAATGCGGTCCACCAAGCGCAACGTGCTGGAAACCACCTGAGGATAGATATTCTGAAGCATGCGCGCCATTTGATCGGCGGCAACACGATCCAAGGAACGCAGCCGAACCTGAATGGTGCTGTCCTTGCTCTGGTCATCCAGCCGACCAATCAGGTCCTGGATTTGGGCCATGTCTCCGCGGCGGGCGATAATCGTGAGTGAATTGTTGGTGGAATCTGCCTCAAACACCGGTCGCTCATTTCGCGGTCGATCCTCAAAGAGATTTTCAAGTGTCAACACAACGTCAAACGAGCGAGCCTTTCGGAGCCAGACAAACTGGACGTCACGGTCTGACCGTTCCGGGGCTTTATCGAGAGTGGGCAGGATTTTCTCGACCACCCGAAAATGGGCGGGTGTGGCGGAGACGATGAGGCTGTTGGACCGTTCATCGACCGAAATGCTGGCCTGTTGGAAGCGTGATTGGCCCTCACCGCCACGCGTTCTGCGCGTGACATTGCGCAGCAATTCCTCGAGGACACTGGACACTTCGCGGGCGTTGCCGTTTTCGAGTTTGTAGATCCGCACCTCAATATCGCCGCCAGTGCTCTCCTCATCGAGTTCGCGGACGATCTTCATGACATCCTGCACGACATTGGTAGGTCCATTGATCAGCAGACTGTTGGCGCCACTGACTGCGGTGACACTGACTCGGCGACCGAAATTTGCGCCGGCCCGGTTTGTCATGACGCGGTTGACGGCATCGGCAAGGTCCTCGGCCCGACCCTTGTTGAGCCGGACGGTCTGCAAGATGTTTTGATTGGTGGTTTCGACCTGATCGAGGGAGCGCACTAACTGTTCGATCTTGTCGGCGGTGGCCTGAGGGGCATCGACCACGAGGGACCGTTCGTTGCCGCCGGCGCTGACGACCAACCGATCCCCTGGATCGAGACTGGCTACCTGGCGGGCGTACAACTGCGAGAGCATCGTGACGAGGTTGCCGGCGGAGCTGCGATCAAGCGGCAGCACCCGGACCACGCGGCCGTTTTGACCAACCTCCTTCTGAAGCACCACAGCGATCTCCTCAATGATGGTAATCTGTTTGTCGGTACCTGCGATGATCAATTGATTACTCGGTGTGTCCTCGAGAATCAGGGCGTCCGTGGAACCGAGTTCAGGCTGGTTCTTAGCCTGATCGAGATAGATCTGGCGCACCTTGTTGCTGAGTTCACTCACACGCCTATTCTTAACCGTGAGCACTCGCATGGAGCGCCCCGCCTGTGTGCCGAGCGTGGAATCTAATTGCTCGATGATGACCGAAGCAGACTGCAATTCCTTGGGGTCGCCGGTCGCGATCAGGGTGCGAGTCTTGGCGTCGGTAACCACGCTCACTCGTTTTTGGGGGCGACCGTACGCGTCATAGCGAACGAGGGCACTACCGAGAATCTCGACGACTTTGTCAGGATCAGCTGATTTTAACTTAAAGACCCGAGTGCTCGCGCTTTGCGTCCCGACCTTGTCGAGCTTCTTGATGATCTCCTCCACAATATCCAGTTCGCCTTTAGCTGCTGTGACGATGATTCGATTGGCACCGGTGTCCGGCAGGATCAGCGTGTCTTCAGCCGGTGCGCCAGGGCGGCTCTTGGCCTGTTCTTGGTAAAGCGTCCGCAGCGTGGTGACCAACTCTGAGGCACTCGCCGTGGTGAGATCGAAGATGCGGGTATCGCGCGGATCCGCGGCAGTTTTGTTGCCACGAAGTTGGGTCAAAATGGATTCGATCTCCGCGATATGATTGGTGCGGGCGGTGACGATCAGGCGGGCGTTTTTAGGATCGGGTAAGATGGACGCATCGGCCGGGTCGCCGGCATCACGATTCTTCCAATGATCCTTGTAGAGCTGCTGAACCATCGGCAATAGCCGAGTCATTTCTTCAGCGCTCGCCATCTCAATCATCTTGGTTTCGCGCTGTTTCTGTCCCGCCTGCGCGGCTTGCAATTCCTGGATAATCTTCTCCGCGATCTCCAGCTGGGCATCGTTGCCGGCCAAGATCAGTTGGTTGCTGTCGGTTTCATCGAGGATCAATAATTCACTGGTGGCGAGACCGGGTTGGGTCTTGATGCGGTCATTGTAGAGTTGGCGGACCTTGGGGGTGATGGTGGCCGACTTGCCTTGCTTCAGGGCGACGACGCGCATCTTACGTTCGGGCTGATCGCCGAGCGATTGGTCGAGCTGTTCGATGATGGCCGCGACGCTCGACAACTCCTTCGGATCGCCCGTGACGATGATCGTGCGCGTTTTGGCATCGACGGAGACCGTGGCGCGTTTCTGGGCGCGGCCGTAGGCGTCGTAGCGAACGAGGGACGACGTGAGAATCTCGGCGACCTTCTCGGGCTCGGCGGACTTGATCTTGAAGACGCGGGCAGAGGCGCTTTGGGTGCCGACCTTGTCGAGCTTCTTGATGATCTCCTCGACGACGGTGAGCTCGGCGGTGGCGCCAGTAACGATGACGCGGTTGGCGCCGGAATCGGGTAGGATGAGAGTATCCTCGGCGGGGGCACCGGGTCGGTTCTTGGCCTGCTCCTGGTAAAGGGTGCGGAGGGTAGTCACCAGTTCAGCGGCGTTGGCGGTGGACAGATCAAAGATGCGGGTATCGCGAGGATCTGCCTGAGACTTATCGCCTCGAAGCAGGGCCAAGATGGATTCGATTTCAGCGAGATGGTTGGTTCGGGCGGTGACAATCAGGCGCGCGTTGTTGGCATCCGATATGAATTGGGCGTCGGCGGGATCACCGGCGTCACGACTTTTCCAATGGTCCTTGTAGAGCTGTTGCGCCAAAGGGAGCAGGCGTCTCAGTTCCTCAGCAGTGCCCATTTCAATCATCTTCGTTTCGCGCTGCTTCTGCCCGATCTGAGCCGATTGAAGTTCTTGGATAATCTGGTCAGCGACGGCGAGTTGGGCTTCAGTGCCGGCGAGAATGAGCTGATTGCTATCCGACTCGTCCATGATCAACAGATCGCTGGTGGCGAGTTCTGGCTGGCTCTTGATGCGATCGTTGTAGAGCTGGCGGACCTTCGGAGTGAGGGTCGTTGATTTGCCCTGCTTGAGCGCGATGACCCTCATCTTACGTTCGGGTTGAGCTCCGAGAGATTGGTCGAGTTGTTCGATAATCGACGCGACTCCCTGCAATTCCTTGGGATCTCCCGTGACGATCAGGGTGCGAGTCTTTGAATCCACGGAGACCGTCGCCCGCTTTTGAGGGCGTCCATAAGCGTCGTATCGAACGAGGGATGTCGTGAGGATTTCGGCGACTTTGTCGGGGTCGGCCGACTTGATTTTGAACACCCGTGCGGAGGCACTCTGGCTGCTGACTTTATCGAGCTTTTTAACTAATTCCTCGATCGCATCCAGTTCGGTGTCATCACTGACCAATATGAGGCGATTGCCGCCAGCGTCGGGGGAGATGAGCGTGTCGGGGGGATTGTTACCGAGACGGTTTTTGGCTTGTTCGAGGTAGAGCGTTCGAACTGTGGTCGCGAGTTCCACGGCACTGGCTGTGGTGAGATCGAGGATGCGCGTATTGCGCGCCTCTGGCTTGGCTTTGCCGCCGCCGCCCAGGCGTTGGACAATAGCTTCGATCTGTTTGAGATGATCCGGTTTGCCAGTGACAATGATGCGTCCGCCACGTGGATCGGGCATGATTTGGGCATCGGCAGGGTCCGATTCCACGCGGTCCTTCCATTGATCCTGGTAGAGCTGCTGGATGAGGGGGGTCAGCCGCTGGACTTCGCTCGCCGTACCAACTTCCAAGGTGCGCGTTTCGCGCGGGGCCTGGTTGGTGCCGCCGGAAGCCTGCAGTTGCGAAACAATTTCCTGAATGGTTTCCAGCTGATCGGTGCGTGCGCTGATGATCAGGCGCCCGGTTTTGCCATCGCTGACCAGTTGGGCGTCGGCCGCACCAAGTTGCGGATTGCTGGCGAGTCGATCACGGTACAACTGCTGGGCTAGGGGCATCACACGGGTGACTTCTGACAGACGCCCCAACTCTAGAATCCGAGTTCCGCGTGGGGCGCGGGTCTGGCTCTCGAGAGTTTCAACAATCTGGCGAATAGCCGTCGCTTGTTCCTTGGTACCTTGAACCAGGAAACGCGTGCCGGAGTTGTCGGAAAGAATCGTCGCGGGCCGGATGGTCTTGCCCTGGGACTGTTCGGCGTAGAGTTGGGTGACTTTGCCAAGAAGTTCATTGGCAGTCGCGTTCTTGAGTTCGACGGAATGCAGTTCCCGTACCCCCTGGTCCGGTTTGCCATCGAGCGACGTAATGACTGTTTCGATCTGTGCCATCATGTGCATAGGCGCAAGAACTATCAGTCGTTTGCCGGAAGGTTCCGGAGTGATACTCAACAAGTTCGACGTGTTGCGGCCGGGATTCTGAGCCGCGAAGACTCTCAGGGTCATCGCCGCCAGCGCATCCGGATCAGATGTCACGTCGAAGATCCGAAGAATCCGTTCCTTGGTTGAGGTCTCGCCATCTAATTTTTCGATCACCGATTCGGCATCTTGCAAGTCGGCCCGGGTTCCAGAGACGATCAGCGAATTCGATTTATCGTCCGCTGTGACAGTCACTCGGCGAATGGGTTGGCCTCGAGGGTCATAACGCATCATAGCACTGGTGACGATGGGGGCCATGACGATGGCATCGGCCTGGTTCAGCTTGAACACACGGGCACCGGGAGCTTGTTCCGGAGCGTTATCCAGTTTCTGGACGAGGCTTGAAACCTGATCAATTTCAACGCGTGTGCCGGTCACAACCAAGCGGTTGCCTGTGGTGTCAGGTACGATCTTGGTGCTCGAGACATATTCCGACCCTCGCTGGTCCTTAATCATCTCGGTGAAGAGATTGTTGACCATGGGACTGATGGTGGCGGCGTCGGCGGATTTGAGTTCAAGAACTCGAATTTCGCGAGGACCACTTTCGGCACGGGTATCTAGTTGTTGAATGATCTGGGTGGCAGCCTCGACAGATTGAACGTCCCCGGAAAGGATGAGACTGTTGCTGCGATTATCGACCATGACGCGGATCTGCTGAGCCTGAGCGTTCATGCTTTTTTCAACGATACCGGACAACTCCGCTGCGGACGCAGTCTTGAGGCGGAACACGCGGGTTTCTTCCTTCGCAGCACGACGTTCGGCCGGATCCAATTGACGAATGATCAATTCGACGCGGGTAATTTCCGCATCCGAACCGCTGACCATGATACGGTTGTTTTTGGTTTCGGCGAGGAGTGTGGCGGCGCCGCCAGCGGGTTCAGGTTGGCCCCGGAGTTGTTCTTGATAGAGTTGCTGGACAAGCGTCGTGAGTTCAGCAGCGGTGCGCGAGAAGAGTTCGATCCCGCGGAATTGTCTCGGCGCCGTCGTGGCGGGTGATGTGTCGAACTGCTGAATCAGTTTTTCGACACGTTCGAAATCGGTAGCAAGAGCGAGGACAATCAATTGACGGCCGCTCGGATCGGCGAGGAGACGTGGCGCAAGTTGTGGATTCGTTCCGGGAGGAGTGGTTTGCTCCAACATCTGAGTCACGACAGGGATGAGTTCGGTGGCTGTCTTTACTTTCAGTGCGACAACCCGCATGTCGCGGCGGCTGGTTTCGGGCTGGATGTCCACTACTTGGACAATCTCCACAATCTCCTTGAGTTGATCCTCGGTGGCAGTGACGAGGATGCGATTATTGGGGGCGTCGGCGATGAGTGCGGGTTTGGCCACATTATTGAAGCGCCGTTCGCTCATCCGTTCAGTCAGCAGATTCTGGATGCTAGTGAGAGCCGATTCCACTCGGGCATTGCGGATCGGGATGATTTGCAGACGCCGGGGTTGGGGCTGGGATTTGTCGGCACGCAGTTGGGTGATGAGCGTCTCGACCCGCACGATATGATCTTCACTAGCCGTGACAATCAATCGACCAGACTCAGTATCCGCCAGGATTTTGGCGTGGGCAGTGGCACCCAAGCTCCCGTCACTGACTTGATTGCGATACAGCTGTTCGACGATGGGCAGGAGGCGCCTGGCTTCGGCGGGTGTGCCCACTTCGATGAACTTGGTTTTCATCGCAGTGGGTTGAGTCGTCCCGGTCTCCAATTGTGAGACAATGTCGGAGGCGACTTGAATATCTGCGGGCGATCCACTCACGACAACGCTTTGACTCCCAGCGTCAAAACTAACACTCGCGGTGGTCATGACACCACCACCGGGGCCGCGTCGAGTCAGAGCCTGGGTGATGATATTCGCCACATTGGTGGCCTCGGTGGCGCGAGGGCGAAAGATCTTGGTGAGCTGTATCGTCTGCGAACGGAGCGGCACCAGCCCAGGATTGATGCCAGATTGCCCATGGACGGATTTATCGACACGATTGATGAGCGTCTCGATTTGCTCGAGCTGGCCTGGAATTGGGGCGGCAACGATGAGACGATTCTGGGTGGCATCGACGATGACACGGGCTTTGGTCGCAGCTGTATTTCCCGCTTCATTGGGTGCCGCGACTCCGGGAATCGCCTGACGAATCATGCTGGCGAGTTCTTCCGCCTTGATCGTCTGGGGAAAATAGATCCGAACGTCCCCCCCAGAACCCTCCTTTTGTTCAAAGCGATTGATCAATTCCTCGGCGAGAACCAGACGTTCATTCGGACCAAACAAAACCAACGTTCGAGAGGCTTCGTCGTAGACGGCGGTGATGTAGTCGTTGGGATCGGGCGGCAACACCTCAATGGCTTTGGTATTGGGATTGAATGTGGTGCGTTTCGGGGCGGTGCTGACACCAAAGGTGCGATTGAGCAAGTCCGCGACGATAGCTCCCGAGGCGTTCAGAAGCGTGTAGGTTTTCATCTGCCGATCCGCGGCCGTGGCGACATCAATGGTGGCGAGCAGAGTTCGGACACGTTGGATATTGGCTAATCGATCGGTGACGATGAGTCCCTTGCCGCGAGAAAGCGGGGCCACGGAGCCCGCGTTGGACAGCATGGGCGTTACAGAATCTGCAACCTCCTTGAGGTCGAGGTTATTGACACTTAGAACGACGGTGACCACTTCGCCGGGGCGAGCATCGCCGGTGGGGTCCGTGCCACGCAGGATCCGGATGGGCATCGCAGGCAGTTGCTTAAAGGGCACCAGTCGGAGATTGTTACCCGCCTCGACGAGCATGACACCTTTCATCGCCAACATCAGGTTCAGCGTGTCGATGGCCTCATCATAAGAGTACGGGTTTGGATCGTTGTAGGTGAGCGATCCAATGACGTTGGTATCGGCGATGAGGGGTTTGCCCGACATCTGAGCGAACCGCTCGATGACATCGGTGTAGGGGATGCCATCGAATTGAAATCGGATATTTCGGACGGGAGCGGCGCTTTGTGTCGAAACCGTGATGTCCGGCTTTTTTGGTGTGACCACGGCGGGTGGCGTTTGAGCGGTGAGCCAGGTTGCCAGATGCAGGCTGCATCCCCAAAGGCAGAACGCCACTAGGAGAGATTGGAAACGCGCGCTTCTGGCGCGGCACTGGATGAACGCGGATGGCATGGGAAAACGTTGGAGATACATAGGTCCCTATTTGGCGGTGGCGAGTTGGGCCGGGAGTTCAGTGGTAGCGAGTTTACGGCGGTCGGCGAGCGTCTGACCCCGTTCGATGGCCCAGTATTCCCGGCCGATTTTGAATATGACGCGACTAAAGGACTGAAGCATGGCGTTGCCCGGCATGGGCATGGGACGGTAGTCGATCATCACGATGGAGCCGCCCGCAAAGTCGTCGCCGGGTCGAAACCGCAAGGTTCGCTGTTGGGCGAGATCCCGCACATGAACCTCCGGCTGTCCCTGCCACTCCGATAGCGACACAACACGAAACGTATCTGGGCCTGGAGGCGTTCCAGGTGTGGCCAACGCGGGTTGTCCCGGTTGTCCGGGGGGCGGTGGTGGTGGCGGACGTTTGATGTAGGGACGCAAGATATCTCGTCGTGCAATTTCATCGAGGAGTCGACGATCTGGAGATTCGAGCGTGACGCGGGACAAGAGGTTGGTGCGAGTGACTTCGGGAGAAGGATCGAGGACGAGTGTGAGAAACCGAAACCGAACTCGCACCAGACCAGGGCTGTCGCCGACGGAGACGCTGAGATTATCGACCCGATGAACGTGCGGGGACTCGGTGAGCACGAACAACAGATTGACGACCTTGTCGAGAGGTCCGTCACCTTGGACATTCCATCCGATTTCATTGGCTCCGCGCAGTTTTCTGGGACCGACTGGTAGGCGTGAAAAATCGGATTCCTCGAGACCACTGAGCAGTATCTTTTTGGTCAACGCCTCGCCGGATTTGGCGCTAGCCTCATCGACAGAGTCGGCGAATGTGGTCGCGGCGATGGTTTTAAGGCGGTCTTCGGCGGCAAAGTAATTCCGGCGTTCCGTTTTGATTTTCTCGATTTTCTCGCGCACGACTGCGGTGCGTTTGTCGACATCCCTGAGGGGTTGAACAATCAACGCTCGAATGCCAAATCCAAAAACGAAAATGCCGAGCAGGCTGCTAATGACACTGGCGAGAAGCTTTTCGCGTGAGTTCATGCGCCGCCTTTCTTGTAGGCAGTTGGGTCTAGTGAGGCATCATCCGATGGCCGTGCCGGAGGTTTGGCACGCATGAGATCTATCTTGAGCCGTGCCGTCGGGGTCAGCTCGACATTGGATCGGAATTCGTAGCCGAAGCGATCAGCGGCAGGCGTGATGGGAAGAGGTTTGACTTCATAACCTGCAGCGCGAAATTTTTGATCCAGTTTCGCCAGGATTTCTCCACTTTGAGCCTGCACGGCGAGTCGGATGTTTCCCTGCCCAGCAACCGTGAAGGACGAGACATAGACGTCTTCGCTGGGAGGGAGGATCGCAGTGATATAAGCATAATGGGCCAACCAATCCCGTCCACCTTTGATCCATTCCTCCACCGATCCCGACTGTAGGATCATGCGCCGATAGGTCGGGCGTTTCTTTTCGGCTTCGGCGAGTTCCGCACTAGCCTCGGTGTTGAGCTTGAGACGCCGGTTGATGAGGTGGGTGCGCAGCGCAAGTAAAGCGATTGCGAGAACCGCGGTGACCGCGATGGAAGTCAGTATCCGGATGCGTCTGAGATCGCGTTGGACCTTCGGCCGTTTGGGGTTGAGAAAATCGAAGGGCAAGCCCGAGGTATCGCCGAGTCCCAAGGCAAGCCCGATGGCAGCAATGGCTCCCATGGCATGTTCCTGAGATTCCGGCCGGAGTTGGAGTGCCGTGGCGGGATCCAATAGGGTACACGGTCGGCCCAACCGGCGAGTCAGGGATTCGAGGACGGCATTTTCGAGGCCAGTGGCTCCCGCAACGACGATTTTTGCCGCCGGTTGGGTAGGTTCCATTCCACCATAGCTGTGGAGACTGCGCACCACTTCCAAGGTCGCCTGGTCGGGCAGCGTTTCATTGCGCGCTGGGTCGGCAGCGGGGGCGCCGACTTCGAGGTCAGCCCCTGGTCCAGCAGGAGCGGCAGGCGCTGGACGGATTACGGCACCGCGGCTGAACCGGAGGGCCTGCTCCGCGATGATCTCTATGTTGACCTCATCGGGTCGAAGCGAAACCAGTGCGAAGGGCGCATCCCCCTCCGCAACGTTGCAGGCCTCAACGCAACGGGCATTGGCATAGGGAAGCAATCCCAAGGCAATTAGCTTAAGCCCCGCAGCCTCAGCCGCCTGGCGGTAGAATTCGACCACGTCGCGTTTCACGGAAGCCACGAGCACTTCCAAGCGAGGGGCGACAGTCTCTAGGGCGGGTTCCGGCCTGACATTGGAATCGGCAGTGGCCCCAACCAGCGACGCTGGAGGGGGGGCGGATTCCTTGCGAACGCGGAAGTCGATGACTGCCTCCTCCATCCGGAAGGGGAGGTCCCGGCTGATCGTCAGGTGCACAATGGCCGCGAGTTCTTCGATATCCTTAATGACCGGTACGGTGAGCGTGCGAAGGACCACCTGAGCGCGCGGGACACCCATGACAACCTGGGAAAGGCCCAGGCCTAGATGCGACAAGGCTTTGGCAATCGCCTTGCCCACGACTTCCGAACTGGTGCGATCGGCATCGACAGCGAATTCTAACGGCGCTCCGACAACGCGTGTGACCGAAGGCCCGCCGCTGCGAACGGTGGTCTGGGCGATACGGAGCATCGATCCATCCAGGTCCAGCGCGGTAACCGAAGTGGGCGTGCGTGGTCGTCGTTCCCGTCGGAACGGCAACGAGAACTGTCTGAGTCGGTTCTGGGTGCTGATTTCAGCCATGTGGTTTTCTGTCATCGGCAGGAAATTTCCTGCGCAGGCTCATACTAAAGGTTCGAAGAGCCCCTGGGGCAATAGAAGCTTCTGCAGGTCGCGTCCCTTCCGGATCCGTATTAATCCGAAACGGCAACCCCATGCGGGTGAGATCCCTCAAATAAAGCACCCGACTTTCGTTGCCGGCGACGTCCACCAACACGTCGAGGATACGGTAGCGTCCAGAAGGAACTCCATAACCGATAACCTGAAAGCTGAACTGAAAGCTTCGCGCAGTAATATAGGGGGCGATTTGTCTAAAGCGCGCCGTATCGACAACACCTTCCTGCACCAGCCATGCGATCGTTGTCCGTCGTTCCGGACTGATGCTCTTGCGGGTAGAGGCAATGGATTCCGCGAGAGGGTCATCAATGCCTGGAATGGTTGCTAGCACCGCGATGCTGGCGGTGTTGATGTTGATCAGCCCCTTCCGCTGGGGGCTCCGCACTGTCGTGAACTGGTCCAGCACCACTGACAATTCCTCTTTTCCCACTCCAGAGAGAACTTCGATTTCACCTCCTTTGTTATCCTTGGAGCGGAGGGTTCCTTCCAGAAGGTCGGCCGGATGTCGAAGCATCTGTTTGTTGGCGTGCAAGGTGGCCAAAAAATTAGTGAGCGGCGGCGGCAATTCGATTTTGGGAAGTCGGGCGGCGGGGTCGTTCAAGTTGGAACGACGAGCGCCGTCATTAGTCACCTCAGGTTCATAGGACGTGACGGTGAGGAACTGGCGAAGTCCGCGATCCAAGCGGCCGTCGTTGTTGTCTGGGGGCCAGTTCTCGTCCGCATCATTTTCTGTGGCATCGAGCCGACTGTTGAAGTTTTGATCTTCCCCATACAAGAGTAGCGGGTTGAAACCCCGCACGAGCAGGAGTTCGTCCAATGTGGCCAATGCGCCATTGCGAACAGCATAGGGACGAGGTAGACCTGAGTAATACTCCTGTTCAGCACCTTCGGTTTGTGCGATGTCATCGGCATCGGTAAAGTCCCGAAACGATTGAACCAGCGCGGGAGTCATCTTGGGGAGAATCCCCAGCGTTTCGATGCCTGTAGGTGGCAAATTGATATGGATCTTACTGGCTTCGTCGGTGAGCCCGTAGCGCCACTCCTCGGTGGAATCATCGTCTGGAGGGGAAAATACCGTGAAAAACCACCGATCGCCTCCGTCCTCAAACAATAAACGCTCTCGAAAGGCGCGCCGATTGTCGCGCCAGTCGGTCGATCCAGGGGCCGACTGGTGCGCAATTCGGAGCGCTTCCTCCACACCGCTCATCGCCGCAGCCCAGGCTTGCTCCGAGGTGCCGCTCGCCACCACCGCAGTTTCATCGCCCTTGAACCGAAACATTAAACTCATGGCGATCATCGACAGAAGCATCACGAATACCAGGACCGCAATCAGCACGAACCCACACTCGCCAGCGCGCGTCGCCACCCTCGGAGTGGACGGTTGATCGCCGACGATCGGTTTGAAAATGTCGGATTTCACGGTAGTGAAGGTTCCTCCATCGCGCCTAAGTTCTGGCGGCCATTGGCCACCCGTAGTCCAGCAGGAATGACGATCACTCGTCGGAAACGATCGACATCCGAATCGACGACACCGGGATCCATGCCCAGCGGTTCGGAGGCCAGGGTCACTTCGACTCCGGGTGGTGGATTAAAACTGTTCCAGGTATCGCGCCACACGCTGCCATCCCAATATCGGAACGACAGATGCCGAATGGCATCCGTCATGGGCACTTCGAGACGATTAGTGACTTCGGTTTCGGCAAAAAAAGCATGATTAGCTGAGCTGGCGACTGAGACGGGGGTATCCATCAGCGGTTCTTCCTCACGCGTCACGCCCGTTACAGCAGAATTCGTTCCCGAGCTGTTGATGATCGCCCGATAAGAAACGCGATGGAGGTCGGATTCAGGAGTCCCTGATGGCTGGGGAAACACGCTTTTGGCGAATTGGAGTACATTGGAATCTCCGGTGAATGCATGCCGACCATCGGCCTGTACGGTTCGGAGATCATTGGCAAGCTGATCCGTGACGAGACGGATCGTGGCGAGTCGTTCGGAAGCGTTCAGCAGTTGGTTTCGGTATTCGGCCGCTTGCCGATAGAACCAGACAGCCGCAACCAGAAGTCCAACGGCGATGCCAATCGCAAGGATGACTTCGACCAGCGTGAAGCCAGCCTCGGGCACGGAGGCAAGGCGGCGAGACCTGCGTATTGGGAAACCCGTGACTGGATGGGGGTGAGAGAAGATCACGGGTCACGCTCCAGGTGGACGTTGGGATGGAGTTGCGGATGGCGACTGCAAGGAAGGTATTCGACGCGTACCATCCAGGCTGATGACCTGTGCCAATCGGCGGACGATCGCAGAATCCTTATGGCGGATGGTCACTTCGACCCGCGTCAGACCGCTGGTCTCTCCAGTCTCGGTATCCGACGAACTGAGAGCCGCCTCCCAGGTCCACTGTTCAAAAGGAGGTTCGAAGGCCTGGGCTCCGGTGCTGCCGGTCTGGAGGATGCCGAGTTGAAGCTCGGCCAGCACGCTGGCTGCAAGATTGGTCGCATGCGTGTTCAGACGTTGTCGCTCCAAACTGTCGAGCGCAGAACTCAGTGCGGACGTAACCACCGCAGCCGTCGCGACGAAAAGTGCCAGGGCAATAATGACTTCGAGCAATGCCGCCCCCGTCCTGGACTGCCGTGATGCCGACGGGACGCGTGATGACCATGCACAAGGAAGTCTCATGGCGCATTCGTCTGCACGGGGTAGGTGGATTCTGCATCCACTTCGTCGTTGAGTTCTGCGAGGGATTCTCCCTCGCGAGGTGCTCGAGAACGCCGGATCGAGCCGGTGATACCGCTCAATTGAACCGAATAACGCCGAAGATCCTCATGATCCTGAGATGAAATAGTGAATTCGACCGAATCGCTCGAACCGTCGGGATAAAACCGGACTACGGGTCGCTGAAAAAATATCTCCGTGGAATTGGAATCGTCGCCTGTGAACGATGCGGAAGCGATGCCACTGGCGTTGGAAGAGTTCTCAGGGGCACGGCGGGTCGTTGCGCCGACCGGGGAAGTCGGAAGGCTGCGATTCCCGCGTTGGACCGTTGGAGCGGAAGCGGTTATTAGGTTCACGCCTTCGATCTGAAGCAGGCTTTGGATCGATTCCAGGTATTTAGGAGTTTCTGGCAAATCCTCAAAGATCCCAGGTGAACCCAGCGGGTCCAACTCCCAGCGCAACCGGAGGAATAGAGAAGGATTCTGGTTCGATGCAGACGCCACCGTGTTTGTACCGGGGTCTTCGTCACTCACCAGTTCGATGACTCGGCCACTGCTTTCCGCCTGGGCGCGCGCGAACCTCAACAGTGCCTCCAACTGAGTGCTCCCTTCATCGAGCCGATCGCCGCGCTGAAGGGACGACAGGTTAAATACCGCGGCAGAAGCCAGCAGAAGTATCAGTGCGACTGTCAGGAGCAATTCGACCAGCGTAAAGCCACAGCCGCTGACGCCCAAAGTCCGGCCGCATTTTGGAACATGGCAATCACAGGTCAATAGGCCCTCCGAAGCCCATTATGGGGCTTTGTTGACGTCGTCATCTTTCTGGTCTGACGCCTGTTTGATATCGTCATCCGTGTCCGGTTGCCCATCCGGACCGACCGAGAACAATTTGTAAGGGAGCCCGCCGGCTTTTTCACCTTCGGCGGCGCGATCGGTGAGTTCATAGCGGATTTTGTTACCCCAGGGATCGTCGAGGAGAGTACCGGGCTTGAGATAAGGTCCGATCCATTTGTCCCCCATGCGTTCGTTTTCGAAGCTAGGTTTCTTGAACAACGCATCCAACCCGCCTTCCTGTTCCGTCGGGTAGTGGCCCATGTTCAGGCGGTAAGTATCCAGAGCATTCGCCACCTGAGAAATGAACAGTTTTGTCGTATTCTTTTCAGCACCTTTCTGTTGTGGCAGCACGAAAACGACCAACGCCCCGGCCAGGAGCAAAATGATGACGATGACCAACAGAATTTCAATCAGCGTAAAACCGGACGCAACGCGGCGGCGGCGGGCGATGTAAGTTGCTTGCTTTAAGATCATACTAAAAACGGCATTCTAGTTTTGAACTTTAGATCGACGCATTTCAGAGCATCAAGATTCAAGTTCATTTCGCCGTTGAATTTGGCTGGATGATTCGAACTTCCAGGAGTCAAAAGGCGTCGGATCCATCGATTTCGATGAATTCTACGATGAGCACCTCTACACCAAGTGGCCGGGAATACCTGAGGGGGGGCGCATCTCCGAGTTGTGGGAATTTTGGAGATCGGTCGTCCCTGCAATTCCCCAAAAGCGGTGGAGGGCCACCGCACTACAAAAGGCGCGGTGTTTTTTGGAGTGCGGAGCCCGCTGCCGCTTTTCCCCCAGCATCCCATGCGGCGCCGCAACTCGGAGATGCACCCCTGAGGAGGAAAGGGCACCTGCAACTCCGCACCACCGAGGCCATTTACCGATAAGTCTCAGTTAACGAGAGATGTCACCCTGATAAAGGATTCGAAATTGGTGCCGGCGGAGGGCGTGTTCGGCGACATCGGCATGCTCAAGACTAATGGCCAGTGCGGAGCGGCCGCTGGGCCGGGTTAGAAACGCGTACGTGTAATGAATGTTTAACTCCGCCTCGAATAGGGCGGCCAGGACATCTTTGAGCTGTCGTTCGTAATCAATTTCGACCACGAGCATCGGATTTTCGACGTATGGAAACCCATATTCATCGAGCAATTGCCGGGCTCGATCCGGATCGTCGACGATCAAGCGCAGAATGGTGCTGTCGGTGGTATCCTGGACGCTGAGTGCCATGATGTGCACATCCTGGGCCGCCAACCGATGGACCACCTCATGCAGACGACCTAATCGATTCGGGGTGAAGACGGAAAATTGAAGGACTGGTTCCGTTTCGCGTTCGCGCGCGATTTCGGGAGAGTCCGTGTTGTCAGACATGTCGCAACTATCCGGGTGTTGGACGTGAGGCGCAATCTTGGATCACACAGGGCGCTTGGACTTCGAAACCAACTGAATGCCCTGGATCACCATGAACTTGTCCACGGCTTTGCACATGTCGTAAATGGTGAGGGCAGCCACGCTGACAGCGGTCAGGGCCTCCATCTCCACTCCGGTCTGTGCCACGATGGTCGCTGAGGCGGTGATCTCGATGCGGTCGTGAGACAACGGGATGTGGAATTGAACCTCGCAATGGGTAATGGGAAGGGGGTGGCAAAGTGGGATCAGGTCGCCCGTGCGCTTGGCGGCCAGGATGCCGGCGAGTCGAGCCGTGGCCAGGACGTTGCCTTTAGCGATTTGATCGGACTGAATCAATTGCAAGGTCGCGGGTTGCAGCTGGACTTCGCCACGAGCAATGGCTTCACGGTGCACGGTAGGTTTGTGGGAAACATCGACCATCTGTGCCTCACCGGAGGCGGAAATATGGGAAAGCGACGACACAAGGAAACTACGGGACATGACCGCTCGCGGGGTCAAGCTTGGAAGCCAGGGGTTTGAGGAACCACAGGGCAGTTTCAAGAAAAGTGGTTTGGCCGGATTGGTTGAAGGATGGACCCGCGGAAGAACAATAGGCAGGCGGGATATTGAGAACTCGGCTGATTTTTCACAATGGCCACGCTTGAAAGTAAGCGCATGGCTTCTT
>SXSK01000347.1 GCA_005793375.1 Verrucomicrobiales bacterium | reverse complement strand
GGCTCCTCACCAACAGGTCCGAAACATGCGCGCAGATCCCTGTCCCGCTCTTCAGCCGAAGGTCGCCACGAACTGTTCAAGATTTACTACACCCCAATGCGGACTCCTTGAAACCCATTGGGGTGGTAACACCGTTCGGGTCAACCTGATCCATGGCGCATTGTATCTACACCAGGATCCAGAAGTGGTGGTCAACGCGTTGTTGGACAATCTGAGCATCGAGCGGATTGAAGTGGACATGATCCAATTCCGCGGTCCCGCGTTTGAGAAGGTGGATAATCGGTTGATCACGCTGCAATTGGTGGAGCGAGGGTTGACGAACGCGGCGATGTTCATGCCGAACGGTGACCTCGTTCAACCCGCGGATGCGTTGTACAAAAAGTGTATTTTGGTGGAGCGCGGTTCGTTTCGCCCCGTTACCAAGGTGACGGTGGACATGTTGCGCTATGCACAAGCTCAGTTTGTGCAAGAACCGAACGTGGTGAACAAGGACGTGGTGGTGCTCATGGAGATGACCCTCAAGAACCTGAGTGTCGAAGGGCGGATCGATCACCGTGAGTATCTAGAACGTGTGGATTTGTTGAGCACATTGGGGCATCCGGTATTGATCTCAAATTACGCCGAATTCTTCCGGTTGGCTGACTACATGTTCCGGTATACGAAAATGCCCATTGGCATTGTGATGGGCGTGCCGACATTGAGGGAATTGTTTGACGAGAAATACTACGCGCACCTTGAGGGTGGCATTTTGGAATCGTTCGGACGGATGTTTAAGAACGATCTCAAGTTATATGTTTACCCGCTCAAGGATCCGAAGACTGGGGCGATCATCACCTCTGGGAATCTGCGGGTAGCTCCCAACCTGCAGCATTTGTATGCCTACCTGATGGAGGGCCATTTCATACAGGGATTGAAGGACATTGAAGAGCGGAACATGTCGATATTCTCACGGGAAGTTCTGCATCAACTTCAAACCGGCGATCCCGGCTGGGAAGAGTGTGTCCCACCGGAAGTGGCGAACCTGATCAAGAAGCGCGGGTTATTGGGGTACCGTCCGCCGCCTCCACCGGCAGCGGATGGGACATCTTGATTAACGCGCCATTTGGTCCCAAAGCAGTTTTCCGGTGAGTACCACAGAGACGCTGAGAAACACGGGGCGAATCAGTCGAACGCCCCGGGTGATGACCAACCCCGAGCCGAGTCTGCCGCCAACCAATTGGCCCAGGGCCATCACGATTCCGATGTCAAACTGGATCAATCCAGAATAGAGATAGATGGCAATTGAGGCTAAGTTGCTGGTCAGGTTCATCACCTTGGTGTGCCCCGTGGCGGCTCTCAAATCCAATCCTAGAAACCAAACGCAGGCCATCGCCCAAAAGGTTCCGGTGCCCGGTCCAAAGAATCCGTCATAAAAACCCAAGGAGAGGCCAGACAATAGATGGAAGAGGGTTCGTCCCAGCCGCGGTGGCCGGGGTTCTCCCCCCAGGTCGGGCTTCATCCAGACCAGCACGACAATTCCTAGTAGGAGCCAGGGGATGATGCGTCGCAGCACGGCTGGATTGCCCTGGGCAAGAGCCATGGCACCGCCAATGGCTCCCAGTGCGGTGAACAGGATCCCTGAACCGAGCTCCCTCAGGTTCATCAACCCCGCCCGATGATAACTCCAGGTGGCCACGGCAGTGCCGAAGGCGGATTGAAATCGATTGGTGGCTATGGCGTACTGAGGTGGCAAGCCGGCCCACAGCAAGGAGGGCACGGTGATCAAGCCGCCCCCACCCGCGATGGCGTCCACAAATCCGGCCCCCAAGCCGGCGCCAAAAAGCAACCCATAGGTCAGCCATTCCATTGTCGGCGAGAGAGGGGCGGGAAATTCAACCGGCGTCCATGACGTCTCGCAAACCTGCAGTTTCGCGCAGGGATTCGAGCAAGATTCGCATTCGGACCTCGAGTTGGGCGCGTTTAGGTGCTTCCGAGGAATCCACCGAGATAGAGCTGAGGGATTTGGCGTGGGAAGTTCCAACTTCCAAGAGTCGGCGGGCAGTTTCGCGGTGTCCGGCGCGTTGCTCGGGAGTCGCACCAATCCACTGTCCCGTGGGCCCGATCTGGTAAAGGGCCATTTGTTCGTCTTCGCGGAACTTGCGGTATTCTAGATCCCATTTCTCGAATGTGTCCGTCCAGGAGGCGAGCGCCCCGACACCGGGTGCGGCATTGGACGAGCTTGGGCGAATCGTTCTGGAGGGGCGCCCAACCGGTTTAACCGCCGGGACGGCCGGTTTGCGACTAGCAAACAGAAGTCGGACCAATTGTCGAAAATCGGGGTCGGCAACGGCGGGATCCTGAACCCAGTGTTGGAGATTCAGCAACGCTTCGGAGTCCGATAAGGGCGGGCAATTCGCCGAGTTCAGGATGACGCTGGGGGAAATGGTTTGAGTCTCTTGAGGAGCGATAAGGCATCGTGAACAAACTCCCTGTAGAGATTCTGCGACGACTTTCAGAGTTCGTCCGCAACGTTGGCAGCGATTGGATTCGGCTTGGAATTCAGCGTTTTTGGTGCGAGCCCTCATTCGTGTTTATTTAGTCCAGCATTGACGCTCCTTGGAATGGGAGTCGTCAATTGGAAACCGCCTATTTTTGAGCGAAACAGAAAGTGAATGATTTTCTACCATTGTTCCGATCTGGAGTGACTTGTCATTTGGCTTTGGCTTCAGCATGTTTGGGCAATGAAGACCAACGTGGTCCCGGTGAACATCCGCGCGATCATCCCCGCAAGCAGCGGGGTCGCCCTGTTCCTTGGCAACGACGAAAAGGTCTTTGTGATCCAAGTCGAGCATAACATGGGGACCATCATCGATATGGCCCTGCGGGGGACTCCGAAGGATCGTCCGCTGACACATGACCTCATTGGGACTATTTTCCTGGGATTTGGAATCAGTGTGGAACGGGTGGTGATCACTGAACTTAAGAGTTCCACCTACTTTGCTCGCCTTAGTCTGAAGCAAGAAAATGAGTTGGGACAGAAGCTGATCGAAGTGGATGCACGCCCGAGCGACTGTCTGGCCATTGCGGCCTCCACAAAACGTCCGGTATTTGTGAGCCGTCGACTGTTTGATGAAGTGGAAGATATGACGGAAGTATTGGAGCGCATCAACCTCCAGAATGACGCGGAGGGGGAGGGCTTGGAAGGGTCGGAGGGGGAGAGTGATGACGGCCCTACGCCCGGCAAATAAGAGACGACTATGGCTCGCCCTGCTGTTTCTGCGTCTGCCACGGCCGTGTCACCGGCGCTTACCACGGCCACCGCTCCATTGCTGCTGATCTGTGGCGACGACGACTTCTCGGTGAAGCAGCGCGCGCGCCAGCTGTACGAGGGAATGACGGCTGAGGCTGGCGGGTTTGACCATGAGGTGCTGGATGCTGCGGTCCAGAATGCTGGTGAGGCGCTCGCGGCGGTCGGTCGATTACGCGAAGCTCTCTATACACTTCCATTTTTTGGCGGCGCCAAAGTTGTTTGGTTTCAAAACTGCAGTTTTTTGGGTGAGGACCGCACGGCCAGTTCTGCGGCGGTGACGACGTCTTTGGGGGAATTGGCCGACGAATTGAAGCGGTTTCGGTGGGAGGGGGTGCGACTGCTGATTTCAGCGGGTAAGCCAGACAAACGCCGTAGCTTATTCAAGGCTATTGAAAAGTTGGGTATTGTGGAGACCTTCAATGCGTTGAGTGCGGAGGATAAGGACTGGGCAACCTTGGCGGAAAGTCATGTGCTCAAGATATTGCGCGGTTTGGGGAAGCAAATTGGTGATGAGGCGATTTCGGAATTGGTGAATCGGGTTGGGCCGAACCTGCGGGCACTGGCGAGTGAAGTTGAGAAGCTTTCGCTTTATGTGGGGGACCGCCCGGAGATACTCTTGGCGGATGTTCTATTAATTGTGACCCGCCAGAAGCACGCTCGAGCCTTTGCACTGGCCGAGGCGTTGGGTGACCGGGATCTGGCAAAGCTCTTGCGGACCTTGGATGAGGAGCTTTGGGAGATGCGGTTGGACAAAAGCCGCTCAGAGATCGGGCTGCTCTACGGCCTGATCTCCAAGATTCGGACGTTGATCCTGCTCAAGGAATTGCGTCGGGAGGGGTTGCTGAAGCCTGCGCGCGATTACAACAGCTTCAAAGGGCAGCTCGATCGGTTGCCGTCGGGGGGGCTGCCGGCGGATCGGCGTTTCAATCCATTGGCGCTCCATCCATTTACTCTGTTCACGGCGTCGCGTCAGATCGACAATTATGAGTCGCATGAATTGGTATCGGCCATGGAAACGCTTTTGGAGTCCAACCGGCGTCTGGTCTCCAGTGATCTCGATGAGGCTCTCGTACTGCAACAGGCGGCGATTCAGATTGTGGGCCTAACACCACGGCGCGGCCTCAAGGGGGCCGACCGTTCCTGAGAGGAGAGCCTTTGAGTTCCATTTATCCCGAAGATCCGCGAGAGAGGACCCGGTGGATACTGGAGAAGCGTCCCAACTGGGATGAGAGGCGTCAGCGACTGTCACAGAACCCCCCGGTAAATTGGTTGCTGGAGGAAGAACCGGATGCCGCTCACACACCCATCGCCGCGCTGACCATCTTCCTGACCAATCGGGAGTGTCCGTGGCGCTGTTTGATGTGCGATTTATGGCAGTATACAACTTTGGAATCGCTGCCGATGGGATCCGTTCCAGTGCAGATCGACCGCGTCTTGAACCAAGCGCTGCCCTGGCCTTCATCGGGCGTATCGCGCCATCTCAAACTCTACAATGCCGGCAGCTTCTTCGATCGCCGTGCGATTCCGCCCGCCGACCATTCTACCATCGCCGAACGATGTCGTGCGTTTGAGCGCGTGATTGTGGAGTGCCATCCTTCCCTGATTGGCGATGAGGTGTGGCGATTTCGGGATCGATTGGGGGGAGGGACTGCGTTGGAGGTGGCGATGGGGTTGGAGACCGCGAATCCGGAGGTGCTCGCGAAGCTCAATAAGGGGTTGGACTTGGAGGGGTTTGAACGCGCTGCGGAGCGTTTGAGGCGGCACGGTGTGGACCTTCGGGTGTTTGTTTTGGTGAAGCCTCCATTCGTGTCAGACCACGACGCGGTAACGTGGGCTGTGCGATCGGTGGATTGGTCGTTCGAGCTCGGGGCAACCGTGGTGACGGTCATTCCGACGCGGTTGGGGAATGGGGCCTTGGATGCGTTGATGGCTGCCGGGGAATTTTCTCCGCCCAACATTGACCTTTTGGAAGCCGCATTCGCAGAATGCCTGGCGGTGGCTCGTGGACGCGGTCGCGTGCTGGCTGATGTTTGGAATCTGGAGTTGTTTTGTTCCGGGCAAAGCGATGATTCCACCCGGCGAAAGGCGCGTTTGCACCGGGTTAACCTGAGCCAGAAATGGCAATGAGCGGTAACGAAACAACCTCGTTACCGCCCGATGAATCCCTGCTTCTTGAGAGCCCTCCGATCAGGCGATCGCCAGATGTGGGGCTGCTGCGGCCTTGGCGGGCAATGCCGCGCGGATCCGTTCCAACAACTTTGGAACCGTCAGTCCGTGTTTGGTGCGCAAATACTCCACGCTGCTGGCGTGCTCCACAAACTCATCAGGCCATGCCAGCCTCACCACGGGCGTCATGACTTGGCGATCGGCGAAAAGTTCCAAGACGGCACTTCCATAGCCGCCCATGCCGACATGATCTTCGAGGGTGGCGACGACATCCGCTGTTGAGCCGAAGAATTCATGAGCCGATGCGTCGAGCGGTTTGAAGAAGCGGGGATTGATGACCGCCACGTCGTGACCTTCGGAAGCCAATTGTTCTGCGGCCGCGAGGGCCAGACTCAGCATGTTCCCCAGACCAAAGAGGGCGACTTTGCGACCGCCGTGGTTTTCGAAATTGCGAACCACCTCTGCCTTTCCGATTTCCAGCACCGAGGGCCGATCCTTGATTGGAACCCCTTCGGCGGGGCCACGGGGGTAACGGATAAAGGTGGGATGGGGCTGCAATGTGGCGGTAAACATCATGTCCTGCATTTCGTCCTCATGGACGGGCGCCATACCGATGACATTCGGCAGGCAACGTAAGAAGGAGATGTCGAACAAGCCGTGGTGTGTGGGGCCGTCATTGGCGGACAACCCAGCGCGGTCCATACAGAATATCACCGGCAGGTCCTGCAGGCAAACATCGTGGTGGATGCAGTCGTAGGCGCGTTGGAGGAATGTGCTGTAAATGGCGACGACGGGATGGAATCCCATGGTAGCCATGCCGGCGGCGAAGATGACGGCATGTTCCTCGGCGATGCCCACATCGTAGTATTGTTTGGGCAGAGCTTGATCCAGAAGCTTCAGGCTGGTGCCAGAGGGCATGGCCGCGGTAATGCCAACGATATTCTGGTTCTGTTGACACAGTTTCACCATGGTTTTGCCGAAGACCTCTTGCCAAGGCGGTGGGCTCCCCGCGGCAGGGGTTGGGGTCAGGCCGGTACGGGAGTCGTACGGGCCCAGGCCGTGAAATTTCTCGGGTGACTTAAGCGCGGCTTCGAACCCCTTGCCCTTCTGGGTAAGAACATGAATCACCACGGGTTCGACACAGGTCTTGGCGAACTCGAGTGTACTGATGAGCAGCGGGATGTTGTGGCCGTCGATGGGGCCAAGGTAGCGGATGCCAAATTCCTCAAAAAGCAGGGAACTGCCATGGCCTCCGCGGCCATCGGAATCCATCTGGGATGGGGTATGTTCCAGCACGAGGGATCCGGCAACGCCTTTGATGGCCTCCTCGGCTTTCTGACCGATCATCGAGACGAGTTCGCCCTTGGGCAGTCGTTTGAGCCATTGATTGAACTCGCGAGCGAAGCGGTTGTAGCGCGGGCTGGTGGTCAGTTTGCCGAGGTAACCGGCGATCGCGCCGACATTCTTGGCGATGCTCCATTCATTGTCATTCAGGATGCCAATGAATCGTTTTGTTGCGTGGGCTATGTTGTTGAGGGCCTCGAAAGAGATGCCGTTGGTTAGAGCTGCGTCTCCAATGATGCAGACGACATGTTCGGACCCATTGCGTTGATCTCGGGCCGCGCACATGCCGAGGGCCGCACTGAGTGCTGTTCCGGCATGCCCAGCGCCATAACTGTCATGCTCACTCTCGGTGCGCAGGGCGAATCCGTTCAGTCCTCCAGTCGTTCGGATCGTTCGGAAACGGTCTTTTCGGCCTGTGAGAATTTTATGCACGTAAACCTGATGGCTGACGTCCCAGACGAACTTGTCCTTGGGTGTTTCAAAGCACCGGTGAAGTGCAATGGTCAGTTCGACGACCCCCAGGTTCGGCCCTAAATGGCCGCCGTGCTTGGCGAGTCCGTCGATCAGTTCGTGTCGGATGTCCGCTGCCAACTCGGAAAGTTGTTCCGGTGTCAGCTTCTTGACGTGGGAGGGGTGGTCCACCATTTCGAGGTAACGACTCATTGTCAGGTTCAACAGTTTTGAAAAGTAAATGTCACAAGGCTTCGGTGCGCCGGGTTCGCAAAGGACGACTTGTCCGGCGGCGATCCGTTCAGTCTTCGTTGGCGATGGCCATCGGTTTTACAACCAAATCACCCGCGAGATCCTGCTCTAGTTTCTGGATTTTCACTTCGGCATCGGCCAGGCGTGTCTGGCACTGCCGAGTCAAGCGCGCGCCTTCTTCGAAACGAGTCAATAATTGTTCCAACGGCAATTCATCGGATTCCATCGATTCCACGATGGATTCCAGCCTCTTGAGCGCCTCTTCGAAGGGCAGCTCTTCGGCTCCTGACTTGGAGACCTTTGACACGCGACCGAACTTAGGGACAAAGCGGAACGTTTGCCTAGTCCGAATATTGAGGGCTCAGAACCCTCAGGAATCTGCTTGCCCGGGAAGGGTTTCGGTGAAAGTGATCGAGCCGATTCATTTTTCCTGCCTCGGAAGCTCCTTTGGCTCCTCCCAGATTTGAACCAGCAAATCATGGAATGTTGAGTCGTGTTCCTTTAGTTCAGCGCGGACGAAGGGGAAGAAGTCATTCCGGTAGAAGAATGCTTCGGTGCCTTCGGCGAAGTATTCCTTGTGGTCGGTCAGGCCGTAGTGCCGTGCCTTCTGGCCCGTATGGAGCAGCACTTTGTCGTAAGAACCGCTCGCGCGTGCATGACTGTAAGCGGCGATGATCTCCAAGTGATCAAATCCAAGCACCTGGTCGTGATAGGCATGCGCGAGTTCGTGAAGGACGACGGCGGGGTGCTTGAGCATTTCCCTTCGCGAGAGGAGGTCACTTGCCCGCGGGATGTGAACCTTGAGGGCGAGGCGCGGATCGTGGCCGTATTCGACGAGCCAGTCGCGGCTTGGGTGGTACTGCATGGACTTGAGGCTCGGGTGGTTGTGCTCTATCCAGATCTCGAGTCGTTGCATTTTCGCGACTGGTGTGGCGGGGACCAGGATTTTGATGCGCTGCAAATGATTCGCCAGCATCCCCAGTGCCCGAGCTCCCTCGTCTCGCTGCGCGCCGTCGAGCAGCGCTGGCTCGATGTGAACCTTCCAGCCCTCGATGTCCCGCGTTATGGGATCGAAGCGCACTGCGCTGGCGGCGTCACTTCGTGCCTGGGCTTGCTTTTTGATCAAGGCCTTGGCCTTTCGCAAACGCTCTGGCCACGCGAATGTTGGGGCCGCGGCCGGGTCGTAGCCCGCGAGATGGCCGGTCAGGCGCGTCTGGGGCTTGGCGTATTTTAGTTCGGTTTCGCCGAAAACCTCGCGGCACAACGCGGCGAGACCGGGATCGTATTCGAGCAACTCGGCGCGCGTGTTGACATGGTTATGGTCGTGGTCGTTCTCGCGGTTATTGTCAAACCACGACTGCACGCCCTCGGCGAAGTATTCATGATGATTCACGCCCGCATACTTACCTTTCCAGAGCCCGGCGTTCATCGCGGAATCGTATGAGGACTTCACACGAATGTCGAAGGTGGGGTCCACGTTTGCCAGGCCGCGCAGGTGAATGTTGTGCGCGAACTCGTGAATGAAAATGTTCTCGGTTGAGTAGGGGTCACCGGGATAGCCCAGCAGGTTTTCCTCGCCACACGAGCAGAAGGGGTCGGTGTCGCTCCCGCCCATGCCACGGGCGCGTGCGTCGCGGTAGTCGCGCCCCGGGATGGATCCAAAGCCAGGCTCCGGTGTTTTGGCCAGCCACGCCCATTCGGGCTGGTCGCAGGTGAATTCGTTCCACGCGAGGATACAGAGGCGAGAGCCGCTGGCGATCATGGCCGCTCGCACGTCGGGACGTTTGGCGAGCATGAGGTCGGCGAGGTACGCGGCCTCCTTCAGTGCGTAAGGGTTCACGTTCGCCGAAGCCACGATGGGATAACCGTTTGCCAAGACACGCTGAGAGTAAAATCCCGGCACGCCATCTTTGTCGGGCGGATCGAATCGGACTGCCTGCACCGGCACGCGGCTGGTGACGGTCATTTCGGACTTGTCCTCACGGCCCACGATGGCGAAACGGTGGCCGATGGTTGTGTTGATGAGGGTATGATTGCCGGTTTCGATGGAACCATTTGGCACGCGCTCGGAGCCCGTTTTAAGCCAGAATACATCCACGGACTGCTTGCTGCCGTTGATGATCTGAAGTTGGGGGCGCTGCGGCTCGGCAGCGACCCTGAAAGTTGGAAATACCAGGGCGGACAAGAGTATGAGGTTTGGAAGCGATCTCATGAAGTGGATTAAATTATCGGCATTGCGGTCGTTTCAGCTTCCAGCGACTGGCCCGATTCGGCCGTCAAGTCTTGACGCAAGAAGCTGCCACAGCCGTCAATATCTGCATAGTGTTCATACAGGTCAGCTGAAACGTCTTTCCTCGATCGTCCCGCAGAAGCCTGCTTGTGCGTGCGGCATTCTAGACATTCCAGATCTATTCCAATTTCCCCGAAAATGTTCCCCGAAGATTGACCTGGACGGCCATACCCGATAATTGGCCGATGGTGTTGCCATTCGTCCCTTTTCCTGAAGATCCGTCACCGCTGCCGTCCAACCCTCCAGTCGGAGAGGTTTCATGGACATTGCCGCCGACTATCCTGACGCGTTTTCACTGGTTAACGGTTTTTGGGAATGCTCATCCTGTTGAATTGGAGATTGGCGCTGGGGATGGGTCTTTTCTGATTCAGTATGCGGCGCGCCATCCGGAGAGGAATTTTTTGGGGATTGAACGGCTGTTGGGGCGACTTCGAAAGATCGACCGGAAGGCTCGCAGGCAAGGGTTATCGAATGTTCGTGGCCTTCGATTGGAAGCGTCCTATGTCCTGCGCTGGATGATCCCACCCGGCTCGCTAACCGCCGTGCATGTGTATTTTCCCGACCCCTGGCCCAAACGGCGGCATTGGAAACGTCGTTTGGTTAATGCGGAGTTTCCCCAATTGGCAGCACTGAGCCTGTTGCCTGGGGGCGTCGTGTATTTGCGAACGGATCATGTGGAATATGCCGCTCAAATGGTGGAAGTCTTTGAGGCGGCACAGCAGTTTACGCGGTGCGAGGCCCCTGCAGAACTCCTGGACGTTGTCACCGATTTCGAGGCGGACTTCCGCCGCCAGGGCATCCAGACGATTCAGTCCGCTTGGCGATTGGCGGGCTAACCCGCTACCAACCCATCGATCGACGCGGGTTCCACGCAGTCAGTTGATCGACCGCGGCGTGCGGGAGTTGCAGATTTGTTCCTAAGAACCGGCGGACATCCGGCATGGTTGCCGTTGACCCAATCAGATGCGTCCGGTCAGGGCTCCAGGCAGCTCCGGATGAATCCACAATCACTTCTTGTCCCGCAAGTTGATATCGCCCTGGCCCCATCCCGGCCGCACTGGTGGCATCAGTCACCGCGATGACCCGATCCAGTTCCACGCATTTCAAATAATTGCCCAGCGCCATGGCTGGGATGTGGACGCCATCGGCGATGAACATGACAAACGGCAATCGCTGGCAGGCCAGCACTCGCTGGATCACATTATCGTGACGCGGCAAAACGGAAGGACATCCATTGCCCAAATGGGTGAACAGTTGCAGGCCGGCATCAACTGCTTCGTGGAGCAGGTCGATCGACGGGTTACAATGTCCTGCGGACACCTTGATACCCAATGCCGCAAGCTTGCGAGTGGTTTGGAGCCCGGGATCCATTTCCGGGGCCAGGGTCAGTAGACGGACCCAACCCCCACCGGCGTCCACCAATTGTTGGGCTGTTTCTGTAGAGGCGACTTGGACGTGTCGGCGCGGATGGGCTCCGTGATAACCGGGTTCCGGGTTGATGAACGGACCTTCCACATGGATCCCAACGATGGTGGAGCGGATGACGGGATCGGACTCAATTGCGGCACGGAGACGAGCGATCCGAGCGCACATCCGATCCAATGAATCGGTGATTATGGTCGCGAGACACTGGCCTCCTCCGTCGTCTCGAAGGCTGTCCACCGCGCCACGGATCGACGCCAGGGGTAAATCATCGGCGTTAAAATCGATTCCGCAGTACCCGTTGAGCTGCAAGTCGAGTGGAGGTGTCGACGACTGATTAACCCAGTTTTCTGAGGGTTTTGACGCCGCAGGCGTCGAAGTGGTTTCCTTTTCGGTGTGGATTTTTTGGACGGATATCGCCACGCCCGCACGCTGAACCGCGGATGGCACTCCTTTCAATCCAGAAACTCGTCTTTAGCCATCGGGAATGGCGTTCGTTTCTGTTTCGGTGTGGTTTCATCTCGTAGAAGGCCAAGTTCATCCCGCCCGAGGCCGGGTTCATCTCAACCGAGCAGCGGAACCATCCGGAGCACTTAAGTTGTCCCCAGCCTGAGTGATCACCGAGTGGTGATCCAAGTCGAAGACAAAAACAAACACGGATACTCAAACGAGTCCAACAGACGAAAGATACACGATGAAAACTATTAAGAGCATTCAAGCAGCAGCGGCCCTGGGGATTGTGTTGGTGAGCAGTTCCTTCCTGGCAGAAGCACAACCTGCCTTTGGACGCGGTGGCCCGCGATCGGGTGCACCAGGTGGGCCGGATGGCCAAGGCGGTGCCGGACGTCCTGATCCGAGTGTCATCGCCACGCACATGGCCGAGCGGTACACCACACTCGCGGGGTTTGATCTGAATCGGGACGGGCAACTGGATTCCAGTGAATCGACTGCGGTGGCAGCTGGAATCGCGGATGGTACCCTCGAAGCTCGACCTCCAGGTGGCCCCCGGCGGGGCGGCCATAGTGCTGGCGGCGATCGACCAGAGCCTACGCCCGACCAGATGGCATCACATATCGCAGAAAGCTATGCCCAACTTGCCGCCTTCGATGCAAATCACGACGCCCAGTTGAATGACGCCGAAAAGGCGGCCCTCAGCCAGGCCATCGCCGATGGAAGTCTGAAGTTGGGCCCCGAAGGCGGGATGCCTGGTCGCCCGGGCCGGCCTGGCCATCGAGGTGCCCCCGGGGTTGGAGCGCCGCAAGCCAAGGAGCATGTGGCAGCCCGATATTCCGAGTTGGTTGCCTACGACACCGACCGCAATGGTCAACTCGATGCGACGGAACAGGCCGCCGTGGTTGGGGCACTGGAATCCGGCACCCTCCAGGCACCGGGTCGCCCTAACGGACCAGGAAAGGGTCATCCGGAAATCACTTCGGATGCGATGGTTGAGCGGGTCTCGAGGATGTACGCCCGTCTAGCGGCGGCTGATGTAAACAGCGATGGTCAATTAGACGCGACGGAGATGGAAACCGTCGGGAAACCTGAAGAGGGTCCTGGCGTCACGGACCGGGCTGGGAAGGGGAAAAAAGCTCAGGCTGTGAAAAATCGACGTGGCAATCGTCCGGGTCTCTGAACTATGGGTGGCGGGGCACCGCCAACGGTGGATTGGACATTGACTCGAAACCTTGAGGCTTGGAAACGCCCGACAGATCCTCTGAGATCTGTCGGGCAACCTCGTATCGACCGTGAATCATTTCCATGCAATCCGTGAGTGACAACCCCGGCCCCGCGACAGAAGGCACACCGCTCTGGATCCTTGTTCGGCGTTTGGGCTGGTTAATGCTTTTTGGGGTGGGTTGGATTGGTCTGTTCACCGTCCAAAACGGCCTCGCGGGACCAGCAAACTGGAGTGGAGCTCTTGAGACTTCGATCCAATTCTGGCTGCCATGGGTGGTTCTGTCGCCATTCGTTTTGGAACTCGCATTTCGGTTCCCGCTCGAAAAGCCTCGGTTATGGGCTCACGCGGCAATTCATGTGACGGCGTGTGTGTTGATCGCGGTTGGTAGCTACCAGTTGCAACGATCTGGTCTGCCAACGCCTGGCGGTGGCAGACCCTGGAACCGCCCCGGTCCACCCGGAGATGGTGAAATTTACGGGCGACCGTTTCGCACTGCCGGGCCACCGCCTTTTTCCGCGGCGCGCCGCGCGGGCTTTCGCACGGCGTTTGACATCTTGCTGTACGCGTTGCTCGTGACCGGATGCCACGCGACCACCTTTTTTCGGCGATCCGAGCAACGGCAACGGCGCACGCTCGAGCTCGAGGCGAGCTTGGCCAGCGCCCGGTTGCAAGTGCTCAGGAGTCAGTTAAACCCTCATTTTTTGTTCAATGCCCTCAATGCGATTTCAACCCTGGTGCATACCCAACCTCGAGCTGCGGATGAGATGATTGCTACTCTCAGCCAACTCCTTCGATTATCTTTGGAAACCTTCGATGAACCCGAGATTCCATTGCGGCGAGAATTGGAGTTGGTGGACTGTTACTTGGAAATTGAGCAAGTCCGCTTTGGGGATCGGTTGACAGTTCATCGAGATGTGGATCCGCGCACATGGGACGCCTGGGTGCCGACCTTGTTACTGCAACCATTGGTGGAAAACGCGGTCAGGCACGGAATTGAGCCGCGGCGCGGTCCGGGCCGTGTGACACTACACGCTCGTCGACTAGGGGATCGCCTACTGTTGAGAGTTGAAGACGATGGTGTGGGACTCGATGTTCCACCCACATCGGCGGTGGGGCTCGGCGTCAGCCGCGAACACCGCGGGATTGGGCTGGGCAATACACGGACCCGATTGCAGGAGCTGTATGGCAGGGACCACCGGTTTGAACTCGGACCGGGCTCGAATGGGGGCTGTCGGGTAGAGATTGAAATTCCCTGGCGTCCAACTGCGAGTCGGTTGCGACCGGAACTGAATGGTTAACTGAGATCTCTGGTTTTGTGAGGGGCTGTCGATAACGAGCATGAAAATTCGAGCATTGGTCATAGATGACGAACCCTTGGCTAGGGATCGAATTCAGATGCTGCTCCGGGACGACCCGGATGTGGACGTCATCGCGGTCTGTCCGGATGGACCGAGCGCGTTGGCGCTGATGAACGAGAGGCTGGACCTAATGTTCCTTGACATTCAGATGCCAGAGATGGACGGGTTTGAATTGCTGCGAGCCATCCCGAAGGATCGGTTGCCGGCAGTGATATTCACGACGGCCTATGATCAACACGCCTTAAAGGCTTTTGAGTCTCATGCCTTGGATTACCTGCTCAAGCCGTTCAAAGTGGACCGGTTTCATGAAGCCGTGAGCCGGGCTAAGGAGACGATCTCCAGTCGTCATGCCGGTGACGCCATGCGAGGGCTCCTGGACTTGATCGGCCAACGGCCCGCGGCGGGGACCTATATCACTCGACTGCCGATTCGAACGGCGGACAGAGTTCTTTTCATTCGAACGGCAGATATTGACTCCGTCGAATCCGCTGGCAATTACGTGGTGGTCCATGTGGGCAAAGAATCGCATGTCGTTCGCGAAACCTTGAGTGCATTGGAGCTTCAACTGGATCCCGAAAAATTTCTGCGAATCAGCCGATCGGCGATTGTGAATCTAGGTCGCATTAAGGAACTGCAACCCATGTTTAAAGGTGAACATGTGGTGGTCTTGGAGAACGGTCGTCAGGTGGCCATGACACGTGGGTTGCGCGAGGTGGAGAAAGCGTTGAAGTTCTCTTAAAAACAAAAAACGGCGCGGACCCAAGTCCGCGCCGTCTGCTGAGTTGCTCCAGAACTAAGAATTGGCCAGAGCTTAAGAGTGATACCCCTCTTCACCGTGCTCGCAGAGATCGAGCCCTTGGGTTTCCACTTCCACATTAGGTCGGAGTCCGACGACGGCCTTGACGATGTAAGCGATGATGGTGGTGGCGACGATGGAGAGGACCATAGTGACCACGACGGCTTTGACTTGCGCCATGAAGAGTCCGTCTTTGACGCCGGTGACCACTGAATTGACGCTTTCATCGGCGAGCAATCCGGTGAGCAGGGCACCGAGCGTGCCGCCCACGCCGTGGACGCCGAACGTATCGAGAGCGTCATCGTAGCCGATCATGCCCTTGAGGAAGGAGACCGCGAAATAGGGGATGATGCCGGCGGCGAAGCCGATAATGACGGCTCCGGTGGTGTTGATGAAGCCGCAGGCGGGGGTGACAACAACCAAGCCCGCCACGATGCCGGAGCAGAATCCGAGGACGCTGGGTTTGCCGCGGTGGATCCATTCGCAGAGAGGCCACACGAAGCCGGCGATGGCGGCGGCGAGGGTGGTGGTGGTGAAGGCGTTTGAAGCGATCGCGTCGGCGCCGAGGGCGGAGCCGGCATTAAAGCCATACCAACCGACCCAAAGCATGCCGGTTCCAACCATACAAAGTACCATGGAATGGGGCGTCATTGGTTCCTTGCCGAAGCCGAACCGCTTGCCGAGAATGATACAGAGGACCAGCGCACTCCATCCGGAGCTCATGTGAACGACGGTGCCCCCAGCAAAATCGAGCGCCTTAATACCGGCATTGGGGTTCAGCGCGCCGCACATGAAACCAGTGGTCGACCAGACCATGTGGGCGAGAGGAAAGTAGACCATGAACATCCAAAGGGCTACGAACAGAAGCACTGCAGCGAACTTCATCCGTTCCGCGATAGCACCCAGGATCAGCGCTGGAGTGATGATGGCGAACGTCAATTGGAACATGGCCCACATGCTATCGCTAATCCAATGGTACCCTGCACCGACGTTGCCGGGTTTCAGTCCCTTGAACATGGCAAAGGCGAAATCTCCATAGAAGGCGTTGCTACCGGAGAATGAGAGACTGTAGCCGCAAAGCCACCAGAGGAATGTGACCATTCCGGAAATGCCCATGCATTGTGCGAGCACGGATAGCACATTCTTTCTCCGGACCAAGCCGCCATAAAACAGAGCCAAACCGGGCAATGTCATAAACAATACCAGGGCGGTAGAGGTCATTTGCCAGGCATTATGACCGGGGCCAGGCCCTGCGATATTGGATGGCGCGTTGGTCTGGCGAGCCGTGTTGTTCACATAAGCTTCAAGGTCTGCCAACCGATCTTCAATGGATGGTTTGGCCGGTTCTGGGTCGGCTCCGATTGCGGGCGCAACGCTAGTCAAAAACGTGGCCACCAGCAGCAGCGAATAAAGAAGTTTTTTCATGGGATTCAGTTCTAAGGTGCGTGTCGTTTTAGACAGCGGAATCACCTCGTTCTTCGGTTCGTATCCGGATGGCTTCTTCAACTTGTGAGACGAAGATTTTTCCATCGCCGATTTTCCCTGTCTTGGCAGCCTTTATGATCGCGGCGACCGCGGTGGGAACCTTGTCTTCAGGTAAGACTAACTCCACTTTGATTTTTGGGAGAAAATCCACGGTGTATTCACTGCCCCGATAGATTTCGGTGTGTCCTTTCTGACGTCCAAAGCCTTTGACTTCGCTGACGGTCATCCCCTCGATGCCCGACTCTTGAAGAGCGTCTTTTACCTCTTCGAGTTTGAACGGCTTGATGATTGCTTCGATTTTCTTCATGCAGGTTTAGGGTGTGTATGGTTTCCATCAGTCTGAGTACCATTCGCGTCAGCGCCCGTCTGTCTGACTGCCAATGCGATCGCTGTCGCATTTCGCTCATGGTCCCAACCTGCGTTACCTCATTGCATGCAGAATGCCGCATTCGAAGCGATTTGACGTTGATTTACAGAACCCCTGTAAAATCAGGGTTCTTGGGCGTGGAATTTTTTCGAAAAATTCTTGCGACCTTATCCGATGCTGGCGGGATTTGGTCGGGGTGTGGTTTTCTGCACACGACCGGAAGGTTGGAGCTAACGGCAGAGGAGTGGGAACATTCCAGCCTTCGGTCGGTTTGGAATTCGCGATGAAGGGGCGGAGCTCTGGACTGGGAGGACCAGAGCGGTTCCGGGGTACGGCTCGAACCAGGAACTCCAGGGCTTAAGCCCGTCGGGAGCGATTTCCTGATTCGAGCGGTACCCCGGAATACGCCGGTGTACTCCGGATACGCTTGGCGATCTGCCGGTGGCAGACGAGGGAATTGGAAGGCCAGAGGCGCCGAAATTGCGGAATACTCATGCGACATCCTGGAGTAATTCCGAGGACATGGCCTGGACGAATTCCTGCTTTTGCAAGTGTTTGCGAGCTGTTGACACTTTCTCCTCAAAGAGCCCGGGAAAGACGAGCAGCGGCAACGGTTCCAACCAAGCTAGGGCTGCGGCTTCGTTGGCAGCGCGTCGAAGCGGCTTCGCCAAACGGAGATTCACGGTCCCTTTGAGAGCCGTTTGAAGCATCCGGGTTTTGAGTTGTTCCAGTTCGGTATCCAGAGTTCTGGATTTGAACTGAGGTTGCGGGTTGGACGGCACAGCCCAGTAGGGGAGTGGCGAATGCCCCCCCTCGGTGGGGGAGACTCTTTGGATTTCAGTACTTATCATGGTTTCGTCGGTGGTTTGTTATCGGTCGTATGGGTTCCCTTGATTTCCTTGGCGTCAAAAATGGCGGCCCCTGAAAGCACAAAACCCACGTTTGTTTGAGCAAACGTGGGTTTTGGGTAAAAGCCGGGAATGAACTAGAAGGCACCCTCCACGTTGGCTACGGCCATTGGCATGCGCCAATAGGAGCAGCGAGCGGTCATTAGCTCACGCTTGCTTACGTTCAGAATGGACAACGGTTGATGCATTGTTCGATAGATCAATTAGAGGACGGATCCCGGGATGTCAAACCACAGAGTTGTAACTACCGACCCTGTGGGGGTGTCTCACGGTGGGTAAAACGGTCGTTCATCATTTTTGTAGATAACGACTTACAGCTTCTGCGCGGTTGTGGACGCCCAGCTTTTCAAAGGTGCTCTTCATATGAGTGTGTACCGTCCAGATACTGATGCCCAAGGCGGCAGCGATCTCCTTGTCCTGGAAGCCGCGGCTAAGGAATTCAAGCATTTCACGTTCGCGGTGCGTGAGCTGAGATTCTGCGGAATCGTCATCTGGTGGCGGGGCGCTCAGGAGGCTTAAGAAGTAAGCGCGTGCGGCGGCGACGGCTTTGGCCTGGGTCCAGCGGTTGCTGGGTCGAGGTGCTCCCAATGGTTCCAGCAGCTGCAACGGAGCCCTACGTTGAAGGAAATACCCATTGGTGACACCGGTAATTCCCACAAACAACTCATCGCTACCGCCATAGATGCCGAAGGGAAAGGCGGGAACGCCCGGCCAGGACTTCCGCAAGGATTGAAGGGAGGCTTCCAGGGAGGCCTCATGGAGCAATCGATTCAGCAAGACGAAATCCACGTTCACAGTGCCTGCCAGTTTGGTGGCTTCCACGATCGAACTGACTGCTGCCGAAACAGAATACCCAGCAACCTTGCCCACCCAGTGACTCAAGGCCCGACGCACCGAGGCTTCAGGTTCGATGATTAGCACCCGAAGCGACGGGTGACCTGCAAACGCCTCCGAAGGTGTCACGAGGGCCGCGTTGGAACCGGGCTCTGAAAACATGGTGGTGTACGTCACGACCAAGGGACTGGATAACCAGAAGATCGCAAAGGTTATCTCTCTCGGATAGGTGGCGAGCGCCCGATCCCAGCCGTGAGTCACGACGATCTCGTAGATCTTGTGAGCCTTGGCTGCGGCAGTTTTGGGGTCGGCCGAGCTGAGCGGAAAGCAATGGGATCGACCGTTATGTTCCACCGAGATGGACAATTCCTTGAATGGAAGCGGTCGGGCCAGCTCGACATACTTGCGATTTACCAATCGCTCCTGCCAATAAACCAGGTCATCCGATGAAGGCACCACCATCTTTTTGAGGGGATTCTTCCCGGCAATCGCTTTCACGAGTTTTTCCTGATCAGATTTTGGCATGTGCAGGGCCGCTCCAGAACCCTCTGGCTCCCGAAGCGTTGTGTCAACGCGTGTTATGACGGTAAACCGGAATTGTTGGCTGAGGGAGATGTACCGGCGCTGGCCCTGAGTTCTCGACGAGGTTATGTAGCGCCCAAAACGGTTCTGGAAGGTTTATTGGTCGAAATCGGGTACCGAATGGAATACTCGCAAGTGACGAACCGATGTCAGCCCACCGCCAGAATAGGGGATTCACCTAGGCCCAATCATCGACTACTAGTGGTGCACGGCGAGTTCAGACGCGGCACCTTGTCATTATCATGCGACGACGAAACACTTCCGGTCAGCGCGAGTTTGCGAATCGAATTGTCCACGGACAAAGCGTTGGTTTTACCCTGATCGAACTGTTGGTCGTGATCGCCATCATTGCGATTTTGGCCGGCATGCTCCTGCCAGCGTTGAGCAAAGCCAAAGAAAAGGGGGGGCAGGCGGCGTGCCTGAACAACCTCAAGCAGGCGGGAATTTGGCTGACACTTTATGCGGACGATCACCAGGGTAACTTCCACCACTATTATGATGGAGGGGATCCTGAGCCGCGCATACTGAACCACGGCCAATGGACACTCTCCCCGCGCCACACCGATTTACTGGACATCACAAAAGCCAACGAACGCGCGGTGGCTTATTGGGCGGTCCCGTATTCCAAGTACCATAGTAATGTGCGCCGAGCGTTGCGTTGTCCCGCCGCTAAGCGCGTGGATGAGTGGCGTGAAACGGGGCTGAGGTATCCCTCCGAATTCTGGCTGAATTCGAGCTATGGCATCAACCAATTCGCGGTGATCAACTACTCCGACGTCGATTCACAAGGACGCCGAACCAAATTGAACCGACTGGAAACCCTTCGAAGTCCAGCCACCACGGTTTTTGCCCAGGATGCCGCGGAACAAAAGATGGAAACCCAGGAGGATTCCCTGGCGTTGTATCCCGGTTACAAGGAGTGTTTGACACAGTGGAAGTATGGTCTGCAGCCTTTGTATCCAGAACGTCAGATGGAATATGAATGGTACCGGCATGGGCGACGTTCCGCCATACTTTGGGCGGACGCACACGTCAGTACGGTTCCCTACAGTAAAGTCGGTTACGACTTCCGCTGGTATACCGCAGAGGTTCCTCTAACGGCTCCGCTGAACTGAAGCTTCCTCGCTGCTTTTAGCTACCATGTTTCTCCCGAGAATTTCCGTGGCTTGCACCTTGGTGCTTTTTGGAGCCAGCGCGTTTCTTGCCGGCTCCGGCTGCAAGAAAGGACCGCCAGAAATTGTCTCCGTACAGAACGCCGCTACTCAGACCAAGACCGTTTTTTCGGACGCCAAAGGCGATGTGAAAACCGCCGCCGACCAAGTTGCAGATTCCATCGCCAACTCCGAATTTACGTCAGCGATTGGCCGAATTGAATCGCTTTCTATCCGGCCTGATTTGGCTCCCGAACAACGGGAAGCGTTGGCGGCAGCGCAGATGGCGGTGATGCAGAAATTGCGTGAATCTGCCGAGTCGGGCGACAAACAAGCCGCCGAATTCCTCGAAGTTCATCGCGCACGCAAATGAGCCGAGGGCTGCCGCCCGCGGCGGTTGGTGTCATCCATAGTTTTTCGGTATTAGTAATGTCAGCAACGTCAATAAGAACTCACGACAAGATCATGAACTTAAATAAAGCACTGCTCGCCGCAGCCGGAGGGATGGCACTGGCCACCTCGCTGCAAGCGGCTCTCACCGGACGGTGGGATTTTGATAAAGGCGACCTGACTGGGACCGGCGGCCCGCTGCAATATCGCGATGGCGTCGGTGGTCTGACCCAGTCTGGAACCTCGTTCAACACCACCACAGGCTTTGGAATTCCCAACATTGGAGTTGCGGAGGCCAAGGTGATGAAATTTCCCGGTGGTCCAGATGACACCGGTTACCTCGTGCCTGCACCGGCGACTGCCAATGGTGGTGGTGGTTCTTTCGTGAACAACTACACCATCCTGATGGATGTGCTCTTCCCCGAGGCCTCCAACAGCAAGCTGCGCGCAATGATCGATGCCGACCAACGAGGAACAAACCCCGATGCCGAGTTCTTTGTGGCGGCCAACAACACCATGGGCGCGAAAGCCGGAGGGTTTGGGTCGATCGCCCCAAATACGTGGTATCGGATCGGAATCGTTTCTGAAGTGACCAACGAAGAAGCGGGCACCATCCGGTTCCGACTGTATTCGAATGGCGCTCAAGTGGGCGTTTTTAATGCCGGTGCCGTGCGAGATTTGCGTTTCGCCCTCGCGGCGGGCGGGTTTTTTGAACTGTTTTCCGATGATAACGGCGAGACTGCTCCCGGGTACATCAACAGTCTCCAAGTTCATAACACCTCGTTGACAAAGGGACAACTCAGCGCGTTGGGTGGACCGGCAGCTGCCGGCCTTCCGGAAACCTTGCCTCCGGTTTCCGCTTTTGTTGAAAAGTGGATGCCGTCGGGCACCTTTGCCAGTCGATCCGCCAAAGTGGGCGCGATCCTCGACTTAGGCGACTCAACGGTAGCGGATGCGACGATCAGTCTCAGTCTCGACGGCGCGGTCTTGACGAGCCCGACTATCTCCCGGGCCAATGGAATGGTCACCGTGGAAAAGGCGCCGGCGACACCGCTCAGTTTGGGCAAGCACGTCATCAGCCTCAGCTACACCGATAGCATCGGAGGCCAAAAGACCGTGACCAAGGAATTCTCCGCGGTCGTGTTTTATGAAGATTTTGAAGGTCTGGATCTCGTGCCTGCCAAAGATGAGGCCAGCACTGCAATCCTGCTGATTGAAAAAGGTTGGGCCAATCGTCCGCCAGCGGGTTGGAGCATCGATAATAGCCAATTCCCGGCTGTGGTGATCACGGAGGAAAACCCGGACGCCGACGGCGATGGTTATGCCGACAATGACGGCCGGACCGAGTGGGCTGGTTGGAGTTTTGCGACCAAGGAATTCTGGGTGGCAGCGGATAACCAGACGCGCGACCAATTCAATCTGGCCGAAGGAACAGTAGCAATTGCGGATCCCGACGAATGGGATGATGCGGCCCATGCGGTTTCCTTGTTCAATTCGTTCCTGAAGACACCGGAGATCTCTTTGGACGGCGTCCCGGCCAATACCGCCTTCCTGGCGTTTGCTTCAAGCTGGCGCCCCGAAGGTTTTGATGATGCCAATACGTCGAAATTCCCCGTTGGCCCCAACGGCGAAGCCATCAACAACCAGACAGCGATCATCACAGTCAGCTTCGACGGCGGAGCTCCGGTTCAAGTCTTCAAGTACGACTCCAAGGACGGCAGCACCACGTTCAAAGCGGACGCGCAGAATGAATCAGTCCAGGTTCAATTGAAGAACCCGGCGGGCGCCAAGAAGATGGTGCTCTCTTTTGAGATGCGCGACGGCGCCAATGATTGGTGGTGGGCGGTCGACAACATTGCGGTTGGAGCGGGTGCCTCGAAACCAGCGATCGAGCAGGGCCCGGTGGCACTGGAAGTGAACGAAGGTCAGCCGGCGTCCATGACGGTGACCGTGAGTGGCGCGGGTCTCTCCTATCAGTGGTTCAAGGGTCAGCCCGGCGGCCGCGTTGCGGTTAGCGGTGCGACTGCAGCCACGCTGAACCTCGTTGCCGCGAATGTGTCCGATGCCGGGTACTACAGCGTCAATGTGACGAACAGCGAGGGCACGACGTCGAGCGGTGTCGCCAAGTTGTCGGTGAATCCGAAGACCGAGGGCCGTTTGGTTCTTCTGACGGAAGATTTCGAGAAATTGGTTCTCGGACCCAACGTCGATGAAGCCGTGGCGGGTGAAGCGGTCTGGACCAAGACACCTCCCGAGGGTTGGTCGATTGATGACACGGGCGTCCCCGGTGTGGGTGGCAACGATGGCGTGACGGAATGGGCTGGATGGAGTTTTGCCAAACGCGAATATTGGGCTCAAGCGGGTGGCCAGAACCGCGACAAGTTCGTCAAGGGCGTCGGCACGGTGGCAATTGGCGATAGCGACGAGTGGGATGACCAAGGTCACGATCCTGGCAATATGGCCACTTACATTAAAACCAAGGCCATCTCCTTGGATGGTGTGAAGGCCAATTCGGTGATTGTGAAATACGACTCCAGCTGGAACCCGGAAGAACCTCAGACGGCCAATGTCACGGTGTCTTTCGACGGTGGAGCTCCGGTCGAAATCAAGCGTTATGAGTCCGCTCAAAATAACGCCAATTACCATCCGATCGAATACAGCGAAACACTGTCTTACCGTGTGAACAATCCCGCGGGTGCCAAGACCATGGTGATCACCTATGGATACTTCAACACCTTGAACAATTGGTGGTTTGCCTTCGACAACCTGCAAGTACTGGCCGAACCCGCCCCAGTCTTCTTTGAAGACTTCGAAGGATTGGTTCTCGGGCCAAACCGTGAGGAAGGTATCACCACGGGCAGTGGCGGTGCACAGACGGCCGTCTGGACCAAGACAACTCCTGCGGGTTGGAGCATCGACGACACTGGCGTTCCTGGCGTGGGCACGGACCAAGACGGCGTGACCGAATGGGCGGGCTGGAGCTTTGCCAAACGCGAATGGTGGGCGTCGACTGCCGGCGACCAGCAACGCACCCAGTTCCTTAAGGGCACCGGCACGGTCGCCATTGCGGACTCCGACGAATGGGATGACATCAAGCCCCATGCCGGCGGCAACATGGCTACTTTCCTGAAGACCAAGGCCATCGATATCACAGGCAAGACTGCTAATAGCCTGCACCTCAAGTTCGATTCCAGTTGGCGCGATGAAGATCCGCAGAAAGCATCGATCATGGCCAGCTACGACGGTGGGGCTCCCGTTCAAGTACTGCGCTGGGAATCCCTTGCAGGCCCGAACTTCCACGACGATAAGCCCAACGAGACAGTCTCCATCCCGCTGTACAACCCCGAGGGGGCTAAGAGCCTGGTTCTTACGTTTGGATATTTTGATACGCTCAACAATTGGTGGTGGGCGATTGACAACCTCGAGGTTTCGGTAGGAGCCGTCGTGCCGCCGGCAAGCCTGTTGGTGAATCCTAGTCCTCAGATTCCTGGATTGTCGGGTGGCGCGTTTACCGACGTTCAGGTGGACTCCGCGACGAAGACGATTTCGGCTAAGCTGCCCTCGTCGGGTGACGTCGGTTACATCACGATCCGGCCGGGTGTCACGATCTTGAGCACCAAGATTGAAGGCGGACGGTTGGTGGTGAAGTACCAGTAACAAAGTACCAGTGAAAATGACCACGGTTATCATGAGTGCTTGCACTGGGATGGTTCATCCGTCATAAGTACGGGGCTTTCCCAACCCTGAGGCCATCGGGCTAGGCTTGGGATTGCCGATTTTCAACAATTTCCTTCCGAGTGGAAGGGAAGGCGGGTTTTGGTGGTGTAAACCGTGTGTCACCCCAAAACCCGCCAATTTTTTTGGCCGTTGTGAATCTCCGCAAGGCATTCACAACGGCCAAATTGTTTGTTGCTTGCCAGGTTGGCTTTCGTTCTGATTTCAGTCATCCCTTGCTCGAGGAAACGAGTCGTGTTATGGTCGTGCCACACAGTTACCACGGGTTTGGCTCACACGAAGTAATTATCGTCTCTACTATGAACTGCTCCAGAACGCCACCAAGCTTTTGGCCTCGCGGCTTTACATTGATTGAACTCCTTGTCGTGATCGCGATCATCGCGATTTTGGCGGGAATGCTCCTGCCAGCACTTGGCAAGGCCAAGCAAAAGGCGCAAGGCATCTTATGCCTCAGCAATGGCAAGCAATTGTCACTGGCCTATACCATGTATGCCACTGATAACAGCGACAAACTCCCCCCCAACCTGGACGGTGGCAGCAATTCGACCAATACCACATGGTGCGCGGGTTGGCTCGTAAACAATGGCTTCGCGTCGGACAATACCAACCAGCTGCTCCTAGTGAACTCGCTCCTCGGTAAGTACGTCGGGGCTGCGGGGGTGTACAAGTGCCCGGCAGATCGCAGCCTCAGCAGGGGAAATACAGGCCAACCACGCGTTCGCTCCGTCTCAATGAATGCCTACTTGGGAGATCGCGGAGGGCCTTACACCGGAGGTTACACTCAATTTAGGAAATCCACGCAGGTCTGGTCTCCGTCCAAGTGCTGGGTTTTCGTCGATGAACGCGAAGATTCCATTAACGACGCGTGGTTCGCGGTGAACATGGACGGTTACGATCCCATGAATGCAGGTGCTTACATCATGGTTGATTATCCCGCGAGTTATCACAATAAAGCCGGAGGATTGGCCTTCTTCGATGGACATTCTGAAATTCGTAAGTGGTTGGATCCGAGAACCTACCCACTGCTGAAACCCGGCCAGGCTCTGGCGCTCGGTCAAGCGTCACCTCGAAACGTCGATGTGGCTTGGTTGCAGGAGCGCAGTTCGATCAAAGAGAGGAACCCAACTCGGCAGTAACTGTTGTCGTTGTTTTCGTCCCGATCGATCCCTAGAAATGGTTCGCGGTTCGCCGCGAACCATTTTTTGTTCATGAATGCGACACGCACTCCGAGCACATCCATGGCAGTCCCGGCTCGGGTCTGGTTATTGGTCGCCGTGTTGTTTCTTTCGAATCCCTGGTTGGCATGCCAACCACCACCGATTCCTGAGATTCCAGTTCCCACCACGCTTTCCCAGTTGGACCCACAGCTGAAAGCGCACATTGAGGCGCAGCTTCAAACCGTTCGAGCAAAGCCTCGAGACTCGGCCAGGCATGCCACACTCGGGTTGATCTATGCCGCCAATGACCTTTGGTTTTGGGCGCGTCCAGCGTTTAGCAATGTCGTGGTGCTTGCCCCGGATGAACCCTTGGCCCGGCTTTATGTTGGTGTGGCCGCTCAAGAAGTCGGCGATTTAGAAAATGCCTTGGCGACATACCGTGGAGTTACGGAACAATTTCCGCAGTTTGGATCTGGCTGGTTTCGATTGGGAGAATTGGCTTCCAAACAGGGGCTCTTGGAGGAGGCTGAGCGCGCGTTCGCGAGGCTTGTTGTGCTGGCCCCTCAGGAATGGCGCGGCCCGGCCGGCCTGGGCGATGTGGCATTTCGGAACGGCAAATTCACCAATACGCTGGAGCATTTGGAACGTGCCTTGGGTTTGGAGCCGCAGGCCGGCTCGGTCCACTACGTGTACGCGCAAGTGCTGCAAGCTTTGGGCCGAACCAATGAGGCATCGTGGCATCGTTCCATGGCTCACGGCGTTGCCGGAACTCCGATGCCAGACGACTGGTCTCGTCAGGCAGTCTCCCATATGAAAGCGCTTTCGGACCAGTTTGAGATCGCTGAAGATATGGCCGCATCCGGCAATCCGATGGGCGGCGTGGAACTTCTGCGCGAGGCCCTGCGATTCCATCCCGACGACGCGGCGGTTTTGAACCAGCTGGCGATTGCCTGCAACCGCGCGGGCCATCCGGAACAAGCACTCGCTGTACTGGGCCCGCTTTTGAGCAAACAGCCTGACTCTCTCGCGGGCTGGATCACTCGGTCGTTCTCCGAAGCGCAGGCAGAGCGGTTCAGCGATGCCTTAGCCTCAGCCAACCGCGCCCTGGCACTCTCCACCAATGTGGCCCAGCCCTATCTGGCACGCGCCAACGCGTTGCTCGGCATGGAACGGGACCAGGATGCGGTGTTTACTTTTTTGGAAGCCGCACGGATCGATCCACGGACTGCGCAAATTTTATTGGAGTTAGTGGACGTGCTTTGGCGAAACCTCTCGCGTGGCCCAGAGGCGCTTGTTTACGCCCGTAAGGCGCTTGAACTCAATCCATCATTGCCGGAGGTTCATGCTCGCCTCATTCCCTTGGAGACTCAGTTTGGCGATCCGACAGCCGCTCAACGCTCCCGCGAATGGTTGAACCGATTGACTTCGGGATCCCGTCCCCAGAGAGCCCCTGTTCCCGTATCTAAACCTTGAGCTTGAGAGTCCGACGACTTTGCATTTTATGAACCGGCAGACCGCACCAGCGCAGGGATGGTATTGCCTGGTGGTTGTCGTGGTTGCCATGGTTGCCTGTGTGGCAGGTTGTGGCAAAACGCCCTCCCGCACGCCTGCTTCCGAGGCGGGTCAACCTGCTGCTGCGGCTGAGGTAGCGCCGCCGCTGAAGTCTTCCGCACCTTGGTTTCAGGATTTCGCAGGAACTACAGGACTGACATTTCATCACTCGAGCGGGCATGACACTCGATTTTGGATGCCTGAGATTGAGACCGGTGGAGTCGGATTGCTGGACGTGGACGGCGATGGTTTGCTGGATGTGTTCTGTGTCAATGGGGGAAACCTAAACAAGCGACCCGCGATTTCGGGACACCGCCTCTATCGGAATCTCGGTGGGTTTCGATTTGAAGATATCACGGATCGTGCGGGGGTTGCGGGTGTGGGAGGGTACGGTATGGGTGTGGCATGCGCGGATTACGACAACGACGGGGACACGGATATCTTGGTGACCCAGGTGGAAGGCTGCCTTCTGTATCGCAACGAGGGGCGCGGGCGGTTCTTGGACGTCACACTCGCCGCGGGACTGGAGCGAACCGGATGGGGAACCAGCGCGGCGTTCGTGGATTTGGATCAAGATGGTTATCTGGATTTATTCGTCGTCAATTACCTGAATTGGAGCCAGGCGATCGAGGTGAATTGCCGCTCCAGCGGTGGGCGGCCGGACTATTGTTCGCCGTTAAATTATCGAGGGGCTGCGGTGGATTCCGTTTGGCGCAATCGCGGGGATGGCACATTTGAGAGGATGACGGAACGAGTGTTTTTGAACCGGGCTTACGGGCATGGATTGGGCGTGGCGACCGCGGATTTCGATCGAGACGGTCGAGTCGATGTTTATGTGGCAAATGACGCCACCCCCAATCAACTCTGGCTGAACCAGGGGAATTGGGTGTTTCGGGATGAGGCCCTGATGCGTGGGGCGGCCTTGAACTTGCATGGGGTCCCCCGCGCCGGCATGGGTGTTGTGGCGGTGGATCTGAGGCAACACGGCTGGTTCGATATTTACCTCACCCATCTGGTGAATGAGGGCAACGGTGTTTTCCTGAATGCTCAGGGCAATTTCATCGACACCGTTTTACCCGACGGACCGCAGCGCGGCAGCATTCCAATGACGGGTTTTGGGGTTGGGTTTCACGACTTTGATTGCGATGGTTCCTTGGATTTGTATGTCGCGAATGGACGAGTGCGGCTGGGTTCGCGTGATCTCGATCCGATGGATCCTTACGCCGAGCCGAACAGTCTTCTGCGAGGCTTGGGGGAAGGAAAGTTTGAAGTGGTGAACCCTTCTGGAGGAACGACCAACCTGCTGGTCGCGACCAGCCGTGCTGCAGCGTTTGGAGATCTCGACAACGATGGTGCCATCGATGTGGTGGTGATTAACAAGGACGGGCCCGTCCATCTCTTGCGCAATGTTATCGGGCGCCGCGCACAATCGGTTCAGTTTCGTGTCCTCAGCCGCGAAGGCCGCGATGCGTTGAACGCCGTGGTCCGTTTGGAGACCCAATCGGGTGCTCCACAATGGCGTCAAGTGGCGCCCAACGAGGGGTATTGTGCCAGCCACGATCCTCGGATTCATTTTGGGATAGGTTCGGCGACTCGAATTGAGCGGGTTTGTGTTCGGTGGCCTTCGGCGGGACCGGCTGAAGTGTTCGGTCCCTTTGAAGCGGGTGCGGTCTACGAGATTCGACAAGGGCGAGGACGGACGAGTCCGATGTTGTTCGAGTGGTAAGCGTCGCGGATGGAGTTGCGTGCGCCCTGAGGCGGTTGGTTTTCGTTCCAGACTTGCGAAGTGTCGGCTCCTGGGCTTTGCTTAGTTCATGTCATCGCCAAATCGATCCTTCTTGTCGTGTCTGCTTCTCGTTTGCTGCCTCGCCACGGCGGGTTGTGGCGAAAGCAAGCCCAAGGTGGACGTCAACGCTCAGATCCAGGCGCTGAGTGGCACCTCGGAAGCCAAGCAGGATGCGTTGACAGAGTTGGGGACTGTCGGGCCAGCCGCGTTACCGGCTCTCAATAAGTTGATACCGTTGCTCAAGGATGAAGATCATGTGGTTCGCCGACTGGCGGCTTACACCATTGGAACTATTGGGCCTGCCGCCAAGTCAGCGGTACCCGCGCTGAAGGAAGCCCTTGCTTCGGCGGAGCGCGACTTCGCGACGTCCCTCGTCAATGCCATTCGAAACGTGGACCCAGTTGCCGGCAAGAGTCTTGGCGGCGAATAGGTTGTTTTCTTGAGGCGCACCAGTGAACTATTTCGATACGCCTCACGACTACCCGTCTGGGACTACCTGCTGCACCACGCCGAAACGGTGGCGACCCTAAAGGGTGCTGTGATCAGCATGAACTGCCCTCCGCACCGGCTTGCGATCCGCCAGCACTCGTAGCAGGGCAAACAACTCGGGCTTCCGCTGCACTTCATCCAACACCACCAACCCTTCCAGTCTTTCAAGTCCTACCTCTGGAGCCATCTTTAAACCGTTGAAAATCAACGGTTCTCTTGGGGAAAAGACCCAAAACCGCCCAACTGTCAGAGAAAGTGTCAGAGAAAATCTCGATTTGAGGCCACTCAAACGAACTCCGGCACAACTCCGCCACTGCGCGGTCGGGACACCGTAACCGGTGTGACTCGTTCCACGGCATGCTGATATGCCAATGAAAGAACGATTCTGGTTATTCAAACGTGGAAACGTCTTCTATTTCCAAGATTCCACCACCGGGAAGCAGCACAGCCTCGGTACCAAAGATCGCAATGAGGCCGAACGTCTGCTCGAAATCAAACGTCAGACGACCGACAACCCGTCGTTCAACCAGTTGATCCTGAAAACCTGCCTCGTCACCCAGGACACCGAGTTTGCCACCCGGAACTGGTCTGCGGGGATGACGCCGTTGGCGGTCCATGGG
>SXSK01000346.1 GCA_005793375.1 Verrucomicrobiales bacterium | reverse complement strand
TCTGTATATCCGCCCAACTCAATTGAGCTGTCAGTTCCTGCGATGGTTGCGTGATGCCTGGCAACAATGTTGGGAATACTCCAAGGCAGTGGCCTTGGTGCGCCCTTTGATGAAAGCGTATTTGCGATAGGCTCCTCACCCACAGGTCCGAAACATGCGCGCAGATCCCTGTCCCGCTCTTCAGCCGAAGGTCGCCACGAACTGTTCAAGATTTACTACACCCCAATGCGGACTCCTTGAAACCCATTGGGGTGGTAACACCGTTCGTTTGGCGACACCCGTCACGGTCTTTGGTTCATAGGCGAGTTCCACAGACACGAACCCAGCGAGGATGAACGCAAATAAGATCCCCCCGAAGAGCATGCCCACGATGCTGCGAACGCGCTCGAATTGCAGATGGGTTTGTCGGAGTCGCGCGACGTTTTCGATCAGGCCGAGCACGATTGCCTGCCATTGCTTGAGGTGTTCGGGAGCCGTTGACACCGGCTTCTCAAAACTGGGTAACTCACCGGTAATGGTCTTGTATTCGCCTTGAAGGGTTTCGAATTGGACCTCCAATTGTTCCACGGGCATCACGGCAACCAGAACTATACGTGCGGCATCGAGGTCATCCCAGGTGACATCCTCTTGGCCGAGGAATTGGGCGAGGAGCGCCCCGTTCGTCGATGAGGTAGGCAGGGAAGGCAGCGAACCGGCTAGCGCTTTGAGGCGTATGAAGGCGGGTTTGGTTGATGCGAGCCATCCGACGCGTGTTCGAATGAATGAAATAATCTTGCTGATCATGGAAGCTCTAGAAACTTGATTTTGCGTCTGCTGAGCGAGCACAGAGCGGGAAGCTAGGTGCGGATGCCCCAACAAAATGGGTCCTCGGCATTCAACAGGAGTGTGGCTTCACCGGTCACAAATGCCGTGCCCGTGACTCTCGGTGAGATGGTGCGGGCCGTTCGGTCGAGCCATTGAAAGGAACCACGAAATTGACTGCCCAGAATGCTTTCCTGAATCCATTCGGCATTCTCCTCCAGTTTCCGATCGGCGGCCAGGCAAGCGAGCTTGGCACTGGTTCCTGTGCCGCACGGGGAACGATCGTAGGCCTTGCCGGGGCACAACACGAAATTGCGCGAATGAGCTTTGGGATTTTGAGGCGGTCCAAACAGTTCGATGTGGTCGACTTCAGGATACCCTTGGGCATTAACTGCTTTTCGGATTCGCCATGTCACTTCGGTGAGGGTGTCAATTTGTTTCAAGTCCAGTTCCCATCGATCGGAATCCACCAGAAAGAACCAGTTGCCGCCCCAAACGAGGTCGCCGTGGACTGTTCCAATTTCAGGAACTTGGATGGGGACGGCTTTCTGTTTGCGATAGCTGGGAACGTTCGCTACGGACACCGATCCGTCGGGGTTTAGGGTGGCGGTAATGATACCCACCGAGGTCTCAATCCGATGCGTCCCGGGTTGAATTCGGCCGAGATGAAATAACGTCACCATCAAGCCAATGGTTCCATGGCCGCACATGCCAAGGTAGCCGACATTGTTGAAAAAGATCACTCCGCAGACACAGGTTGGATCCGACGGGGGTACGAGTAGAGCGCCGACCAAGACATCTGAGCCTCGCGGTTCGTTGACGATGGCGGAACGGTAGGTGTCGTACTGGTTACGAAAACGGGCCAACTGATCGGCGACCGATCCTGGGCCGAGGTCGGGCATGCCATCCAGCACCACGCGTGTGGGTTCACCACCGGTGTGGGAATCCAAAATTCGAAGCCGTCGAATCGAGGGCGTTGTCATGGTTACCTGGAACGAAAGTGTGCGATGATACGGTAAAATGTTGTCGCGGTTCCTCAGGGCAGGTTCTCATGGAAAAACGTCTTGGCCTTCGAAACGAATTCAGCGGGATTCTGAGCGTAAATGGGGCTGTCGGTTTCCAATGATAAGACACCCTTCCAATTTGAACGTTTCATCTCGGCGAAGAGCCCTTTGAGGTTCGCGTTGCCCGTCCCGATGAACGTATCGGTGGCGACATCCTCACCCAAGGCGGCGGTCACCGTCTTGTCCTTCAGATGCACGTCGAAGACACGTCCGTCGTAATCCTTAAACACCTTGGCGACATCGAAACCGGCTGCTGTGACCCATCCGGTGTCCAGACAAACTCCGAGTCGAGGGTCCCGATGCTGCAAGAGATTCTTAAGGACCGCAGGATTTCCATAGAGCGATCGGATACCATGATTGTGAACGGCCACGTGGATGTCGAATTCTCGGACGAGTTCTTCGAGCTGATCAAAGATCTTGAAATCAGGGGGTTCGACGACGATGAGCTTCATTTCCATGAGTTTAGCGGACTCGAAGAGGCGTCGGTTTTGGTCTCGATTCAGGGACGTGTTGGCGACGCCGAACGTGTAGGCATGGAGTCCACGTGCGGCGAGAGCGGCTTTTTTGCGAAGCAGTTCCTCACGAGGCGCCTGCGGATCGAAGTGGACGCTTAAAGTGAGGTTTGAGATGCCGTGGGTTGCGGCGAATTCGAGGGCTTGATTGAAATTGAGAGTTCGAAGGGTCCAAGTCTGAATGCCTAGCTGGGGGCCTGACTTGGGTATCTGGTCGACGGCAAATGACGTCTCTCGAGACGTCAGCAGCCAGCTCAGAACGATTGTCCATCGGAGGATGCAGCGCATGATGATTTCGGGAGAAGACGCGGTCTTGGGGCGATCGTCAATGTTCTGTCAAAGAAGTCCAAAGAAATGAGGGCGGCGACATTTTGGAGCGCGACTGTCCTCTGCCGCTTTGTCATTGGCGGTTCTCGTATCGAGTGGAACGAGTGGGCGAATTTGCAGAGAAAAGCGGTGGAGGGCCACCGCTCTCCAAAGAATCCGAACTGCCTGTCAACGGACACCTGCGAACCGAATCAGCGGTGGTGGCGGCGCCAACGTTCTCTTTCGGCGCGATTCAGTCGTTTAATGTCACCTACCTGGTCGGACACGACCGACTGAATTTCGTTGATGAAACTAGTACAACTGGCGGTGTTCACGCCGAAGCTCCGAACGGTATCGCGTTCGGCCAGGTCATCGGTAACGACCAAGACTTCCCCATAATCGCGCAATCGATAGGCGGCGCGTTCGATCATGTCGTCGGCGGTTTTGCCTTGAACTGAGAATAGGATCTCGAGCTCGGGTGTTGAGGGCAATTTGGGAGTGCCCGACGGAGCGCCTTGTCCGTCGAAGACTATTGTGATGGGTGTGTGGACCGCGTCACGGTAACGTTGAAGTGCCGTGATGAGTGCTTCCCGTGCCTGATGGGAATGTCGAGCCGCTTTAGGGGCGAGCTCTGGCCAACTGTGAAGCAAGCTGTAACCATCCACGAGAATTCGGACAAGCGCCACGCAGGCAATCTGATTGAAGCTGGAGGCGGATGCGAACGATTTTGCGCGGTCGACGGATAACGCAGCCACTGCACTCTTGAAGATTCGTTCCGACGATCGACTACTTCCGCTTCCAGTCGTCCCCTTCCTCGGGTTCATCGTCGTCGTCGAATTCTTCCATCCACGACAAGTCCTCCATGCCGTCGTCACCGCCGAAATAAGGAATAAAGCGGGGAAGGTATCGGTCGCGATTGTGTGGAAGGGGCTTGGGCTCCGGGAGTTCCTCGCCGGGATTGTCCTCGCGCCACTGCTCGCGTTCGGCTTCTTGCATGTAATACCGGGCCCACACCTCAAAGTCCTCGTTGGTGCCGCTCGAGACGACATCGAGTTGAGTATAGACTTCGGTGGACCCCGGAGCGGTGGTCATGAATTCCTGAAGACCGGTTTCGCGCAGCCAGGAATAGAGTTCGCGATCGCTCAAGTGATCGGTCGAACTGATGAATATATTGACTTGCTGGAGACGCCGGATGAGTTGCCAGAGCCGAACGGTGAGGGCATCGGCCTCCAGGGTTTCAGCGGGAGGGAACGAGAAACCGCCAGTTTCCATCAGCGCCCGTGGGCAACTGGTTGCGCCGGGGCGGGCGCGGATAACCGTGCGCCAGTAAGTATGTTCCCAAGCAGGTGGGAGCAGGTCAAAAGTGTTCCAATCAAAAGGGCGGCCTGTCGCGCGCTCCGCCCGTTCAATCAGGCGTGCTAGCTCCACATCGGGGTCGATGTCACTGTTTTCAGGATTTATCATCGCGTCGGTCTCGCGTGGGGCATTGGAGAGAAGGCAGCGCCAAGGTAAAGAGGAAATTCCAGTTCTTATTCACTATGGATCGGTTTGAACTGTGGATGAATGGGGCTGGAGACGCCCAAAAATCGGGGTCGCAAAAGTGTTAATCCTGCGATTGCGCTATTGTTACGCTGGTCACGACGCAGTATTTGTGGTCATTGAATGACAGCCAACGTGTCCATTGCCCCGTGGGTTGCGATGTGGGTTGCCGTGTTATTGCCCGTCTCCGGCTACGGTGCTGCGCCCGGCAAGATTGATTTTAACCGGGATATACGTCCCATTTTATCGGACAATTGCTATGCGTGTCATGGACCTGACGAGAACAAACGCAAAGGCGGGTTGCGGTTGGATCGCAAGGAAGACGCCTTCAAGACGTTGAAGTCGGGGGATCGCGCGATCATTCCGGGCGACGTGTCTACCAGCACCTTGGTGACGCGAATTCAGACGAGCGACGCGGATGATGTGATGCCGCCGCCGGAATTTGGGCGAAAACTCACCCCGGAGCAGGTGACGTTGTTGAAGCGGTGGGTGCAAGAGGGGGCGGAGTGGCAGAATCATTGGTCGTTCATTGTTCCGGAGCGTCCGGCGGTGCCTGAGGTGAAGGAGTCGTCTTGGGTGCGGAACATGGTGGATCGATTTATCCTTTCGGAGTTGGAGAAACGGGGGTTGAAGCCGGAACCGGAGGCGGAAAAGACGACGTTGATTCGACGGGCGACGATGGATTTGACCGGGTTGCCACCGACGATCGAGGAAGTGGATGCCTATCTGGCAGATGCGAGTGGCGATGCCTATGAGAAAGTGGTGGATCGATTGCTGACATCGTCTCACTACGGAGAGCGGATGACGCAGAATTGGCTGGATCTGGCGCGTTATGCGGACAGCAATGGGTACCATTTTGACGGTGTCCGTTTCATGTGGCTGTGGCGGGACGGGGTGATCCAGTCCTTCAACCAGAACCAGCGGTTCGACCAGTTTACCGTAGAGCAATTGGCTGGGGACATGATCCCGAATTCGACGCCCGCGCAGCGGGTGGCGAGTGGGTTCATGCGCAATGGCATGACCAACGATGAAGGGGGGGCGGATCCCGACGAATACCTCAACAAGTACATTGTCGACCGGGTGAACACGTTCGGGGCGACGTGGCTGGGAATCACGGTTGGGTGTACCGAGTGTCACGATCACAAGTATGATCCGATGAGTACACGGGAATTCTACCGGATGTACGCCTTTTTCCACAACGTGCCAGAGAAGGGGTTGGATCGAACCCGGGTGGACAATCCGCCGCCTCGTTTGCCAATGCCCAGTCCGGAACAGGCGTTGAAGCTGGCGGAATATGAATTCGCACTGCGGGATGCGGAAAAAAATCTGACGGATCGTTCCAATGAGTTGGGGGAGACCCAGGAAAAATGGGAACGCGAAACCAATGCCAATCCACCGGCGCCGCTGGATGAATCGGCATTGATTGGCCTGCTAAAATTTGACGGAACCCTTGAATTTCAACGGGGGAAGGCCGAAGGCTCGTTTGGAGTGACCAATGGGTTGGCGGTTGGAACTAATGCGCCGGTGTTTGTGGCGGGTCGTCGGAGCCAGGGGTTAAAGTTGGATGGCAAATCCGCGGTGGAATTTGGTGAACTGATGGCGGTGGAGCGGACCAATGCCTTCAGCCTGAGCGCCTGGGTGCGGGTGGAGGGGGATGGGGCGATTGCGAGCAAGATGGAAAAGGGGCCTGGGTACCGGGGCTGGGATCTATTGGTTTCAGATCGCCGGTTGCAGGTGCATCTCATTCATCAGTGGCCGGAAGACGGGTTGAAGGTCAAGACGCGCGAGCAGTTTCCTTTGAACCAATGGTTTCATGCGATGGTTACGTATGACGGTTCTGGCAAAGCCGGCGGAGTTCGGGTGTACGTGAATGGCCGTTCACGGGATTTGGAGACGGAGAAAGATCAGTTGAAGGGCATGGTATTGACCGCGGAGCCATTGCGAGTGGGGTCGCGCCATGGGGAGACGTTTCTGACGGGGTTGGTGGATGACGTGCGTCTCTATTCCAAAGCCTTGGGCGCGGACGAAACTCTATTGTCAACGTTTCATGGATTTCTGCCGATCGTGGCGAAATCACGAGGGACGCGGACGGATGAAGAGCGTGGGGAACTGCAGAGGTACTACAAGGAAGTGCATGCCTTGGATTTCTTGCGATCCGAAGAGGCCTTGGGGTTGGCTCGTAAATCCAAGGAACAACTCGTGGCTCAGATCCCCACCACCATGGTGATGTTTGAAATGTCCAAGCCTAGGGACACGCACATATTGGTGCGAGGGGACTTTCGAACAAAGGGTGAAAAAGTTCTTCCGGGCATCCCGGCATTTTTGCCGCCATTGCCTGAAGGCGCACCGAACCGGCTGACCCTCGCCAACTGGTTGGTTTCGCCGTCGCATCCGTTGACGGCACGAGTGACTGCCAATCGATGGTGGGCGATGTTGTTTGGCACGGGGATTGTCAAAACCCTGAACGACTTCGGCTCGCAGGGTGAGTGGCCGAGTCACCCTGAATTATTGGATTGGCTGGCAGTTCAACTGCGAGAGGGTGGGCCTGTGGGTGTGTCGGGATCACCAACCCCCGGTCCATGGGATGTCAAAGGATTTATCCGCATGCTGGTGACGAGCGCCTCGTATCGTCAAGCGGCGTCCGTAATGCCTGAAAAGCTGGAGAAAGACCTTTTTAATCGGTTGCTGACGCGTGGTCCTCGACTACGGCTGGATGCTGAATTTTTGCGCGATAACGCTCTGGCAGTCGGTGGACTTTTGAATCGGAAAATTGGTGGGCCCAGTATCCGGCCTTACCAACCGGCAGGTATTTGGGACGGCACGGACGCACGTTATGAACAGGATCACGGAGACGCGTTGTATCGGCGTGGAATGTATGTCTTTTGGAAACGCTCCGCGCACTATCCCTCATTTGCCACGTTCGATGCGCCAAATCGTGAAGTCTGCACCTTCCAGCGGCAGCGAACCCAGACTCCCTTGCAATCCATGGTGCTGATGAACGATCCGGTTTATGTCGAAGCGGCGCGTGGTTTGGCTCAGCGTGTGATGGCGGAGGAGCCGACGGATTTGCGGCGCCGGTTGGTTCGGACGTTTCGGCATACCTTGGGTCGCCAGCCCCAACCAGACGAATTGGACGTGCTTCAACGCACGTACAACCTGCAGCGCACCCAATTCCAGGCCGATCCGAAGTTGGCTGAGGCGTTGACCAAGGTGGGTGAATCCAAGGTTCCCGAAAAAGCGGATCTGGTTGAGGTGGCATCCCTGGCTGCCGTGGCCAATGTGCTGCTGAACCTCAGCGAGGCAATCACCAAGTAAGCGGGCCGCAGATTCACTACCGATTCGGCGGCCAATACTGGGTTAGTAACCGCCAATTGGCGAGAAGGGTTGAAAGAGCTAATAGACTAAAGGCTGGTTGTCATGATGAATCCCTCTCAGATCCTCCGGATATTCCATCCCGCCGATTTTACCAAGGGCGATGAGAATGCGTATGCGCATGCATTGCGGATAGCGCTGGATGCCAAGGCCTTCTTCAGTTTGGTGCATGTGGGGGGGCTGAATTCGGACGATCACTGGGATGATTTCCCAGGCATCCGCGAAACGCTGAGCCGATGGGGAGTGATTTCAGCGGTCGCACATCGTGCTGAAGTTTCAAGAACCGGGTTGAAAGTGGAAAAAGTACAGCGGCGAGGCCGGGATCCTGTGGAATCGATTTTGGCGTACCTGGAGGAGCACGAGCCGGATTTAGTGGTGCTCTCGACCCACCAACGCACGGGGCTGTCCCGATGGATCCATGGGGCCATGGCGGAGAAAATCTCCCATGCGAGCAAAGCCATGACGCTGTTCGTTCCGAGGCGGGTTTCCGGGTTTGTTTCAGCCGAGACTGGACGTGTGAGGCTTCAAACTGTGTTGGTTCCGATCGATCACACCCCGCGTCCGCAGGCTGCGGTGGATGCGGCGGTGTTGTTCGCGTCCACTTTGGGATGCAAGGAGGTACGCTTTCTATTGCTCTTTGTTGGGCCGGAGGAAGATGCCCCAGAAGTCCATCTGCCGAAGCAGGAGGGCTGGGTTTTCGAGAACCAGACGTGGGGTGGAGCGACGGTAGTGGATCATATTTTGGCGACCGCCGAGGCGAACGATGTCGATTTGATTGTCATGTCGACCCTTGGGAGTCATGGATTTTTGGATGCCTTGCGTGGCAGCACCACCGAACGGGTGGTTCGAGGGGCGCAGTGCCCCGTGTTGGCGGTTAATGCACCGTGAATCAGGAGAAACTGCGCCGGGGGGGATCTTGCGGCATGTCTCATTTTGTTCAGGTTGTGC
>SXSK01000003.1 GCA_005793375.1 Verrucomicrobiales bacterium | reverse complement strand
TAGTTTCTGTTCGCTGGGAAAATCATTGCGTCGGCGCTGCGAATTCGCAATCTCTTTTTATAACAATGTAGAACTAGTCCGTGGCATCCGCATCACCGACTATTGTAACCAAGGCAAGCTCTCAACAAAGGAACGCCTCGATCTGTTCACTAAAGTTTGCCAGGCGATTCAGCACGCGCATCAGAAGGGAATTATCCATCGCGACATCAAGCCCTCGAACATCCTCGTCACGCTCCACGACGGAGTGCCAGTGCCCAAAGTGATCGACTTCGGCATCGCCAAGGCGACCGAAGGCCGACTGACCGATGAGACGGTCTATACACAGTTGCACCAGTTCATCGGCACCCCGGCGTACATGAGTCCGGAACAAGCGGAGATGAGCGGGCTGGACATTGATACCCGCAGCGACATCTACAGCCTCGGCGTGTTGCTCTATGAACTGTTGACAGGCAATACGCCGTTTGATGGGCAACAACTGGTGGCATCCGGTATCGATGCGATGCGCAAGACGATACGAGAGAAAGAACCTGTGCGCCCGAGCACTCGGCTAACTCTGGAACTCTCAGCCACAGCCGAGAGTCCCAAAAAGCCCACCCCAGGGTGGTCGATTCCCTCGGAAGCGGAAATCACAGACGACTCGCGGCTGCGGCTGAGGCTCAGGGAGCAAATCCACCGGGTGAAAGGTGATCTCGATTGGATCGTGATGAAGTGCCTGGAGAAAGATCGCGCCCGTCGTTACGACACCGCCAATAGCCTTGTCGCGGACCTCAACCGGCATCTGAACAACGAACCCGTCATCGCACGGCCGCCCAGTGCGGTTTACAAATTCCAGAAGGCGTTTCGCAGAAACACGCTTGCATTCACGGCGGCGGCGGCTGTGGCGACTGCATTACTCGTGGGAACTGGCGTCAGCACGTGGCTGGCTATTGAGGCAAAGCGGCAGCGACTCACCGCCCAAACGGAAGCATACAAGGCCCGAAAAGCACTGGTGGAAGCCGAGAAGAGCCAGGACGCTGAACGGAAGTTGAGAATCAGCGCTCAACACGATCGCTATGTGGCTACAGTGAACCTGGCCAGGCAAGCCTGGGATCAATACAACTTCGACCGCCTCCGCCAAGCGCTGGCAGACACGCGCAGTGCTCCGGACCGCGGATTTGAGTGGTACTATTGGCAGCGGCAGGCACACCTGCATTTGAAGACCTTTCGAGGGCACTTGGAGAGAGTGGACTCGATGGCGTTTTCACCAGACGGCCAGCGCATCGTCACCGGCAGTAGCGATCGAACCGCCAGGGTGTGGGACGCAGTCAGCAGCTCGGAGCTATTCAAGCTAATGGGGCATGACGGCCCCGTAAACTCGGTTGGCTTTTCCCAGGACGGTGATCGGATTGTCACCGGTAGCGACGATCAGACCGCCAGGGTGTGGGATGCAGCAACCGGAATGGAACTTTTCAAACTAATGGGGCACCGCGGTTCCGTAAGCTCGGCGGTATTTTCACGGGACGGTCAGCGGATCGTCACCGGTAGTCACGATCAGACCGCCAAGGTGTGGGAGGTGGCCACTCGCCGGCTTCTGGTCACGCTCGAAGGGCACACCGATATGATAAGCTCGGTGGCCTTTTCTCCGGATGGCAAATGGATTGTGACGGGCAGCTATGATCAAACCGCCAGGGTTTGGGAGGCGGCGAGTGGCAGGAAACTGCACCAGCTTGTTGGACACAGCCACGCAGTTCACTCCGTCGCCTTCTTCCCAGACGGCCAGCGGATTTTTACCGGCAGTACCGAGAACATCGGCAGGATTTGGGAAGCGGCCACCGGTCTGGAACTTCCCCTCCAGCGGCTCGTCGGCCGTGGAACGAAGACCTCTGTAGCTATTTCCCAGGACAGCCAGCGCGTTGTGACCGGAAGTTGGGGTTCGACGGCCACCGTCTGGAACGTCGCCACTGGCCGTGAAGAACTGAGTATCCGAGGCCACCTGCAGTCGGTGCGCTCGGTGGCGATTTCGCCCGACGGCCAGCGGTTTGCGACTGGGAGTGCGGACGGTGAGGTCAAGATGTGGGAGACGAGCGGCGAGCGACAACCCTTAACGCTTCGTGGAAACATGACGAATGTATTGGCTGTGGCATTTTCCCCTGACGGCCAGTGGATTGTCACCGGAACTGGTGGTTATACCCATGACCATAGGGTCACCGGAAGCGGCGATCAGGCCGCCCAGGTATGGGAGCGGGTCAGTGGCAAAAAGCTGCGGTCGCTCACGGGGCACACTTCAGGGATTTCTTCCGTGGCTTTTTCGCCGGACAGCCGCCGAATCATTACTGGCAGCGGAGATCGGACAGCCAAGGTGTGGGATGCGACCACAGGTCGGGTACTACTCACACTCGAGGGGCACACCGCTTCAATCAGCTCGGTGGCAATTTCTTCCGACGGTCAGCAGATTGTCACCGGCAGTCTCGATCGGACCGCCCGGGTTTGGGATGCGGCCACAGGTCGGGAACTCTACAAACTCATCGGGCATATCTCTGAAGTTTGCGCGGTGGCATTTTCCAGAGACGGCCAGAGGATTGTCACCGGCGGTAGTTTTGATCAGACCGCAAGAGTCTGGGACGCGGCCACCGGTCTGCTGGTGCGCAAGTTTGAAACACCGATGCGGCGAGTTACCTGTGTCGCCTTTTCCCCGGACGACCGGTGGATTGCAGCCGGTGGCTGGCCGCGGACGGCGATGATCTGGGAGCTCGGCACCAATCGCGAACCCCTCACGCTGAATGGACATACCACCGTGGTTACCTCAGTGGCTTTTTCGCCGGATGGCCAGCGGATTGTCACCGGAAGTTTTGATCAGACCGCAAGAGTCTGGGAATCCACGGGTGGTCGAGAACTGCTCGTACTCAAGGGGCACACCAACTTTGTTAGTTCAGTAGCCTTTTCCCCGGACGGTCAGCAGATTGTCACCGGAGGCCATGATCAGTCCGCCATGCTTTGGGAGACGGCGCGAGCGGATCAGGTTGCCGCCTGGGAGGAAGAAGAACGGTTTACCGAACAGTCCATAGTCGGCTGGCGGCAGGAGTTGGCTGCGTTGCAGCGCGAGCAAGCCGCCGTGCAGATGCGGCAACGCATCAGCTTGGCTCGTGACGATGAGGGCGCAATCAAGCGGTGGCTCGTCCTGACCCCTATCCAGTTAAACCCCGATGAGAACGGAGCGCAGGCAATGGATGCTGAGCAGATCAAGGGTGAAAGCCAACTCCATCCCAAAGCGGGAGACAGGGTCATCGTTGGGACCGTTGAATTGAAGTGGCAGGAGGTGGTTGGTGAGGATTATGTAATCAATTTCGACGCGATTTCCAGGAGCGAGACGCCGGGGAGAATGGCCTACGCGGTCTGCTACATCCGCTCGGATGCAGAGCAGCACGACCTCCAGTTGCTGCTCGGCTGCAACGGGCGTGCAAAAGTATATCTGAACGGAACGTCCATCTACAAGACTGCGTCCTCCGGCCATTTCACCGCGGATCGGGAGAGTGTGCCGAGGATTTTCCTTAAGGCGGGACTCAACGTTCTGATAATCAAAGTCGGGAATGAAACCAAGGGATGGCAAGGGTCCCTCAGGCTCACGGATGACCAGGGCAATCCGGTTCGAGGGCTCCGGATCACATTGAACCCCAAATGAGAACAACCACGATTCGGACTCCGAACGTTCCAGATCCTGGCGGGGATGCTCCTGCCAGGGCTGGCCAAGGCCAAGCAAAAGGCGCAGGCGATCGCGTGCCTGAGTAACCTCAAGCAACTCGCGCGTGGCTGGAGCATGTAGGTGAACGAAACAACGACTCATTGCCACCAACCGCCGTCGTCGAGTCACCAACCGGTTTTGAAGGCGTTGCTCCATCCTGGGCTGTGGGCAATGCCCTGCGCGACACTGCTTCGACCAATCTCCAACGAGGATTGTTGTATCCGTATAATCCATGGGTGGGGATCTCCAAAGGAACAAAGCCACCTCAGACACCTAGAAATTCGAACCCCTGGAATTGTCCAAAACCATTTCAATCCCGATCCTGAAAGATGGGCTAGTGAATCCCTCGAGAGGTTCCAAGTTGCGTTAAGTAATCCGAGCCCAGGTGCAAACTTAGGCTCGCCAACGAGCGCGACCATCGACGACACCGCCAAGGCCGGCGTCGACTACACGACTACCGACGGAACCGTCAATGCGGGTGTTGACTACCAATCGCGATCCGGTTCTCTAGAATTCATCGCGGATGAAGTCTGCAAGATCCTCCTGATTCCGCTCTCAAACGACGGACTCCTCGGAATCAACCGGTCATTCGCCCTCTCACTTAGCAACGCCGTCGGCCCAATCGCCCCTGGTCCCACTCAGTCGGCAGAGATCCTCATCACCGACAATGACAGAGGCCTCGCCTTCAGCGAGTCCAGCTACGTCGTGTTCGAAGCGGGCAAATAGATTGCAATCAGTGTGGTTCGCAGTGATTACGGTACGGCTTCGGTTTCGGTGGATTATGCAACGCATGACGTGGCCAGGCAGGTGCCGTGCAGATCGCACGGGTTGACCGGCAGATCGGAGCCAAGGGACGGTTGACTCATACTTGGATGGTGGCATCGCTCCCGCCAAAATGTTGGTCCCACAAAGTGGCTGGATCTCGAGAAGGGACGATGGGGATTGAAACCCGCAACCATTACCCCTTAGTCGTGACGCACCGCGAAAATGAAAGTGCGATCCGCAATCCCGACGCGGCCACGGTGCTGGGAGTTTTCAGCCAACTTGAACGTTTGTAGATTCAATCTACCCCACGAAACGCGTCCGGATATTGCTCCTGCAGTTGCCGCCCGATTTCCCGCTTACATCTCGGCTCCACGAGCAGCCATTCGTTGGGGATCCGGCGGTCGGTGATAAGGGCGTATCCGTTGTCCGCAATGATCTTTCGCGCTAGACGCCCCGTCTCCTGAATTTCGGCCGCCTGTCGGCGATGCAAAATCTGCACCTCAATCAAATCGATCCCTAGACGCCGTGTGATTTCCGTGAGGTTCTCGGCATGGATGTTGACGATTCTCCAGTTGGCGTGTTCCTCCACTCCCCCTTTCACCGCCGGAAGGACGACCCGAATTGCCCGCGTATTGCCCTTCTCCCACGGCGGTGAGGTCGTGCGATAGAAGTTCATGGCGGTCACGCTACCTGGCGTCTTGGAGAGTGAAATCAGCTGGCGTTCCAAGTCCAACGGCTCCGGCGCAACTACCGCCACGGCCCGAGCAGCGGCAGCACCGGGGGTGGCACTTGGATGAGCCGATTCTGAATCGCAGGATGAACCTCCAAAAACGCCCAGCAAGAGTCCAGTCCACACCAACTTGGTTCTCATGTCCCTCGAGACTAAAGCGGTCCCCATCGGCGGGGAACAGTCTTTTCCAGAATTGAACAAGATTATGAACTGACCGAATCACCGTCTTTAGCCAAGTGGGAGCACATCGATCCCTACCGGGGCCAAAATCGAGCTGCCTCCTTCACTACGATTGAATCATTTCACAGGCGGAGACCGAACTCTCGGCTCAAAGGAGCTCTCAGGATTTGCGTTCTGAGTTCCAAGGGGCGGGTCTCCGACAGACTGCAGCATTTCACCACCTTGTGGGCTCGCAGATATAGGCAGCCGGAGCGGAAGAACGGCGCGGCTATCATCTCCGGGTTGCCGTCGTCCGTGGGGGAAAAAGGATTAAGCGTCACTTCCTCATCACGCGTCCCAACCCGAATTGGTCACCAGTGCGCACCAGCTCGGTGCCATGGAAGTGGATCTCCACCATCTTCTCGCTGTGCACGGCAGCGCCGGTTTCCGCTATAAGTGTCGCCACAATCTTGCGCGTGCTTGTGTCGACAATCTCGCCCGTTGAAGGCCAAGCGTGGCGCCCATCCAACCGGAAGGTAATCCAGCCTGGCTCATCACGGAGCTCGACGTTGGCAACTTGATTTGGTGGCATCACGGTAGCGTCAAAAATGTGCATTCGGCGATTCACAGCGTCGGTCACCCAGATTTCCTTCTCATCCGGTGTCAAACCAACACCATGGCTGGGGCAGCCGTGACGCTTTGGCACTCCCATTTTGAAGCCCTGTACCTCGACTCGATGCAACATTTTTCCGGTTTGAAGATCGCCGACCCAGGGCAGTTTCAAGATTTCGACTTTAAGGAGGCAGGTGAAACAAAAGGCGGTATAAAACTGGACAAAAGGCGCTGACTTTATTTAACTGCCGGCATGTCCGAGCCTATTACGCTACCCGAGCACGAGCAACAAACGG
>SXSK01000345.1 GCA_005793375.1 Verrucomicrobiales bacterium | reverse complement strand
GCTCCTCACCAACAGGTCCGAAACATGCGCGCAGATCCCTGTCCCGCTCTTCAGCCGAAGGTCGCCACGAACTGTTCAAGATTTACTACACCCCAATGCGGACTCCTTGAAACCCATTGGGGTGGTAACACCGTTCAGCCGGGCTACTCGTCTATGGGACGGGGCAGGCTTGGATTTCCGACGTGAAATTCACGGTGGTTCCGGAGGCTCAACTCAACACCGAGCTCTTGAAAGTCACTGGCGCACCGCCCTTCTGAGGGCCTGCGGCGACTTTAGCGGCGATTCAAGCGACCGAGAACAGGGGTCAGACTAGAACGTTGGACCGACCAGGAGTGTCTAATCGGGGTCACATCTCATTGTTTGACAATTAAACTCGCTTGAGGCGAGCATGATTGCCATCACCGAACGATGCGAGTCATAGTCAACCTCCAAGGTGTCACAATGTCAAACAATGAGATTTGACCCCAGACTTTTATTCCCGTTCTCCGATGGAAGTCGAAGTCTCGAATCGCGTTGGTGAAAAGAGTTTTCAATAGGCCTGCAATTTTCTAGGTGACGAATGCATCAGATACACCCATCCGGAAGAAATAGCAACCGCTTGGACAGTGACGATTATTTTCCACCAGCGCTGAGTGTGCAAGAGGACGTCCACTTGCGGAAAACATGCTAGACGGTTTGCCAACGAGGGAAGGTCGAAGGAAGCAGACGCCACTGACACCCGGCTTTCGAGATATAGAGGAGCGAATTAATGATCAGTCGAAGACACGTCCTGGGTCGGCCAGTGACTTTAGGTTTCGGAAGCAGTGGTTCTAGAAACTGCCATTGGTCATCGGTGAGGTCGGTGTCAAAATCCGCATTTTTCATCGCCTCAGAACGGCTGTGGGTGGCAGAAAGTCCATCGGGCCGAGAAATGATTGATAGGCGAGGATTTGCGATCAGGCTGGGGGGAGTTATGTTGGCCTCTATGGAGCCACGACGGGCGCACGGCGGTCTGGACTGCCGGCAGCGCGCACCGCTACTTCGAGGAGATCGAGAACTTCCATCAGTGAGCGTTCATGCGCAGCTGAACGGGGTCACATCTCATTTTTTGACAATTAAACTCGCTTGAAACGAGCGTGATTGCCGTCACCGAACGATGCGAGTAACAGTCAACCTTCAAAGTGTCAAAAAATGAGATTTGACCCCAGACTTTCTCGAGGGAGATCACAGATTGCTCTGGAAGAATTCACATTGCCGCCGCTTCGGTTCCGCAGGAGCCCAGATTCGGATGTTATCCACCTTCCCGGTGTCATCGAAGGAGCCGAATCCGATCCATCCCTCTCCAAATTTCCCATTCTCAGACTTCATGATGGGTTTGATCATATCATCGAAGTACACTCGAACCGCGGGACCTACCCGTTCCAACCGGAGGCGGTGCCATTGGTTCAACCCCCACTGAACGCCCGGGGTTGTGGCTTGGCTGATTTTAGTGCGTGGCTCGCCATTCACGATAAAGATATTGTGAGCATGGTCGTCTGTTTTGGTGGCGACATGCGCATAATAAAAATGGGAAGGATCCTGCACGCCGAAGAAAAGGCACATGTCTCGATGACCATATTCCTTTCCCGTCTGGATGAGATCCACCTCGAGGATAAAGTCGCCGAACACCCGATCACCTATCAATGCGATATTGAATGGCGACCGGACCGCAGGCTTGTAGTCACTCTGCTTGGCTAACTCCAGGGCGATGGAGGCGCCATCAGCTGAGTGTTTCCATGCCTTGGGATCGCTGAACGCGAACTGTTTGAGGGAGTCAGGGCTGTCAAAATGCTGTTCCAACACCAGACTAAAACCTGCTGGAATTGGGCCTCCGGCGGGTTGATTGGTCGCGGATTCAGCCCGACACAATCCCCAGTTCCAGCAGAATGCGGTCAGTAGGGTTAAGAGGATTGAACGGCACGCTGTGAGACGCATCCGCAGCAAATACTCCCAATAGCGGCGACAGACAAGGTCAACCTAGCGACACGCCTAGCCCCGCTCTCCCGGCGTTTCCGGGTTCAAAAACTGACTCAGCCAGCCCCGTGGATGCGTCCATCGGTCAGTGTAATCACTCGCTCCGCTTTGGCAGCCACACCCAGATCGTGGGTGGCAATAATGAGAGTTGCCTGACGTTCGGTACGCAGGTTCAGCAAAATCTCCAGGATTTCCCGGCCGGTAGTCGTGTCCAAGTTGCCCGTGGGTTCATCTGCCAGAATCAATTCCGGATCATTGACCAGGGCGCGAGCGATACCGACCCGCTGCTGTTCCCCTCCGGAAAGTTGGTTTGGGCGATGGTCCAACCGGGCTCCAAGCCCAACCCGTTCGAGCAACGTTTGGGCTTTGGACTGAGCCGCGCCGTAGTTCAGCCGTGCGATTCGCGCCGAGAGCAGGACGTTCTCGAGAGCCGTCAATTCAGGCAACAGGTGGTAGGCTTGAAAGATGAAACCGATGCGTCGGTTTCGAAATCGAGCCAGATCATTGCCGCCCAGCGTAGTGATCCGCTGACCCGAAACATCGATGGAGCCTGAATCGGGGAGATCCAAGCCGCCGAAGAGATGCAGGAGAGTGCTCTTCCCGGCACCGCTGGAACCCCGAAGAGCGAGGAATTCTCCACGGCCAACCTGGATATCCACACCGCGCAACACCTCCAACCGACGGTCACCGATGGCATAAGCCTTGTGAATGCCTTGCGCCGTCAAGATGTGGTTCGTGTTATTCATGGCGAAGCGCCTCCACAGGTTTCATCGAAGCGGCAATCCAGGCGGGCACCAATCCCGCCAGGAGGCACATGATTAACGAGACTCCACAAATCACCACCAAGTCGCCGGGCACGACCGCGGCAGGCAACTCGTCGAAACTGTAGATGGCTGCTGGAAAAAGTTCGCGGCCGGTGAGCTTCCGCATCAGCGTGAGAAATTGGTTGCGATAGTGAAGGGCCAGAATCCCTGCCGCCACACCCATCAACACACCGCTCAAACCCACCGCACTGCTTTGGGCCAAAAACAAGGTCATGACTTGTGGTCGGGAGGCGCCCAAGGCCTTCAGCACTCCTATCTCGCGGGTCTTCTGCATCACAAACGCCAGTTGGGAGCAGATGATGCAGAAGGCGGCAACCAACATGATGAAGAACAGGAGGTAGTACATCATGTCCTTCTCGACGGCAACGGCGCCCAGAAGTGTGCCATTATCTTCCATCCATGTCACAATCTCCAGATCCGGCCGCAGCGACCGTCGCAAGGCTTCGGCGACGTCGGCCGTTGTGTCCTCGTCGTATGCCTGCAACTTGACGTAAAGCCCGCTGACAAAATCGGCATCACCAACCACCAAGCCTTGAAAATCCTGGGCATCTGCCAGCGAGGTCACGAGCAAGTTGGCGTTATAATCGTAGAAACCCACATCAAAGATACCCGTGACCTCCAGTTCGGCAGCGGGCCGAACCTCAGTCTCCCCTCGCTTGTGCGATTCCTGCATCTGTTTGAGTTGGCGAACAGAATACAGTGCGAGTCGATCCCCGATCTGGAGGTGAAGGTTTTGGGCGAGAACCGATCCGACCAATACCGCGTCGGGTCGGAGATCGAATTTCCCTTCGACGATTTTGCTGGGGATGATGCTGACCGTGGCTTCGAGTTCGGGATCCACGCCGCGGACGACAGCGCCGACGGCTTGAGGATTCATATTGGTGTTTCGCGGTTGGGTTTCCAGCAGTACCTGGCATTGTACATAAGGTGCGACACCAACGACTTGCGCCTGGGTACGAACCTGTTGAGCGACTTCCCGCCAACCGTTCAAGGGTCCCTGGAACTGCTGGACTTTGATGTGAGCACTAAATCCAAGAACTTTGCTTCGCAGCAGATCCCCGAAGCCGGTCATGACCGCAATGACAATAATCAGAATCGCCACGCCCAACATAACGCCCAAGACACAGATCAACGTGATGATCGAAACGGGGGTGCCTCTTGGGCGCAGGTAGCGCAGGGCCAGGGCGAGTTCAAACGGCAGACGTGACATCAGTGCGAAACGTTAGGGTGTAACGATGGCGTTGGAAAGCGGGTGATTGCGAGCGAGGTTCATGAAGTCAGCTTGGCCAACATTGCGGTGATTTTTTCCCGGGCATCGGTGAGTAAGGGTGTCCCATGAGCCATCAGGGCATGTTCAAACGACACGTCCTGAACAAATCGAGTGATGGATGCCCGAAGCTGTGCTGCGTTGGTGCAATACTTGGCGGGGAGAAGTTCCAAGCCGCGGCTTGGCAAATGGACGATTGCATCCCCGAAAATCACCAAGGATTTCGCCTTCAAAAAGAGTGCTAACTCTCCCGGACCGCCCCCCTCCAGATGGCTGCAGTGGCAGCCCTCCAATGGGGAAGGTCCAGAGTGCAGGGGGCGAAATCGTTCTGCCCGGAGCCCGCACTGATCTGAAGCATAAATGGGGACTTGAAAGGTCTCACTCCAATATTCGGACACCCTCTCGTGGTTGCCGTTTGTCAACACGATGGCGGTGGGCTTTTGTTCGGGACGAGGCTCAGTACTCGATGAGCTGATTTGGTTTATTTGATGGAAGATTTGAGCGGGTGAACCGATGGGATCGAACACTAAAAAGTCGGATCCGTGCAGAATGGCACAGGAGCCCAACTCGACACGGTGCTCCTCAGAATAAGACTCCCACCAAAAGACACCGTCTAAAAGGGGGTGAACGCGGATCGGAAGACGCATGATTCAGCGATTTCGGCGAAGGAGCATGACCAGACGGATGCCGATCACCGCGGCGGTGGCCAGCAGGAAGAGGCCACTCCCCTGTGAGAGGCGGTGCAAGGACTTTTCACTGAACCGGCGTGAGCCCCTGGAAACACCCCAGCTCAAAATACCAAACCAACCCGCGCCACCCGCCGCAACACCGCCCACGAAAGCCCATTTACAAACCCAACGATTCTCCAGCCACTCATGGGAAAGCAGGGTCGCCGCGACAGTGATCCACAGCAAAAGCACCCCGGGGTTTCCCAAGACCCGCGCAAAACCCGTCCAGAAAGCGGTGCGCGGATGAAATCGATGCTCCACAATGGCGATTCCGCGGCTTTCGCCAGGGATCGGAGCTCCCATGAGATAACGGAGCCCCAACCACAGCATGAGGATGAAGCTCGTCAATTCCATCGCCGCCCGACTCGTCCTGGATTCGAACAACTGGGCAAAGCCAGCGAATGCCAGTGTGCAATAGATCGATTCCATCACGACCGCGCCAAGCCCGATGAACAGGGCCCAAATCAAGCCACGCCGGGCGCCTTCATTGACTAGGGTTATGTTCACGGGACCGCCCGGTACGGACGCCACAAATCCACAAACAAGCCCCAACAAGGCTGCTTCAATGGTCGGTGGAATACTCAACGTCCTGTCTCCTTGGATCGATCACACTCCGTCTGCGCGTGTAGATCCTCGTCATCATCCGATTCCCCGTCCGACTCAATCTCACGCTGCATTTTTCTCGAGATGCGAGGGCGAATGAATCCATAGAGCAAATAGGCCGTAAATACCATCGGGGCTACCAGCGGCAACACCTTGTTCCATAGCACCAGCAGCAACCCAACGACCAGCACGATGACCAACGTCTTCATGAATGGGCGCTGCGTGCGCCAGTCCAGTTTCTTGAAGGTGGGGTACTTCACCTCGCTGACCATCATGGCCGACAAGAAGAGCAAAAGCCCTGGCAGCATATACCGCCAGTTTCCCGCGCTCAGACTTTTGTCATCTAGCCAAAGCAGGAAGAGTGTGAGGGTCGAAACCAATCCTGCGGCTGCCGGGATGGGGAATCCAAGGAAGTATCTTCCGCCGCCCGTCCCCGCCATAGCCGCCAGACAATTAAACCGCGCCAGGCGAAAAGCCCCGCAAATCACGAAGATCGAGGCGATGAACCAACCGATTTCTTTATGGTTCACAAAAACATCGGCGAGCACGACCCGGTGCACCAGGAATGCTGGAGCCACCCCGAAACTCACGATATCTGCCAGCGAATCGAACTCCCGACCAAACGGGCTCTCAAAGCCCCCCATCCGAGCAACGCGCCCATCGAGCAAATCCAGGATACAGGCCAACAAGATGAAAAACAGGGCGGTCCGGATGACGTGATTGAACGCCGCGGAAGCGGGATCCGCTTCAACGATCCGGGTGATGGCCAGAAATCCACAGAACAGGTTCCCGGCAGTGAACAGATTGGGGAGCAAGTAAATCTTGAGACGCTCGGATTCCCCACTGGGTCCGTTTGCCGGTGTTGGTGTCGCGCTCATCGTCTGTTTCCTCGAAATACAGGACCTCAATCCAGAAATGTTGTTCAAACCGCCTTCCAGCGAGCCATGACGGTTTGTCCGCCCACGACGCGGTCGCCAAGTTTCACCTCCACCCGTGCGTCCAGAGGCAGGTAAAGATTCACGCGCGATCCGAATTGGATCAGACTGATCCGTTCACCTTTGGCCACCGAGTCTCCTGTGGAGACCCAGGGGACGATCCGGCGGGCAATCAATCCCGTGATCAGGCGGACGGCGATATTCCCACTGCGGGGACTGGTCGGGGCAAAACCAATCAGCACATTTTCGTTGTGATCGGCACAATCCGCTCGCATGGCATTCAAATAAGCGCCTGGCGTGTGCTTGAGAAAGGTCACCCGACCAGCCACTGGAGATTGTTGGACATGAACGTCGAACACCGACAGGAATATGGAGATTCGGCGGCACCGTCCTTTGAGCACCTCATTCTCGGTGGTCTCGTCGATCAGGTCGACCTTGCCATGGCCCGGCGCGACAAACACGTCGTCGCCTTCAGGCACCTGGGGATCCGGATCGCGGAAGAAATAGAGCGTGAAGGCACAAAACCCGGCCAGGAGGGGGAGGGATGCCAAGAGGGCGGCCGAGCGAGAAAGCCCTGCGAGAGTCAGAACGACGGCGACAACCGCCAGCAAGATCACGGCGATACCGATCAGTTTCGCGGCGGCATTGAATGCCTTACCTTTGTGTTTCATTGTGCAGGTGCACCCTAACGATAGCGGGAAGCGATAGGGAAGCCCGAGGTTTTTTGGCGACCTATCGGCGTTAGAAATGATTATTTTTTTCGTGCACTCCAGCTCACTTTGTATTTGCATGACCCCAAATCCACCTATTTATGCGATTCTCGCCCTATTGGACAATTGGCCTGTGCACAGTCATCGCCACAGCCTTCATTTCAACCGTAGCACGCGCTAGTTTGGCGGACGGGCTAGTATCTTATTGGCCATTGAACGAAGCTCAAGGCTCCAAGACCCCTGATTTAGTCAACGGCTACGACATGACCCTGAACAATCTGTCCGCGGCAGACCTCGTGGGTGGCAAAGTCGGAAAATGTTTCAGCTTTAAGAACACGCAGCAAACGTTGTTGAGCCGCATCCACGGCCCAAACGACGACCTACCTGCGAACAAACACGCCGCGTTCACCGTCTCATTTTGGGCGAATGTCACCGGCACCGGCCAAAACGATCTGCGCCTGTTCTCGGAAGGGTTCACCCCTAACAACAACAATCCGCTTTTCAATATTGGAACCCATAATGGCGGTTCCGGCGGACAAGTGGATCTCTATTTCCGGCAATCCGGCTGGACTGACGTCAATCACATCAAGACCACAGCTGAACCTTTGGACGGCACGTGGCACATGATCACGTTTGTGCAGCAACTGGATGGTTCACGTAAAATCTACATCGACGCGGTAGCGGATGAGTTGGAAATCGCAGCAAAACAGGAGGGAGTGTGGCTCCTAAATGATACCACAATCGGAGGAATCCTTCGAGCCTCCGGTTCGCATTGGGTCACCGGGTTGATCGATGAAGTTGCGATTTGGAAACGCGCGCTCACCGAAGCTGAAATTACCCAGATGAAAAGCGAAGGGTTGGTCAGCGTTTTCCCTCCAGAAGCCGTGGGATTGGTAGCTCACTGGCCAATGGAGGAAATCGTCGGCGGAAAAACACCGGACCTCGTCAGCGGTTACGATATGACTCTCAACAACCTGACGTCCTCGGACTTAGTCGCGGGCAAGAGTGGCAAATGTTTCAGCTTTAACAATACCAAGCAGTCTCTTTTGAGTCGGGTTCACGGATCCAATGATGATCTCCCGGCCAACAAAAACGCAGCTTTCACCGTCGCCTTCTGGGCCAATGTCACCGGCACCAGCCAAAACGATCTGCGCCTGTTCTCGGAAGGGTTCACTCCTAATAACAACAATCCGTTGTTCAATATCGGCACTCACAATGGGGGCGCGAGTGGCCAAACAGACATTTATATCCGACAGACTGGCTGGACCGACGTCAACCACATCAAGACCACCGCCGAACCCTTCGATGGTACCTGGCATCATTTGACATTTACTCAGCATGAGGATGGGTCCCGCAAGATCTACATTGACGGAGTGGCAGATGAACTGGAGATCCCGGCGAAGGCTGCGGGAGCCTGGACACTGAATAATACGACGATCGGAGGTATCCTGCGCGCCTCGGGTTCGCATTGGGTCACCGGACTCATTGATGAAGTCGCCATATGGAAGCGCGCGTTGAGTGAGACGGAAATCAAAAACATCCGAGCAAGCGGAGTACCTAAGGCCGTTGCCAAGAAGCAGCCATTGGAAATCAAATCGTTCGCCGCCGATTTCTCGTCGGTCGCTGCCAATGACAAAACGATGTTGCGTTGGGAAGGCAGCAAGGACGCGAATTATTCGATCAATGAAAATGTGGGTGACGTGAATTCGCAAACGGTCGGTGGGACCGGCGGCAAAGAAGTGGTGATCACCCGGAGCACCACCTACACGCTGACCGCCACTCGCGGTACCGAATCCATTTCCAAAAACACCACCGTCAAAGCATTTACTGGCATTGCGCCAGGCTGGCACTTGGTGGACAATTTCGACACTCTGACCCCTGGCTCCCTGTTCAATCAAACAAGGTGGTTGGGGGCTGAAGGGCTCTTCACAGTCCTCGAGAATAGTAACAATAAGGCCATTGGCTATGACGCGGGAGCCGACCTCACCGCATTGCGGCTGCAATCTTATACCGTGACAGAAGGTCAAAAAGTCACACTCTCGTTCCGGGTTTATGCGAATCCGGTCGGCCCTGAGGACGCCATACAACCGATCGCTGTCCACGTGGGTCTTACGGAACGTTCAATTCGTTTTAACGGCGATTTCGCCCAGAACGTCGGACCTTACCTGCGAATCGACCGAGTCGCCGATGGCACCACGATTGATCTGCAAGCTCGAAATGGAATCGGTACGGGCACCTATGAAGGTCAATTCACGGACGCCATACAACCCGGAAGCTGGTACCGGCTTTGGATCAACGTCGAAAACAAGCCGTTTAATGTCACCGATGGTATCCAAAACGGGGGAGATCTCTACTCGGCCTACATCCAAAAGGAGGGGGATGCCACACGGACACTCTTGTTCGAAAACTACCTCGCGGACCGGGACGCCATAAACATCGACCCAGCCCTGGGCGCACCGACCCCAGACCTCAACTATGTCTTCATTTCCACCATGGGGACAGGTCAGCCGTCGAATCAATTGCTGCTAGACGACTTCTACCTGTACACCGGCGGATACGGAAGCACTGCACCTGCCACCGGTTCCCTTGTCGAAGTACCCTCCACTATCTTGGTTTCGTTGTCGTCCGGTGGCCCCTTGGGCGAGTTGGCGACGCTGACGAACATCACTCAAGATTCCAGCGCCAAAATCATCCGGGCTACCCTGCCGACAGATCAATCCAAGCCCGCCTATCTTCTAATCAACCCCGCTGTAACAATCCTCAAGGTGTCCATCGAAGGGAATCAGTTGGTGGTGCGCTACCAATAATTGGGGGCGAATTTTCGAACCCGCCAAGGTCGGCTGCCACGCTGTCTTGGCGGGATTTTTCATAAAATCCCATTGCGTTCGTTCTTCGGCTTTGGCTTGCTGCTGCCAATGAGTCTAGGCGAAACTGCCACAACGACGACGCCGTAGCGTCCGCAACCATCGCGGACGCCAACGCCTCGCACTGCCCAGTCAGTCCGAGGCGTTTTCGTTTCCGCGATGGCGTGCTGTGGATGCTGCGTGTCCCGTGGCGACTCAACAAATCGTGTTGCTCTGAAAACCATGCGCTACTTAATCCGTGAAAAACTGCTGTCTTTAGGTGACGACTTCCGCATTCAGGATGCGAATGGTCGCGACGTGTTCTTTGTCGATGGCAGGGCCTTCACCTTGCTGCGCGAAAAGCTGGTGTTCAAGGACATGAACGGAACCGAACTCGCTTTCATCCGCGAAAAACTCATTTCGCTTCGGAAGGCCTACGAAATTCACCGGGACGGACGGCATGTCGCCACCGTGCGCAAAGATCTGTTCAATCTGTTTCGATGTCATTTTACCGTGGATGTGCCAGGTCCCGATGATTATGAGGCCCAAGGCAGCTTTCTGGACCATGACTACCGATTTACCCGCGGTGGTCGCGTGGTTGCCGCGGTGTCCAAGAAGTGGATCGCCATCCGGGATACCTATGCCGTCGATATTGTGGACAATGAAGACGACATCCTGATTTTGGCGAGCGCGGTGGTCATCGATCAGATTTGCCATGACCAAGACGGCGGTGAAGGCGGCCATTGATCCCTCAAGCATCGATCCATCAGAACAACTCCGCCTACGATTTTCCTATGAACGAAAACAGTCCTCAACCTCACGAAGCAGCGAAGCACGAGGTGCAGCGCAAGACACTGGATGAACGCGAACGTCTCGACGAACTCGGACGCATCCGGCACTCGGCATCCCACATCCTCGCCACCGCGGTCCTTAGGCTCTGGCCGGACACACGACTCGACATCGGGCCATGGACCGACGAGGGGTTTTATTACGACTTCGATCTGACCCACCGCTTTTCGCCCGAAGATTTTCCAAAGATCGAAGACGAGATGCGGAAGGTGGTTAAGGAAAACCAACCCTTCCAGAAATCGATCAAAACCCGCGATGAAGCTCGAGTGTGGTTCGAAGAACGCGGCCAAAAATTCAAAGTGGAGCGTCTCGGTGATATTCCGGAGGGGGAAGCCATCAGCTTTTTCCAGAACGGCGATTTCACCGATTTATGTGCGGGGCCCCACGTGATGCGCACTGGCAATGTGAAGGCGTTCAAACTGCTGCGTGTGGCCAGCGCCTATTACCGTGGCAATGAGAAGAACCCACAACTCCAACGTATCTACGGCACCGCGTTCAAGAACAAGGAAGAGCTAGAAACGTGGCTGAAACTTCAGGAAGAAGCCAAGAAACGAGATCATCGAAAAATCGGCACTGACATGGGCTTGTTCGCCTTTGATAGCGAATTCGTCGGGCCCGGGCTCGCCCTCTGGCTTCCCAAAGGCACCGTTCTCGTTGAGGAACTGGAAAAACTCGCCAAGGAATCGGAATTCCAAGCAGGTTATGTGCGCGTCAAAACACCGCACCTCGCCAAGGAGAAGATGTACAAGACCTCCGGGCACCTTCCCTATTACGCGGAATCCATGTTTCCTCCAATGGAGATGCTCGAGGAAGACGAGCGCAAACACCGCACCGAACTCGAACGCGAACTGGAGCGCACGCAGTCTCAACTCGATTATTCGGGAACCGCCCCGGGCTCGCCCGAATCAGCACCAGCAGCCAAGACTATCTCCGAATTGCGCGAAAAGATTCTCTCGCTCGGCGGCCGGTATTACCTGAAGGCGATGAACTGCCCTCATCATCATCGGATCTTCGCCGCCGAACCGCGCAGTTATCGCGACTTGCCTCTGCGCCTGGCCGAGTACGGCACCTGCTACCGGTACGAACAGTCCGGTGAGTTGTTCGGCTTGATGCGCGTCCGTTCGATGAACATGAACGATGCCCACATTTATTGCACCGCCGAGCAGTTCGCGGAAGAGTTTCGCGCGGTGAACGAGATGTACCTGAAGTATTTTAAGATTTTTGGCCTGGACCGATATCAGATGCGCTTCAGTACCCACGATCCGGCAAGACTGGGACAGAAATTCGTCGATGAACCCGTGCTCTGGAAGCAAACGGAGGACATGGTCCGCAAGGTGTTGATCGAGTCCGGCATCAATTACGTGGAGGTCGCCAATGAAGCGGCGTTCTATGGCCCGAAGATTGACGTGCAGGTTTGGAGCACCATCGGACGCGAGTTCACGATTGCCACCAATCAGGTTGATTTTGCCGTTCCGGCGCGCTTCGGACTGACTTACCGGGACCGGGATAACACTCAGAAAACGCCCCTCTGCATTCATCGTGCCCCCCTCGGCACGCACGAACGTTTCATCGGGTTTCTGATCGAACATTATGCCGGCAACTTCCCGCTCTGGCTGGCTCCCGAGCAGGTGCGCGTGCTCACCATCAGCCAGGAGGATCCGCTGCTGGATTACGCCAAAAATATCGTCCAGGAACTTCGATCCCAGTTCGTCCGTGTGGAAGGCGATTTCAGCTCCAATCCCGTCAAGGCCAAGATCCAGGACGCTGAGCAAGCCAAGGTCCACACCATGCTCGTCATCGGCGGGCGCGATCTGGAATCCGGCCAGGTCAGCGTCCGACTCCACAGCAAGGGCCCTCAAGGTGCCAAACCCAAAGCTGATGTCATTGCCGACATTGTCGCCGCGATTCGAGAGCGACGCGCGTCACACTAAATCATATTCCAACGTGACTCTCCTTCATCGGGCGGCCTGGGTCGCATTAGGTCTCTGGTTCAGCGCCTGTGCCCTGGCCCAAGAGCTCCCCTACACCCAGCGTCAAGACATTGTGTATGGCGAAGTGCATGGCACAGGTTTGTTGATGGATATGTTCCGGCCGAAGGGGAAAACCAACGGGCTGGGTATCGTCGACGTGGTCAGTGGCGCCTGGCACTCCGATCGCAACAAGATTCGCGATCACACGCTGGCCCAGCTCTACAACATCTTCTGCTCGCGCGGTTACGTTGTTTTCGCCGTCAGGCCCGGGTCCAAAACGCGCTACACAGCTGCCGAAATGGATCAGCACGTCAAATTAGCCCTGCGCTATGTGAAGCAACACGCCAATGACTTCGGTGTGGAAGCCCAACGTCTGGGGCTCACCGGAGCTTCCGCAGGTGGTCACCTCGCCACCTTGACCGCGTTGACTCCCGCATCCGCCAACCTCAATTCAAAATCGTCGCTGGAACGTCACGACACTACCGTGCGTGCCGTCGGCGTTTTTTTCCCGCCCACCGACCTGCTCGAATGGGAACCAGGAAAAGCGCCTGATATGAAAATCCTCGCGCCTTTGCTTTTCTTGAACGGCACCAATGGTCGTAGCGACGCTGAGATACAGCAGGCAGCCAAAGCGGTTTCACCATTCCATCGTGTCAGCAAATCGCCAGCCCCGTTCCTACTCATTCATGGAGATGCGGATAAGGTGGTGCCACTTGCCCATTCAGAAAAGTTGGTGTCGGCAATCCGCGCCGCGGGTGGTTCGGCGGAATTGATCATCAAAGCCGGCGGCGGGCATCCCTGGCTGACTATGCACGAAGAAGTTGCCGTGCTCGCGGATTGGTTCGACAAGCAGTTGGGAGCCGGTGACCCAGCATCCAATTCCAGCAAATAGCTGATCGCCGGCGGCAAATACCTGGAGTTCGTTCCTCTAGGGCGGAGTTCTATCTCAGTTAGCAGTGTCCTGATCGAAGTTTCTGTGGAGGCTCATGCCCCTAGCTGTGCCGCCAAGTCCTCCGCTGGATAGGTCCAGATTTCCGCTAAGGTGGGATGATAATGTGGCACCTGCACGAATTCATGCACGGTCATTCGCTTGGCCATCGCCACAGCGATTTCGTGAATCAGTTCCCCGCCTTGGGGGCCGACACAGGTAGCGCCCAGAATCTCCCCATCCGCACGGGACGCGATCAATTTCACTAAGCCCTCCCGGCAACCCAGAATCATCGATTTCCCATGGTCATTAAATGGATAACTTGCCGCAACGTACGCGAGTCCCCGTCGTTTCGCCTCCTTCTCGGTCAATCCAACCTGGGCAGCTTGAGGTTCTGTGAAGACCACGCTGAGTAGAACCCGGTAATCCATCGAACGGGGTGTTGACGGTTTTAGGATGTTGTGAGCCGCCACCTCGCCCTGCTGGATGGCTAGGTGAACAATCTCATAGGGACCGCAGCAATCGCCGGCGGCATAAATATGGTCCACAGACGATTGTTGGCGGGCATTGGTGTCAATCCCGCCCGATTCGCAAGTCACGCCTGCCGCCGACAGATTCAGTCCATCGAGATTTGGCACCCGCCCCATTCCATGGAGTACCGTTTCCGCACTCAACCACCGGGCACTTCCGGGAGACCCGACCTGATCAAAAAAAATTTCACTCTGATCCGCGGATTTTCGTGCATCCAGTAGTCGGGTGCCGGTAAACACCTCAATGCCTTCCCTTCGAAAGGCTTTTTCCACTTCCGCGGCTGCGTCCACGTCAAAATCGCGCAGGATCTGCGGATTGCGTTGAATCACACTCACTCGAGTCCCGAGACGCGAATAAAATTGGGCGAACTCCAACCCCACGGCGCCGCCACCCAGAACAATGAGGGAAGCCGGCAGATTCGCACAATCGACCAAATCATCGCTCGTTTTGCAGCCAATCGTTTCCAGAACCGGCAGGGGCAGTCTGGCCACCTTGGACCCTGTGGCGAGAACGATGTGGCCTGCACGAACCTGCCGGCCATCGGAGAGCTGCAGCGTGTGAGCATCCACAAAACTGGCCCGGGCTCGCAGCAATTGAAACTTGCCAGTCTCCAGTTGACCACGACGGTACGAGGCGAACTGTTCGATCAACGCGGCTTTGCGTCCGAACAGCGCCGCAATGTCGATCTGAACCTCTCCAGGATGAATTCCCCAGTGCTTGGCCTCTTCCAGGGCATGCCTGAGCTCGGCAGCGTGCAACAAGGCTTTGGTGGGCATACAGCCTCGCAGGATGCAAAGTCCTCCCAACTCGGGGGCTGAATCCACCACCGCTACGGCGGCCCCACCGGCCACCAAAGCCCGCGCCGCGGCGTAACCCGCGCTACCACCACCAATCACCACCGCATCAAACGTGAGCATTTCCATAGCCCTTAGCCTCGCAGCCCTGGCAGATCCCGCAATAATAAGCCGACACCAGGAAACGCTTGATTCCTAACAATACCTCTGGCACAGGACTCAGCACTAACAACAGCAGCGCTCATTTTGCTGCGAGTTGAGCCCGGGTTGCCTGAAGGCGGAACTCCAAACGCTCCCGATTGCCGGCTGCAGGTGTTCGGAGTCCCGCCTTTTGGCGGTTCGAGTTCATCAGGAGAACTTCTGAAATAATACCTGGACGCCATCCAAGATCTTCACGGCATGATCTCACTGCTTTGAATGCCTAAGCTCATTTTCATCCAGCGCGAATTCGCGGCGCAATCCTGCGTGTTGCCCGAAGGCAAGACCAAGATAGGACGCCATCCTGCGAACAATCTGGTCATCCGCGATGAATCCGTGTCGGCCGATCATTGCGAAATCCTCATTAGTTGGAACGAGGTCATTATCCGCGAGCACGGTTCCAAGAACGGCACCTGGGTGGCTGGAAAGCGCGTGACGGGTCAGTTGCCGGTGAATCATGGTGAGGTGATTCGTTTTGGCCGGGTCGAGGCTCGCCTGGAGTTGGACCTTCCTCAGACCGAGGACTCCACGGAACACACCACACATCTCTACCAGCAATATGCCACGAAGAAGGACCCTGAACCCGAGTCGTTGCACGCCGTGGTTCAAAACGTCTCCTCGGCGGGAAGCAGCTCAACCGATGACGATAACACGCTGCACCTTTCCGCTCCGATCGCACCCGGGTCGTCGCCATCTGCAGTACCCCCGTCTCAACCTATTTCTAGCGCAACGACTCCCCCGCAGCGCAAAACCATTTCAGTGTGGGTAATCCTTGGGGGGGCAGGTCTGGCAGTGGCTTCGATACTTTTATGGATGCTGGGAAGGTAACCTGAGCCGACGCTGGAACCACCCGCAGCACACTGGCCTTCGAGTCTCATGGTGCTGCGGTGGGTAAGTAGGGCGAGCATCACTTCAGCGCGGTCGTGTGTTCTTGCAGCCATCTCAGGTCGCGACTTTTCGGGACACTTAGTTCTACATTGTTATAATTTTCTTCCGGCTGGCTTCGCGACGGAACTTAGATTCCATCGCCAGCTTCCGTCGTCGATGTCGCGCCTTGATTCCCGCCTCCACCTCCGCCGCGCTTCGCTCCTCTTGGAAGTACCACG
>SXSK01000344.1 GCA_005793375.1 Verrucomicrobiales bacterium | reverse complement strand
TTGCGGCAAGGTTTGCTAACTCGAAATCCTGTTTGTTTGGCTTTTTTCATCTGTGACAAGACGCATTAAAACCAATAAAGACAAGGGTTTCGAGCTTTTTAATATAATTCGACAGTTATATCACGCTTGTTTTAGGACTAGCCTCGGGAATCGCGGGAATGCATAGGTGCCCAGCCAGTAGGCCAATCCATAGCCGAGTGCACCCATCAAAAGAGCCTGTTGCAAAATCAATCCCACAATCACGCCATGGCGAGCGCCCATCAATTTGAGCATCGCGATGTCATGGATCTTGTCCAAAGTGAGCGTGTAGATGATGAGCGCCATAATGATGGTCGAAATAAGGATCAGCAGAATTCGGAACAATCCGAGTTGGCGCTTGGCCTTGTCCACCATGCCGGAAAGTAGCAGGTCCTTCTGTTGCTGCTGAGTGTAAACTGTCACATCCGACCATGTCGAAATGGTCTTGGCCACCACCTCAGCACTTATGCCCGGCTGAAGCGTGAGCATCACGGCGCTGACTTTCGGTGGAGCGATGGCTGGAATCCCGCTGGCCGGGCCGACAGCGCGGTCCAGCAACTCCGGCTGGACTTGGCCAATATCTTGAGCCTCGGCCCGTGCACGACGCGATTGACGTTCGAGTCGAAGGGCTTCACCGGGCAGGTCCGACTGAATCGACTCGGCGTCGCTCACACTGAAAAAGGCCAATCCATCACCGCTGGAGCCAACCATCCCGCTGGTCAGGCCCACGACTTCAAAATGATCTTTTCCGAGCGTCACCGTTTCACCTAGTTCCAGGCGCAACGACCGGTCGGCAATCATCTCGAAGTGCGCCTGACCCAGCGGGCGTCCGGCCATCAGTGGAATCCAATCACCTCGATCTTCTGGCCACGACAACCCCTGCACCACCAAACGAAGCGGCGCGCCCGCTCGCTGTCTTTGGATGGTGTGCGAGACGAACCGCCGCGCCGCGGCCACGCCCGGCACCGCACGCACGCGGTCTTCTAAATCCGGAGGCACTCGGGATATCTCTGCAAAAGGTCCGCGCGTGCCCCCCTGTACCACCCAGAGATCCGCTCCGATATGATCGATGAGCAACGTCGCCTCGTGGATCAGGCCGCGATAGATCCCGCCCATGCCCATCACAATCATCAGCAGCAAACCAATCCCAACCGTGGTGAGCGCAAACCGCCCGAAGTTGTGGCGGATATCTCTGGCAGCGAGATTCATTTTGGCTCCACCCGCTGCCCCGGCTTTAAGGAGGGCTGCTGTGGCTTGATGGGGAGGATGACGTGCTCGTCCTCCGACAACCCCTGCACCACCTCCACCGTTTCCAACCCGCGTAGCCCGAGGGTCAGGTGACGCCACTCGGCCTTTCCATGCTTCGCGACGAACACACCCGGCTCTCCGTCACGCCAAAGGACGAATTGTGTCGGCACGACCCATACATTGGTTTTTTGGCCCGCTTCAATAAATACCTCAGCCCGCTGGCCCAAGGTCCAATTCGGCGGCAGTTCGCGAACACGCACATCCACAAGAAACTCACGAGTTTCGCGGTCGGTTTCGAGCCCCAGCCGGGCAACATCACCTGAATAGCTTTTGGTAGGATCAGAACGAAAAACTACCCGCGCTTTCCTTCCTTGGGCCAGTGCTGCTGAGGCAGTCTCATCGACCCAAGCTGAAACCCAGAGCTCATTGGTAGAAACCAGTTGCAGAATGGAACTGCCGGGAACGACGACGCCACCAGGGTCACGGTCGCGACGCGTCACGAGCCCATCATACGGACTCAATATTCGAGTAAACTTAAATCGTTCTCGTTGGTAGATAAGGCTTTTTTCCGCCATTTGAACTTGCTGCTGCGCTTCTACGGTGGCCGCGCGAGCTCGGTGCCAGTCCGATTCGGCCACCTGCAACCGCTCAATAGCTTTGTCCAATTCAGCCTGCGAACTGACTTTTGTACGGACAAGATCCGTAGTCCGCTGATGGTCCTGGCGCGCTTGCTGTTCCACCGCCTGGGCACGGGCTTCATCGACGCGCACACGAACCTCGGTCGCCTTCGCGGCCGACAACCCCGCTTCACTCACTTCCACCAAACCTTTGAGTTCGCCATCATCCAACCGCGCAAGCAACTGACCGGCTTTCACCGAATCACCCTGGTCCACCAATACCTCCAAGAGCCGCTCCTGTATCCGCGGACTGATCGTTGTCTTGACCCGTGCCTCAAGCGTCCCGATGCCCAGAACTTCTGCCACCACAGGCCCATACGCAACGCGATGAGCGCGCACTGGGATCGGAGAGAATTTCATCTTGTAGATCACCGCGGCTGCTGCAGCGGCGAGCATAAGAAACTGGACGCCGACTCGCAACCAACGCCGCAAGACCCATGACCGCTTGGACTCTGGCGAACTTTGAAACGTCGAGTGGCGGTTAGTGGACATGAAGGCAGATTTTCTAGCGCCACGATCGGCTCGTAAGTTACAATCTTTGTGAAACTCGCGACGACTAGGGGCGTGCGATTGTCAAAGCGTGGTCATGATGTTCTCCAGCTTGGAGATCAGGCCGGGGAGATCGCGGTCGATGACTTGCCAGAGTTCTTCGTCATCAATCTGATCGTAGCCGTGCGTGACGACGTTACGCATGCCGATTATGTCTCGCCACGGCACGTCCGAGTGGTGCTCACGGAGTTCCTGGGAAAGGCGGCGGGCGGCTTCACCGAAAACAATCATTTCGTATAGCAGAGCGTCCAGACGCATTGGAATAGCTGGAAGCGTTTCCCGGTTGGTGCCAACGGCATATTCCAAAATTTTCCGGGCGGCACGCAGCATGTCCTCTATAGATTGTCGGTCACGATTCGGCATAGAGCAGTTCAGCACTATTCAGGATCGCTGCGGACCGTCCGTTGCCTCGTCCACTTTCGAGAGCACGGCGGTTAAGTAAGTCCACTTTTCGCCCCACTATCTCTTCCAGTTCATATTTCATGCGGACACGGTCGAGCAGGCTCCAATGAGCCAGGGGCGCATAAGTGGCGAGCAGGTCGACATCGCTGTCCGGCCTAAAATCTTCACGGAGGGCGGAGCCAAAAACTTCCAAGCGAGTGATGGATCGGCTCCGGCAAAACTCAGCAAGTCGCTCCAACGGTAATCGAATTCTAAGACTGGGAGGATTCGCGATCATGGGCTTGGTTGCGTCATTAATTCATGGTCCGCATGACTTGAATCGTAGCGAGTTTTTAGTGGGCAGGAAAGGGAATTGCAGGACACCCAACCCTCAAGCTTGAGACGCAACAAATACCGGGGCTCCGAAAAGCTTTGGAAGGCGTTGCCGCACGATGTTTTTGCATCTGCAGCGATCCGTTCGGTGGCGCGGATCTCCCGCCCACGGATGAATCAGCCTGCCCATTTCCCCAGCCAAACCGATGATTCCTTGGTCCGACTCAGCCTCGACACCTAATACCGAAGTCCTTCGAACCTCAACAATCACATCGATCCTGGGGAGCCAGGGCTTAACGGGATCAAAGCCGGGTGCTGGCAAAGACCGTCCTGCCGTTCACTTGTATTTCCACCGTTTGTTGATACTCCCGGAGAGCTCGAAGGTCAGGTTCAATCCCCAAACCTGGGGTCTCAGGGAGACGCACGAGACCGTTGGCGTCGGGAGACAACCCCGTACCGGCTAGGTCTCGACCGAGAGCCGATGGCGCAAACGGATATTCGCACAGTTCATGATGCTTCAGCCCGGCGTAGGGTTGAATTGAAGCACTGAGCGCGAGATGCGTCGTGAAGGTATGGTTGACAAAAACGATCCCGAGCGATTCCGCATAACGGACCACATCCAGTGCCGTGGTGATACCTCCGATTCGTCCGGTATCGATCTGGACGTAGCCGATGCCGGCGTAGTCGATCATGTTCTTCGCCTGATGAAAATTGTGGCAGCCCTCGCCACCCGCAAGCCGCACCCTTCCCGACCGAACGGCCAGCCCTTTGTAGGCTTCCAATGCTCCGGAAACAAACGGCTCCTCAAGCCACACAGCATCGCACTGATTCAAAGCCTCCAACCGCTTGGCGGCACGCTCCACATCATCAAACCAAACGGTACCCGCGTCTACCAGGAGTCGACAGTCCTTCCCCAATCCTTCGCGCGCCGCATGAACATGATCGGCATCGAGCTCCGGCGAGCCATGGCCGTAAGGTCCCCACCCAAACTTTGCCGCGCGAATCCCAGCAGCGGCAACGGCTCGGCCCCGTTCCAGGGTGCCTTGGGGATCATCCCCAAACAATTGAGAGGCATAGGCGATTTTTGGATAGGCTCGCTCATATCCCAGGAGTTGATACACAGGAACCTGGCGCTTCCGCGCCAGCAAGTCCCACAAGGCAATGTCGATGCCGGAGAGGGTGTGATCGGCTTGAAGCAGGTCCAGGCAGTTCGTCCGAACGAGGCGATTGATGCGCCGAATGTCGTCGGGGGTTTCAATCACTTGCCCGAGCACGGATGCGCTGACCGGCTTACAGGCACTATGCGACATCGGGCAATTCCAACTCGCCATGGAAACCAGCGGCGACGCTTCGCACTCGCCCCAGCCGATCCATCCATCGGCCTGCACCCGCACAAGCAATGCATCCTGGCTTCCGTCTCCAATATCAAGGACCTGAGGAATCGATAAATAGTAGAAATCAACAGACTCAATTTTCATGGGCTCGTGGAGCGCGGTCTACACGCACAGGAGGGACGGCGTCGAGCGCAATTCGTCTGGAGAAAGAACCCATCCGTCGATTATGGGTCGTCCGGCGAGCGGGAAATCACACCTTCTTTAGCTGACCGACGTCCGACGACTGCCTCGTTTCGCAGTGTACCAGCAAGGGCGGCGAGCGCCTGCAATGTGCGTCCGGCTCGACCTGGCGCCACCGGTTGGCCACCGAGATCCGCTCCGACCGCCGCGGCAGCGGCAGTCACGCTTCCCGGGGCACGCTTGAGTCGATGTGCTGCCACGACGCGCAGATCAATCGGATTGAGCGGTGGCCTCCATCCCTCCTGGGCCAAAAGATCCACCCCGTAGCTGCCCCAACCGAGGAGACGATCATCCGGTCGATGAAACTCATTCCATTCCGCCAGCACCTCGCCCACAGGGCGCCCACCCACTAAAACCGACCGTGGCACATCGAGATGCTGGGCAGTTCCAGGCGCCAACGGCCTGCGCGGCGCAAGGAACGCGCCAAAAACTTCCCACGTCGCCAGCCGGATCGCGGCCAACTGCACCAGTTCAGGCGACCCCGGCACCCCACTGTCGCGACCATGCGCATTTGACTCACCCACGATGGCGATCAATCGCGGCCACAACCCATCCAGGTCAGGAATTGCCGTCGAGGCCCACCACGGATCCGGCGGTTTCAGGGTTCGTCGGGCAGTCACTTTTCGGGCGGCAGCACAAGCGATCTGTCGTTCCACCATGCCGTCGAAGGTTCGAATCAACGAGGCAAATCGGGTTTCGTCGCCTTCCAATGCAGCCAGCACTTCGACAACCGCCTCAATGGTCGCGACACAATGGACAGCCGGTTCGCGGCGGATGCGATAATTTCCAGGCTTCCGTGGGACAAATCCAATTCGCGGAAGCGCCCCCAAAGCGGGATTGAGCGCCATCAGCTTCCGCGCCTGCGGCCACGTTCCATCGATCACCAGCAACACCGTTGGAGGCTTCTCGAGCTTATCCGGAGCAACCGAACCCTCACCCGGAAACAATAAGGCGGCGCCCGGACTCGCGATCAATTCCTGGATACGACCATGCGCTGCAAAGTCGATCCCCACATACAATTCGCTCCGGGCGAGTCCAAGGTGAGCCATCCGAGCCGTACCAATAGCCACCCTGTTTTCCCGGGAGTGCTGGAGGAATACAACCCGAGTCGTTGTCTCGATAGGCGTCAACTCGACGCACCAACAAGTCGAAAGGGGGCGACGGCAGCGCGTACACACCGGACGGGGATTGGTGCCAGACATAGGAATAGTACCGCATACACCCCTGGGAATCAGATCCCGGCGGGCACGATAGGCAACCATGCCACGCCTGCAGGATCAAGGGAGCCTTCTTCTCAATTCTAGGGCTTGTGCAGCCGGAACAACTGGTTGCCGGAGGCCGTTTTCGCCGGAGGCAACTGGACCACCCAGCGGTCTCCTTCCAATACAGGCGCCTCGGGCCACACTGTCCACTCACTGGCGGTGCTCATGCCACCGGTGCTTTGCAGACGGTAATCGACGGCACTCTGACTCCAGGAGAGTTTCAAGCCGGCAGCCGTGCGCTCCAACCGCAACTCGGGTGTGACCTCTAGCTGAACCGCCCCGCCGTTGATCGTCGAGCCCCCGGTGGACCACAGACGGATGTGGCCGGACAGTATCCCAGCGCTGCCGAACTTCCCGCCGTGGATGGTCACTTTGGAGGAGTTGAGGGCCTGAACTCCGCCAGAGGCGAGTCCCTCGCCGCCACTGGTCGCGTCGTGAATCGTCAGCGTCGAAGAATCGTTTACCAGAAACATGCCCGACGTTTCGCCCGCGCCGCCGAGGACGGCACCGGGGTTGATGATGAGCTTCGTGCTGTTCTCGACGGTGAGAGTATCGTTCTGGAACGAGGCATCGTTGATCGTGTGGGTGAGACCGTCATTGAAGACCACTTCGGCGGCCTGGGTGACGTGGGTGCCGAGGAGCAACGCCAGCGCGCTCCAGGCGGTGAGCCAGCGGGAGGCCCGCCGGAGGTCGAGGATATCACGGTTCAGTTTCATGTGCGTTATCGATGGATGAAAGGTGTTTGGCTTTCGGTTCGGAGCTGCCGGATTCCCGGTCTCCACCACCCAGTGCGACGTGCCCGCCCGAAACCCGCCAAAGAAAGTGAGGGTTGATGAACGGATTCAGGAACCGGACAAGACGGCACCGAAGTCCGGGGCGAGCGTGGGGTGGCCGGCAGTCCGCCAAAAGAACAAGTCCCGGCGGGCACCCACGGTGTTGCCCCCCGGGACTCGCCGCCCCCGCAACTGCGCATACGCGTCAACCTAAGACAGCCTCGAGTTTCTCTAGGAAATTCCGTCTGTCGGTGCGCCGCTCGTATCGGCAGTAGTATTTCATTATTCGAGCAAGGGTGTCGGGATCTAGGGGATCGGGCCGGAGG
>SXSK01000343.1 GCA_005793375.1 Verrucomicrobiales bacterium | reverse complement strand
TGGTGCTGCTGGCAAGGTGACCCTCACCTTCGAAGGCACACTCCAGTCGTCTGCCACCGCAGGTGGCACCTACACCGACGTCGCTGGCGCGAGCCCGCTGACGGTTGATGCGACTGATTCCAGGTTCTACCGCGCCGTCCGGAAGTAATTCCGAATGACTCAGTAGTCTCCAATTCTTACAAAAGGCCGGACAGCAATGTCCGGCCTTTTTTCTATCTATGGAGCGCGGCAGTCCTCTGCCGCTTTTGGATTGCAGGACTTCTGGTGTGCAATCTGTGAAACCGCCGAGGGCGCGGAGAACACGGAGGGAGTGAGAGGAGGACTGTGCTTCCCGTGGCATCCGCGAACTCCGAGCGCTCCGCGGTTCCCGTTTTTTGGAGTGCGCGCAGTCCTCTGCCGCTTTCTCCATCCGTCCCAACTTGCTCAGTAATTCCCCCAAAAGCGGTGGGCCACCGCCTCCACTGAATCGTGGCTCGGTGCATTCATGAGTTCCGTGGGATTGAAAGCTGGCCTGTGGACGACCCAAGGGGTGCTTCAACCGGCTTGCAAAGATCGCCAGATCGGACCAAAGTTACGAGATGCAATACCCATTGGGTTCTGGCATTTCATCGGACTTGGCCCGGCTCTCGAGACGCGAGCTGCTGAGGCGTTGTGGGGGTGGGGCCGGTTTGCTGGGTTTAGCCACATTGTTGCAGGACAATAAGCTTTTGGGATCGCCCGCCGCGACGTTGAACCCATTGTCCGCGCGAAACAGCACCCACGCTCCCAAGGCACGATCGGTCATCTGGTTGTTCATGAATGGAGGCCCCAGCCAGGTGGATACCTGGGATTACAAACCGGAGTTACTCAAACGCGATGGCAAGGAACTGGAGGGTTTTGATAAAAACACCGGATTCTTTACTGGAAATGTCGGGCCTCTGATGAAATCCCCGTTTCGTTGGGCCCAGCATGGACAATCAGGTTCTTGGTCTTCCGAGATCTTCCCAAACTTGTCCCGCCACGTCGACAAGATGGGATTCCTCCATTCCTGCTTCACGGAGTCCAATAACCACAGCCCAGCGCTATTTATGATGAACACCGGGTTCACCCGAATGGGTTGCCCGTGCGTCGGTTCCTGGGTCACGTACGGCCTGGGATCGGAGAGTCGCGATTTGCCGTCGTTTGTGGTCATGAGCGATCCCTTGGAACGGGGATTGCCCAAGGGTCATGCCCTCAATTGGGGCGCCGGATTCTTGCCCGGAGTTTATCAAGGAACTCATCTCCGCCCGAAAGGCGATCCTATCGACAATCTCAAACGCCCCCAGGATCTCCGACCAGAGGCTCAACGACGTCAACTCGACTTGTTGGCGCGATTGAATGGACATCATGCGGCAACGGATCCCAGCGACACGGCGTTGTCTGCCCGGATGGAGAGCTTTGAATTGGCGTATCGCATGCAAGCGGCGGCCCCTGAAGTCTTGGAAATCGCGCAGGAACCCGAGCATATCCGTTATCTATACGGCACTGAGGATAAGGTCTGCGGGCCATTTGCCCGCCAGTGTCTGGTGGCGCGGCGTATGGTGGAACGTGGTGTGCGGTTCGTGCAGATCTATTCCGGCGGCATGGATAACGAACGCAGTTGGGATGGGCATGAAAACATCGTCAAGAACCACACGGGATTCGCCGCGGAAACGGATCGTCCTATCGCTGCGCTCTTGGCGGATCTGGAGCAACGTGGATTATTGGATGAGACGTTGGTGGTGTGGGCTGGTGAATTTGGCCGGTTACCCATCGTTCAGAAGGGTGGCACTGGGCGCGATCACAACCCCCATGCGTTTACCGCTTGGATGGCGGGTGGAGGCGTCCGCGGAGGGACCCACCATGGATCCACCGATGAGGTGGGCTTCAAGGCCGTCCAAGACCGGGTGAGTGTTCATGATTTTCATGCCACTATTCTTCATTTATTGGGCATGGACCATGAACGGCTCACGTTCCGATACAGCGGTCGCGATTTTAGGTTGACGGATGTGAGTGGAGAAGTGGTGAAGACAATTCTGGCCTGAGCGTCTAAAGAAGGTGACGACGCGGAATCCAACCGTTCTATGGCCGATGGGGTGCTGGGGTTTGGCCTTAATGTGCTGGCTCCTGACGTCGGCGGCCTGGGCGCGGACTAATTCCAGTCATTGGGCGTTTCAACCTGTACGGCCCGTGCCCATTCCTTCAGTGGAAGGGCGGGTCCAAACTCCTGTCGACGCTTTCATTCTCACGCGTTTGGCTCACGAACGGTTGACGCCCAATCCTCTGGCCGATCGGAGAACGTTAATTCGGCGGGCGACCATCGATCTCACTGGCTTGCCACCGGACCCGGATGTGGTGGATGCCTTTGTCGAGGATTCATCGCCAGATGCCGTTCGCCGAATCGTGGATCGGTTGTTGGAGTCGCCTGAATACGGGGAACGATGGGCTCGTTGGTGGTTGGATCTGGCTCGATATGCCGACACCAATGGCCAGGATGAAAACAAGGTAATGGCCAACGCCTGGAGGTACCGGGATTGGGTCGTGGAGGCCTTCAATTCAGACAAGCCTTATGATCAATTCATCCATGAACAACTCGCTGGGGACTTGATGCCGACGAATGGATTGAACGAGCGAGCGGTTTTCGATCGGTGGGTCGCTACGGGTTTCCTGGTGCTGGGACCCAAAATGTTGGCGGAACAGGACAAACCCAAGCTGGTCATGGATTTGGTCGATGAACAGATCGATACGGTGGGCCGGGCGTTCCTGGGCCTCACGGTGTCGTGTTCCCGGTGTCACGATCACAAGTTCGATCCAATTCCCACCACCGATTACTACGCGTTGGCGGGCATCTTTAAGAGCACGCGGGCCATGGAGAATTTGGATTTCGTTTCCAAGTTCAATGAACGGTGGATCTCCACAGCGGCGGAGTTAGCGAGGATTGCCGCACATGAAACTGGACTCAAAGAGCGCACGGCGCGCGTCGATGCCCTCGTCAAGGAAGCCAACACCGCGCTGGTTGGCACGTGGAAGCAGCAATTGCCTCGCGCCATCGCAACGACTCTTGGTTTGGAATCTGCCACCAACCAGTTGGATGCCGCCTTGTTGAAGCGGACCCAGGATTGGTTAAACGGCGAAGCTCGAACCAATGGGTTAGCAACTCTTGCGCGTGAATTGATTTCGCAGCCCGATTCGGCCCTTCAGAAACTGGCAGCTCTGGAACAGGCACCCTCCGGAGTTCGATTGGGAGCCGGCCGCTTGGGAACCGCTCTAGTCTGTGACGGAAGCAATTCTGTCGAAGTCCCGCACCGCCCGGAATTGGAGCCTGCCCAATTCACGTTGGAGACCTGGGTGCAACTGGATGAAACGCCCAAAGGCGGCGAGTCCCGCCGTTGGTTGGTTTCCAAGAATGGGAACGAATGGGTGGATGGGCATTATGCGTTGTTTCTGGAAGGGAGAATTCCAGCAGCCTATCTCAACGTGACGGGTGGACGAGGTGGCGAGATCTCCATTCGAGCGGTGGATCGCACATTAAAAAAGGGGGAATGGTCGCATCTCGCCATGACCTTTGATGAGCGCGAGCTGCGCTTGTATGTGAATGGGACGCTGGCGGCGGAACAGCGCGTGGGCCGTGCACGCTTGCCAGGCAAAGGACCTTTCGCTTTGGGCAAACGTCAAGATGGGCACGTCTATTTTCGCGGACTGCTCGATGAGACTCGTCTTTGGAATCGAGCCCTGAGTGCGGATCAACTTCGCAAACACTATGAATTGCCGACTGCCGAAGACGCAACCGGTGCAGTCGCCGTCTGGAATTTTGACGCCTCAACGCCGGAAGAGCGTGTGGCAGTCGTTCGCAGCCAGTTCCGGGAAGCGCTCTATGGCAAACGCGGTTTGCTGGTGGTGCCTGACGATCCGCGGCCCCTTTGGCCAGTGACGACGCGGGATGCCGTGGCTCGACTGGAATCCGAGCGGGATGCCTGGAAGGCCACCGCACCGCCGCCCACGGCAGTCGCACTCGCGGTTGCCGAGGATAATCTTCAAGAATTGCCCGTTCACATTCGCGGCAATCATTTGAACCTGGCGCCCACTCCGGTGCCGCGGGGTTTTCTCCAAGTCCTGCTTCGCGAGCCGCAGGGCAAACTTCCAGAAACACAAAGTGGGCGGCTGGAATTGGCGCGATGGTTGGCGAGTTCTGACAACCCGCTGACAGCGCGCGTGGTGGTAAACCGGGTTTGGCAGGCCCATTTTGGTGAAGGGCTTGTCCGCACACCGGATAACTTTGGCGTGCGTGGCGATCCCCCTACGCACCCGGAGTTACTCGATTGGTTGGCGGGCGAGTTCATGCGCTCGGGATGGAGTTTCAAACATCTCCATCGGATCATTCTGAACTCGGCCACCTGGCAAACCGATAGTGTGCTACCCGCCGGATCTCCCGTTGCCACCATGGATCCGGACAACCGCTGGTTAAGCCGATTCCCTCGACAGCGCTTGGAGGCGGAAATGGTCCGGGATGCGATGTTGACGGTATCCCGCAGATTAGATCGAACACGGGGTGGAACCTTGGTGAGTTGGAAGAATAACGAATACACTCCTGCCGACGATGTCTCAGCGAAATCGCATCGTCGGTCCATCTATCTGCCACTGGTTCGGGATCGAATGTTCGATCTGTTCACGATCTTCGATGGCGCCAATCCGAGTGTTGGCACGGCTCGACGCGTCCCCACGGTGGTGTCGCATCAGGCGCTCTTTTTCATGAACAGTCCGCTGGTGAAATCCGCCGCGCACGCAGTGGCTGAAGCCGTCTGTCGGGAAGAAGCAGCTGACGTGTCACACCGTGTTTCCTTGGTCTATCGCCAAATCTTGCAACGTCGCGCCAGCGTACGCGAAACGGAACGTGCGGCCCAGTTTCTCCAGCAAGCCGAGTCGATGATTTCCAATAAGTCCAAGATCGATGTTTGGGCCAGCTTCTGCCAGACATTGATCGCATCCAATGAGTTCTTGTATCGGGATTGAGTTGTTATGAATCGATTACATCACTCGATGCCAACGCCGGTTACCCGACGCCAGATGTTGCGCCAATGCGCTGCTGGATTTGGAAACTTAGCGTTGATGGGCATGCTGGCGTCGCTTTCAAAATCCCCGGCCGCAGCGAGTCTGAATCCATTGTTGGCACGTCCAGCTGGGTTTCGCCCGCGGGCCAAACGAGTCATCTTCTTGTTCATGCACGGTGGGCCGTCGCACGTGGACACCTTCGACTACAAGCCCGCCTTGATCCGCGATTCCGGTAAACCCTTGCCCTTCGCCAAGCCGCGTGTGCAATTTGCCAAGACGGGTAATCTTGGAAAATCACCCTGGAAATTTCGTCCATACGGCCAGAGCGGTGCCATGGTGAGTGATCTCTTTCCGCTCACAGGCGCCTGCGCGGATGAGTTATGTTTCATCAAATCCATCCACGGCACGAATGAAGCTCATGGTGGCGCATTGTTGAAATTGCACACCGGATCCGATACATTCGTGCGACCTAGCATGGGCGCTTGGGTTTCCTATGGACTCGGTACCGAGAATCAAAACCTGCCCAGTTTTGTTACGGTAAACCCGACCTTGGGTCATGGTGGGGTGGGAAACTGGTCGAGTGCCTTCCTTCCTGCCGTGCACCATGGAACCCGTTTGGGGGGTGGGGTGCCGATCGATAAAGCCACGATCAATTACTTGCACGATCCCGATGAAAACACGCCCTTACAACGGGCTCAGTTGGATTTGTTAGGCGAGATGAATCGGGAACACTTGGGCAATGTCGGAGTCGATGCCGCACTCGAGGGGCGAATCCAATCATTTGAACTCGCGTTCCGTATGCAGACCGAGGCACCGGATGTGCTGAATGTCTCCGGCGAAAGCGACGCCACAAAGAAACTCTACGGACTCGATGATCCCAAGACGGCGTCCTTTGCTCGCCAATGTCTGATGGCCCGCCGATTCAGCGAGCACGGCGTTCGCTTCGTTCAGGTCACTCACGGTTACTGGGATCAACACGATAAACTGGCTTCGGAACATGGGCGATTGTCTGCTGAAGTGGATCGACCGATCGCCGGACTGCTACGCGATCTCAAGAGTCGCGGATTGTTGGATGATACCTTGGTGATTTGGGGCGGTGAATTCGGGCGGACTCCCACGCTCCAAGGAACCGATGGCCGGGATCATCATCCGCATGCATTCACGATGTGGCTGGCCGGTGGCGGTGTGAAGGCCGGGTTCAGCTATGGGATCACTGACGAGTACGGGTTTTATTGTGTGGACCAGAAGGTTCATGTGCATGATTTCCATGCCACGTTGCTGGCGCTGCTCGGCATGGATCACGAATCACTCACGTACCGCCATGCAGGACGCGACTTCCGCCTGACAGATGTCCACGGCGAGGTGGTTCGCTCAGTCATCGCCTGAGGCAGTCTCGGGATTAGCGGCCCACGGAAACAACCACGGAGCAAAAGAGCCGCTGGATGGTTTCGCTTCGGGCGCAGCCCGAACGGCTTAAGACAAGATCCTGCGGCCTTCGTCGAGGAAGATGCCCTTGAACATCATCTCGAGGGCTTGTGGGTTGCTGGCTTTGAGCAGCGCTTCTTTCTCGGTGATCTTGCGTTCTTTGACCAAGTCATAGAGCGCTTGATTGAAATTCTGCATGCCGTCGTCGCGGCCGGTTTCGATGGCGGCGCCGAGTTTTTCGAGGCGGTTTTCCTCCATCATTTTGCGGACCGTCGGCGTGTTAATCAGGATTTCCAAGGCGGGAGTCACGCCGCCGTTGACGGTTGTGATCATGCGTTGGCAAACCACGGCTTTTAAGGTGGAGCCCAATTGTCGGCGGACTTGTTCCCGCTCATCGGGTTTAAAGAAATCCAAGATGCGCCCGACGGATTGCGCGGCGTTTTGAGTGTGGAGAGTGGACAACACCAAGTGTCCGGTATCAGCGGCCTGCATGGCGGCAACAAAGCTGATGGAATCGCGCATTTCCCCGACCATGATGATGTCTGGGTCCTGGCGGAGGACATGTTTCAGGCCAGATTGGAAACTCACGGAATCCAACCCGATTTCGCGTTGTTCAATGACACTTTGATTGTCCTCGAAAACGAATTCGATGGGATCTTCGAGAGTGATGATGTGCTTCTTAGAGGTGGCGTTAATTTGCTCCAGCATCGCCGCCAAGGTGGTGGATTTGCCGGATCCGGTCGTGCCGGCGACCAGCACAATACCGCGGGGGCTGAGCGCAATATCCTTAAGCACGGGCAAGAGGCCCAGTTCCTCGAAGCTGGGCACCTGGGTTTTCACATAGCGCATGGCCACGGCCCAAGTGCCACGCTGCTGAAATACATTGGTACGAAACCGGCCGATGCCGGGCGCGAAATAGCTGAAGTCCACTTCACGATCCTCATCCAAACGCTTTCGCGCGTGCGGTGGGACCATTTTTTCCAGGATGTTATTGAGCCATGCTTCGGTGGGAGCCGGCGCATCCACTGAGATCAACTGCCGATTGATTCGGACGACCACAGGCGTACCCTGCTTGATGTGCACATCGGACGCCCCGCCTTCAACAGCGGCCTTCAGAATTCCACGCAAAAGTTCCATGCAAATGTTGGGACAGACAGATTGATCAAACGAACGGCAATACCGTAAGCAAGTGTCACGCCGCGAGCGATAGATTTTCGCTCGGGAAGGCTTTTGTCTGGAAGAGCAGCGAAATACGCCAGCGGCTGGCGCGCACCTCACGACAGCTGACCACCAGGGCAAGCCCCTCAAATCGCTTCCCGTCGATTTCCAAATCCAAATCGAATTCGCAGAACAACTTATAAGGATTGTCCGAGACGAATTCCAACCCGGTCTGCCGAACGAGCAGGATGGAGTCTGAAGACACGGTAAGAGAGGGAATATCCGCAGAGGATTCCTCTTTCCTACCAACAGAGCGATGTGGGCAACGCATGATGGTTAGAACTCTCTTATGCTACCAGAGTTCGTCGGAAGGTCAACGGATGGTCGTTGATACTCAAAAAATGTGCGCCTGGCCCCAGTGAGTTGAAAACGGGCCAAGCCACCTCGAGGTTCAGAACGCGAAGAGTGATTGTCGGAACGGAGTCTGTGATTGAGACTGTTCCAGATGAAGCGCACGGCTGTCTTGAACGTAGTGGGGTTGACCCGCGGCTTGGTCGGAGAGCACACGCCGAGGCTGCGGGCCTTTCTCGAACGATCGACCGTCGCCCACATCGATCCCGCTTTTCCGGCTGTCACTTGCACGGCGCAGTCGAACTACTTGACCGGCAAAGTGCCAAGCCAACATGGGATCGTGGGGAATGGCTGGTACGACTGGGGATTGTCGGAGGTCCATTTTTGGAAACAATCCAATCGATTGGTAGAGGCCCCTAAACTCTTTGAGGAACTCAAGGCTCTTAAACCGGAGTTCACCTGTGCCAAGCTTTTTTGGTGGTACAACATGTACTCCGGCGCCGATTGGTCGATCACGCCGCGTCCGATGTATCCCGCCGATGGCCGCAAGTTTTTCGATATTTACACCTGGCCATTGAACCTCCGAACCGAGATTAAACGAGAGATAGGTGAATTTCCATTCGCCACGTTCTGGGGGCCCGCAGCCGGTCGTTCGTCGCCGCAGGGGCCGCCCGACGGGGCATCGCGCTGGATCGCGGCTTCAGCCCGTTGGGTGGAAGAACGTCATTCGCCCACCTTGAGTTTGGTGTATCTGCCACATTTGGATTACAATCTGCAACGATTCGGCACGGTGGATCCTTCCAAACCAGGCAGACCGCCCATTTCGGAGATCCTGCCAGATCTAACAGCGATCGATACCGTGGTGGGGGACCTCATCGACTTCTATTCCAACCGAGGTGTCCAGGTGGTGGTGCTAAGCGAATATGGCATCACGCCGGTTTCAACGCCCATCCATATCAATCGTGAATTGCGCCGTCGGGGCTGGATCACCGTTCGTGACGAGCTGGGCTTGGAACTCTTGGATACCGGTAACTCACTTGCCTTCAGCGTGGCCGATCATCAGGTGGCCCATGTTCACGTGAAGGATCCCACCCTCCGCAACACGGTGCGAGAAATGTTAATGGGTCTCGATGGCATTGCTGAAGTGCTGGATGGGGCGGGAAAGCAGGTGCGCGGGATTGATCATCGACGGGCCGGCGACCTGATTGCCATTGCCCGTGAAAATGCTTGGTTCACTTACTACTACTGGATGGATGACGATCTGGCGCCGGATTTTGCGCGTACCGTCGATATCCATCGCAAACCAGGTTACGACCCCGTCGAATTGTTCACCGATCCGGCGCTCTCACCCATGGCCCTGAAAGCCCGGATTGCTTGGCGGTTAATCCAAAAGAAACTGGGATTCCGCATGCTCATGAATGTAATCCCACTCGATGCGACCTTGGTGAAGGGATCGCACGGAGTCCGGCCTTCGAATCGGGACGATTGGCCCTTGCTGCTGACCCCGAGCCCAGAGGGTGCAGGCAAAAAAGAGGAGACCTCGGCAGCGCCGCATGTCGTGGCATCTACCGAGGTCTATTCTATTATCAAAACACTGGTGTTAAGCTGAAACGTTTCCCATGTGCTATCGTGAGAAAGCACATGCCAGTTCGATTACGAATGAGTTTTTTCGAATCCCTACTCGCTTGCAGAATTACAGAACTTGGCGGGCGGGGAATTCCATGGGTACTTTTTGATCCAAGAACACCTCCTCAAGTTGTTGGCGACACGGTCGCCGATATGTTTTTGCGGACGAGACGTTTCGGGTGAAAACCGCTACCTGCCAACCCTCGATCGAGAAGGCTCTGGTGGCGGTTCGATGACTATTCTTCGGAAGACCACGATTCGGGCTTCAGATACTCGCGTATCTTGCGGCGTTCGTAGCGATTCTTCTGGGATTTTTTTGGTCGATCGTCGACGGCTCGAAACGGATGTTTGGCATCGCGAATAACCTCAGCAGCGAGGTCGTTGGTCTTGGTCATAGGCGGATACAATTAACATGCTTTAGACGTGCAATTGGCCTTGGCATCTGACCTCGCGCCTGTCGTTCCTCTTCGGAAACCGCCGAGGACCCAGAGTGCCCAGGTAACTGACCCTGACAACTTATATACGTTCAATTATTGTTTCAGAAAGTCAACTCAGACTTCACTCCGCTCGAACAAATTGAATGAACTTTCGCGGGGCTTATCCAATGACTCCCAAAGCCTTGGCTCAATTGCGTATCATGATTGGGTCCTATCCCACGGGCTCCTGAAATCGTTGCTGGTGCCGGAACCAGTTCACTCGACCTGGATTAGAGGAATGTGACGATTCATGGTTTGCGGCATGGAGTTCCTCGGGTGCCAGGCAAAACGCCCAGATTGTGCTCGCCGTGGAGACTGTCGTCTTTCCAGCGGTTCCAATCTACCGTTGGCCGGCAACGATTGGTGAAGCCATCACCAAGCGTTTCTCAGGGAGCTGCCGTTCGGCCGCACTGCGCTTCATGGCGCAAGGCGTGATCGATGAGGACCAGAGCGGTCATGGCTTCCACCATGGGGACGGCCCGTGGCAAGACGCACGGGTCATGCCGCCCTCGTCCCTTGAGCGTGGTGTTTTGATGCTCGTCATCGATGGTATCTTGTTCATGCATGACCGTGGCCACAGGCTTGAACGCGATACGGAAGTAGATGGTCTCGCCGTTTGAGATGCCCCCCTGAATGCCACCACTTCGGTTGCTCGTTGTGCGCACCTTGCCGTCAATGTTGCGGATGGGATCGTTGTGCTGAAGACCCGTGAGCGTGATTCCCCCAAACCCGCTGCCAATATCGAAACCCTTGCTGGCAGGCAGGCTGAGCATCGCCTTTGCCAGATCGGCCTCAAGCCGGTCAAACACCGGTTCTCCCCAGCCGACAGGTACCCCTCGGGCTACGCCCAAGATCAAGCCACCGACACTGTCCCCGACTGAACGCATTTCCTCAATACGAGCGATCATCCGTTCTGCGGTGGGTGCGTCAGGGCAGCGAACGATGTTGGCCTCGGCCGCCTCACGAGTCAACTGGTCGGGATCAATGTGGGCCTGGATGTCCTGAACCTGGATGACACCTGCCACTAGTTCGATGCCATACCGTTCGCGGAGCCATTTGCGGGCAACCGCTCCTGCAGCGACGCGACCGATAGTTTCTCGGGCGCTGGTGCGCCCTCCACCCTGCCAGTTGCGGATCCCGTATTTGGCTTGGTAGGTGTAGTCGGCGTGACTGGGACGAAACTTGGTGGCCATCTCCGAGTAAGCATCGGGGCGCATGTCCTGATTCTTGACCCACATGGAGATGGGTGTGCCAAGAGTCTTGCCTCCGAAAGTGCCGCTGAGGATCTGAACGGTGTCGGTCTCCTTTCGAGGCGTGACAATGCTGGATTGGCCGGGGCGGCGGCGATCGAGTTCTGGTTGGATGTCGGCTTCGGTGAGTGCCAGCCGAGGCGGGCAACCGTCCACCACGACGCCAACGCCACCTCCGTGGGATTCGCCCCAGGTGGTGATTCGAAACAACTGCCCGAAAGTATTGCCCATGTGCGGAGAGAGTTTGCACCAGCTTTTGATCCCGTCCAAGAGCAAGTCATCGTTGCTAAGGTGCTGCGAACCAACTGCTCTGACGTATCGCGGCGACGGCTCCTACGGGAATCGCAGCAAGCAGCCCGGCTAAAACATCATCTGCCGTGACACCCCAGCCACCGGGAAGGTCTTGGCTCTTGCCGACCCAGCCTGGCTTCCAGACGTCAAATAGCCGGAAGGCACCAAAAGCAGTCAGGAGTTCGGGCCAGAGCCGCCAAAAGTTTGGGCTGGACGAAGGGAACCATGCGGCGTTGGTCACTGCATGGACGACCAGGACACCCAGCCAGGCCAGTGGCAATGCGGCGATTTCGTCGATTACCACCGAGGCAGGATCGTGCGTTTCCAGGATACGTTCCGCTGCTTGGCACGTTTGAACGGATACGCCGATGCCCAGAAGGATGCCCAGAAGGAGGATCGAAGGAGAACCGGGTATGAGCAACAAGCATAACCAAGCCATGCCAACCAAGGAACCCCATGTGCCGGGTGCTGGTTTCAATAAACCGGACCCGAAACCTTGGGCGAGAAAAAGTACCCCGTAATCCAACGCTGAACGCCGTGGTTCCGACACCAGGTTCATGGTGAATCGAATGACAAAAGCGACGAAAAGGGCCCCGAATAAAATCCACAAAAGATGGGTTCCAGCCACGCTCACGAGCGTGGCCGTGGCGAATGACGTCGGCGACCAAACACTCCCATCCAGTTCCATAGCCACTCCGTA
>SXSK01000342.1 GCA_005793375.1 Verrucomicrobiales bacterium | reverse complement strand
CATACGGGTGGAAGCCTATGGAAGCGTGGACGAATTGAATGCCGCCCTGGGGTTGGCACGCGCTCACGGGCCATGCGAAGCATTCATCGCAGACCATCTGCTGTTGATCCAAAAGGATCTCGTTATTTTGATGGGCGAACTGGCCACGGCACTCGCCGACCAGGATCGCTACGTCAAAGACGGTTATCAGCTGGTCACCCCAGCGCTGACCGAAAAACTCGACACGTTGGTGCGAACCATTGAGGCGCAGAAGGTTTCCTTCAAAGGCTGGGCCACACCGGGCGCCAATCTCCTTTCGGCTGCGCTCGACCTTGCCCGCACAACATGCCGTCGCGCGGAACGCCGGGTACACACGCTTCGCGAAGGCCAGGAACTGCCAAATCCTGAGATCCCAATCTATCTCAATCGGCTGAGCGATGCCCTGTGGCTCATGGCCCGCTGGGTGGAGTCCCAACACGACAACCAACCCAGCCCTTCAGGCCCAATAAACGCCTAGTGATCCGAGCAACGTGCGTGGCGCGCACCATTCATGATTACAGACTTATCGCGCCAACAGCTTCTGGATCGCAGCCATCAACAAGGGCTCTGCCTCGGGCCCGACGTTGGATGCCGAGGGCTCGGTTTCGTACCCTCCCTGTGCGTAGGCAATCGATGTCCCGATATACCAAGGGCCGTAATCGCCGTAGGCCGCCGTCGCCACCATCAGATCCGGCCGGGCCGCCCGAGCGGCCAATTGGTACTCCACAAACGGTTCTCCAGGCAAATGGAGCACACGGGCTCCAGCGAGTCGCAAACAGGAAATCTCCAGCGAATGACCCGCTTCGCAACGTCGAACCCAGGCCAGCCTCGTGGGCCCACCACCCTTCAAAAACCCAGCGTCACGGCCGCGCAACTGCGCCTCCAACAAGGCTTTTGAAAATTCCTTCCGCGGAGCCAGACGAACCGGTTCAAACTCCCAACCAACCTCTTCAACGCTCAACGGGCGCTTGCGCGTGGCTTCCCAAGCACGTCGCATTCCGTCGGCCAATCGCTTCCCCAGCACAGCCCGATTGGTCTTAGAGCCGTCGTTGTACTTGCCCGCCCCAATATTGCCGCCGGCACCGTTAAAATGAACATGCAGCGCCTCAGGCACTGCCAGTTGACGCTCAAAACGCGCGATGCCTGGAAAGTCGGGGTTGGGTATGCCCGTCCGATAGTAGCTCTGCGGGTGTGTCGCATAGTAGCTCAACACGGCGATCGGACTGTCTTCCTCCCAAAAGCTGATCAATGAAACCATTGGATCAATCAAGCCTTCAGGCTCCGCCCTCACAGCCGGATCCGCCGTCGCCGTCCAGCGGACAGCTCGTACTTTCCCATCCGACCCCAGGATTCGTCGGTTGGAAGCGACCTGCTGAACCGGGGCTTCCCCTAATCCCAACTGGGTCACGACCCGTGCCCGAGGAATCGATTCGCGAATCGCCCCGCTCAATCGCCGCAGGACGTCCCGCGCAAAGCTCCCCTCATAATTCAAGGCAAGGAGCCCCTCGTCCTGCAGGATCTTTTCAGCCCCGAAATCGCATTCCGGCGCATCATGCTGGTGCAACGAATGAACCGCGACTCGCTGAGGCGTCGTTCCCGCGGCTTCGGCCAGAACCGTGCGAAACGCATCATGCCCCTCATTCGCAATCCCGATCCAATCCATCGCGCACAAGACAATCGGAGCACCGGCGCCCATAATCACCACGCCCCGCGCTCGCAAGCCCAAGTCCCATGTGTTCGTCACTGGATCGTAGGCCATTCGACTGCCCACTGGCGGCGTCGCGTCTAGATCAAAGGTCGCCAGTCGAAGGCGCTTTGCTGGCGCATCCGCCCCATAACAGAATTGGGCCGGACCAGCACAAACAACCCAAAGCGCGAAGCAAATCCAGTGAAACCAACGACGCCGGAACGGAAGCAACATGCCTGCAAGAGTATCCCGGAGACCACTCGAGCGGAATTTCTTTCGACATCACAATCTCCACTCGCGCCACTTCCGACGCTTGCTCTGGAACCTAATTCCGAGCACAACAACGCATCACGTGAAGCTGTCGGTCAAAAGCGATTATGCCGCGCGAGCCATTCTCAGTTTGGCTCGCCGCCACCACCAAGCTGCCGCCACCCGAGTTGAAGAACTCGCGGCGGAGAATGGCCTTCCGCCTAATTACCTTGTCCAGATCTTGATCGAGCTCAAGTCACAAGAGATCGTCAAGAGTCTACGCGGCAAAGAGGGTGGCTATCTCCTCGCACGTCCACCCGCCGAAATTACCTTGGGAGACGTGTTGCGCTGCGTCCACGGCCCTTTGTTTGATTCTCCCGCCTTGTCCGATCCCCAGTGCCCACCCGAACTCCGACGCGCCTGGAAACGACTTCAGGATTCCGTCGAATCCGAAGCAGGTAGCATCAATTTTCAGCAACTTCTCGATGAAAACAGCGAACGCGATCGGATGTTCTACATCTGAATCGCCAACATCCGCCGCCTTAGAAATGTCGATGCAGCTGGGAGGAAAGTGATTGCGAAGCAGATTCTTGTGCAGGCCTCCGAGCGAGGCGTCCCGCGTCCGGGACATCGAGCGAACGACTAAGGCTGCAAACTGGGGACGGGGAATCAGCGCAGAGATTTGGAGGACACAGAGAAAAGAATCCTCGTTCTCTGTGTCCTCCTGAACTCTGCGCTGAAAATGCCTTGCACAAGAAGATCGAGCAAGCACGACCGACCCCACTGCATCGTTACGGCTTGGTCACCTTTCGCTGCCGAGAATTCCGCTGTCATGGCGGGAGGCGTCCTTGCATCCAAACCCAGAACAAGGGCAACTTTGCCTGCCTTTGCCACCGAATTAGCTGGGAGGTCCAAAAAACCAGTATCAAACCTGGCTTGGCAGCGCCCGTTCCCTGGGTACAGTGCACTCGTTCCGCACATGAATAGCGCTGATCTCTCTTCCGACTTAAATCGACGTACGTTCTTCAAAGGCACTTCGGTCGCCTCGCTCATGGCCTTGATGGGTGGCGTCGAAATCTCTGCACAAGAAGCCAAACCTGACGGCACCTTGCCCCCACCCAAGGTCGACCCCAATTACAAGGAAAAGGTACCCGGCCCACCCGTCAAAATCGGGATCATCGGCCTGGGAACCCAAGGACGGGACATTCTCGCCAACCTCGGAAAGCTTCCCAATGGCCCAGTGGTTGCCATCTGCGACAGCTACAAGTCTTCCATCAAGCGAGCCTCAGAGACTGCGCCAAACGCCAAGACCACCGAGAACTATAAGGAGGTCTTGGACAATTCTGACGTTCAGGCAGTCATCATCGCGACGCCCACCCACTTGCACAAAGAGATCGTGCTCGCGGCAATCCAGGCCGGCAAACACGTCTATTTGGAAGCGCCCATGGCGCACACCATTGACGATGCCCGGGTCATCGCAAAAGCCGCTCAAGCGTCTTCCAAAATTTTCCAAGTAGGCCTGCAGAACCGCGAAAACCCGCAGCACCACCACGTCTTCAAGTTCTTCCGGACCGGGGCCTGTGGCAAAACCGCCGCCGCACGTGCACAGTTCAACAAGAAGAATTCTTGGCGCCGCGCCTCACCCAATCCCGATCGCGAACGCGCCTTGAATTGGCGTCTTTACAAAGAATCCAGCCTTGGACTCATCGGGGAGATCGGCATGCACCATGTCGACACGACGGCCTGGTATCTCAATACCTTGCCGCTATCCGTCACCGGCTTCGGAGGAATTTTGCAATGGCAGGATGATCGCGAAACGCCCGACACCATTCAGGCACTTTATGAATTCCCCAATGGCGTCCGCATGACCTTCAATTCGACGTTGGCCAATTCGTTCGAAGGCGAACATCAGGTCTTCTTTGGCAGTGACGCCGCCGTTCTGATCCGCGACAACCGCGCTTGGATGTTCAAGGAAGTGGACGCCCCGTTGCTCGGTTGGGAAGTTTACGCCCGGAAGGATGATTTCCTCACCGACAGCGGCATCGCCCTCGTGGCCAATGCGACCAAAATCTTGGCTCAAGGCAAAAAACCCGCCGAAGTCGCCAGCGAATCCGATCAACCGATCCGTTATGCCCTTGAACGGTTCATCGAGCACATCAACGACAAGACCCAGCCCGAAGCAAATTGGCAGGCCGGGTTTACCTCGGCCGTGATCGCCATCAAGTCCAACGAAGCCATCTTGAGTGGCAGCAAGATTCAGTTCGATCCGTCCTGGTTCCAGGTTTGAGCGGTTGTCGATTCCGTTCGTATCGACATCGACATCGATCTCATTATGCAGACTCGGGCGCTTCGCTCCGTCGGTTGGCTGGCGCTCGTCGTCTTCGCTTTCTTCCTGGGACGCTGGGTTTCAACCACCCAACACTCAGGACCTCCATCCCCCACAAACCAAGTTCAAACCCGGACGGATTCTCTCAGCCCAACCACACGTGCAGGTTTGGAGGATGAGTTGGCAGCAGCCCGCAACCAACTATACGAGTCAACGCTGGCTCAGATCGGCGCGCTTCGACGCTCTAGGCAACTCGGCCAGCGAACCAAGGCCATCGAACGAATCGGTTTCCTAAACCAAGTGCGTGGAAACCTACCCGAGCACCTTTCGGAAGCCGCCGCCGCCCTCACCCTCCCCGACATTTCCTTCTCCCCAGCAGAGGTCGCGCCATCGAATGCCTTACCCAAAGCCATCGACCCTACCTTCCGTCATTCACTCTTCCTGCGAGCTAAAGGCAAATTGTTTCAACGTGTCGAAAGCAGCGCCCCGTTGGGTAACTCTCAGGAATCGGAATTGGAACACCCAGCCAATGCCGCTGCCGTCGACCTGATCCCCCTGGCACAACTCACAAATCACTTCGCCGCAGTTCGCTATGACAACGGCGACATCCTCCACTGGAACCTGGAACTCGCCGCAGTGACCGCGCGCTTCACCAATGTCCCACCCCAAGCGGTGCTCGAATGCAGCGCCAACGGCGAAACCTTGATCTTGGTGCGACCGGGATACCACACGGCGGAGTGGCGGCGCCTGGATCGGACAAAACCCAAGACCGGCACGCTCACGTTTCCCGGAATCCGAACTGCGGTCCCTTCCCCCGACGGAACCGAATGTCTTATCCACCATTCTCAATCGAGCGAGATTCAGGTCGTTCAACTCGATGACGGCACGTCTCGCGGCATCCTTCCGACGATCTCCCATCCCGTTTTCAGTCGTTGGTCCGACGATGGGCGGTGGCTGGTCACTCTTTCAGAATCTCAATTCGTGCAAATTTGGGACGCTCATTCGCTCCGCCTCCAATCCGCTTGGACTCTGGCGGAAAGTGACCTGATGGAAATTCAGTTTATTCCCGGCAAACCCATTCTCACGACGCTTACTCGATCTGGACAATGGACTCTCTGGGACATTTTGAATGCACGCCCCAGGCTGCATACCACCGTGCCGGGACACCGGGCGCAAGTTGACACCCTCGCTACCCGCGCCTGGATTTGGGGTCATGCCGGGTATCGATTGCGCCTCGCGAACCTGTGGCTGGGCTCCTACAGAACGGAGTTGGTGAGTTCCTTACCTATCGAGCGGCCCGTATGGAATCCCGGAGATCGAGCCGCAGCGTTTAGCCCTGACGAACGCTGGCTCGCAATCGCCGGACCCGGAGGAGTCCGGTTTTGGGAGTGTTCGACACGGCAATTGGCCTTTGAGATTCAGGCCACCAATGGGTTTCAGGTCTTTTGGCACACCAATCAAAACCAATTCAGATCCGCCACGGAGTTCGGCGCGCAAACCTGGGATGTTCAGCAAGTCGGTCCATCTCTAACTCTGAAGAGCCCTCGGTTTCTGGATCGCCATACCAATGCTTGTGGGGAAGCCACCCACTCCCTGGACGGCGCCACCCGCGCGTACCGCTATCAAGATAAAATTGTGGTCCAATCCCCAGGCCGACGGACCCTCGAAATCCGAATGATCGATGTCCCCGTACAACTCTGTCTGTCACCCGATGGCCAACAATTGGCAGTTTCCTTGGCGAAAGGAGGTTGCCGAGTTTATGACACCGGTTCGGGGCGCGCGACATGGACACAGCTCGACCAACTGACTGCGGAACCACTTTTTTCAACTGATGGACTGTGGCTGGTTCTTGGGACGAAAGAAGCCTGCACTTTCTACGATCGTGTTCAATTCCAACCAGCGAGGGTAATTAGCAGGCGCGAAATCTTGAATGTCCCAGGCGCCATGGCCTTCTCCAGGGACGGACAATGGTTTGCTTATCAGGACACTTCGGCTGAAATCGCTATCGTCCATCCGGCCACCGGAAAACTCGTGTTGCGTCTGGAATTATCCAACCCGTGGCCCCTGGCAGGGCTACAGTTTAGTCCTTCCAAAAAACAGCTCATTGCCCTTTCCGCACAACAGATCTCGACCCTTTGGAATCTCGATCAACTTCAGACCACACTGACCTCGCTCGGTTTCACAGACAGATTGGGATTCGAGGAGCAGTGATCAACCAGATGAAGTGAAATCATCCAAGTCGAGCGTCGCTCAGCCCGACATCAAACCGCGAATTGGTTCGCCTTGATACAACGCAAATGGCCGTCGCTGTTCGTCGTGCCAGATGGTTTCACGGGGTAATCCCAGCGCATGATAGATCGTCGCGGACAAGTTCTCCGGAGTTTGTGCATCGGCCACAGGATAACCACCCAACCGATCCGAAGCCCCAATCACAGTTCCCCCGCGCACGCCACCGCCCGCAAAAAAAACCGATTGCACCGCACCCCAATGGTCACGACCGGGAAGCGCCGCTCCGGGAAGCGTCGAAATCTTCGGCGTCCGCCCAAATTCACCCGCCATCACAATCAACGTGGAGTCGAGCAATCCGCGATCTTTCAAATCATCCAACAATGCCGAAACAGCGCGATCCATCGGTGGCAACAGGAAATTCTTCAGATTCGGAAACGCCCCTTCATGGGTATCCCAGGTCTCGTCATTCCCTAAGTTGACTTGCACCAATCGCACCCCAGCTTCCACCAAACGAGCCGCCGTCAACAGAGACCACCCAAAGGAATTCTCACCGTAACGCACTCGCAGCGCGGGATCGGCTTGGCCCACGTCAAATGCTCCCGCTACGGCACCTTCCGTAAGCAACGAGACCGCCGATTGCCAGTAACGCTCGAACCCTTGAACCTCAGCCGCATGCTCCAAAGCCGCCCGCTGCCGGTCCAGATGCTTCAACAGCGCTAATCGATCGCCCAACCTCCCCTCCATTAACCACTCCGGTATCGAAAGATCCGGTGAGCGGAACACCAGATTAGCCTGAGTCTTCGCGCCATCCCGATGATGAAACAAGTATTCGGGAAACGCACCGTAAGTCGACGGGTTGTAGGGCGACGAATCCAACCACCAAGGATCGTGGCGCCGACCCAGTAACCCACCAAATTGCCCTGGAATCACTCGGCCTGAATTGTGAATCAACTTCTCCGGTAGCACGATCGCAGGCGGCAGATTGTTGCGAGACGAGGCCAACGCCGTCGTCAACGCCGCCATCGACGGCCAGTCAGACTCCTTCGCCTTGCTCGGGTCAAACCCAAGAGGCAGATCCGACCGACCGGTCAACATGATATGATGCGCCGCCGAATGGTCGTTGGAACCATGGGTCAGCGAACGGCACAATGCCCACATCGAACTCCGCTTCGCTAACTCCGGCAGGTGTTCGCAAATGTGAATGCCCGGAGTACGAGTCGGAATCGCCTGAAATTCCCCGCGCACTTCCAAAGGCGCATCGGGCTTCATGTCGAAACTCTCGTGCTGCGCCAGTCCCCCCGACAAAAAAATATAGATGACAGACTTGGCTTTTTCCTTGGGGGTTTCGCCAGACCGCCCCAAGGCACGCAACGGAGCCAAATGATTCATTCCCAGCCCCAGTAAACCGATCGCGCCAGCCTGAATGGCCGCCCTCCGCGTGTGCCGGGGTCGCTTTGGATGAATAAATTGGTCGGTCATCGACAGAAACTGGCTCAGGACTTTCTTTTACCCTAACGCCACCACACCCTGACAGTGAAGCACAAACCCCAGTTTCCCTTCCACACCACCTGAGGCATAGTCCTCTCGAAATGAATGACATAATGCCGCCGCGACTTAGGCAGATCCTGATGGAGACGCCCGCACTGGATCGAGCATACCTCGTCGGCGGCTGCGTCCGCGACTGGCTGCTCGGGGCTCCCGTCAAGGACTTCGATGTCGAAGTGTTTGGGGTGGACTACGACTCTCTGATTCGAGCCCTCTCTCGCTGGGGCCGCGCCGATCTCGTCGGACGCTCCTTCGGTGTCCTCAAACTCACCGTCCTTCCAGGCGAAACGTATGACTTCTCCTTGAGTCGGCGGGACTCCAAAACCGGAACTGGACATCGAGGTTTCGCCATTCAACTCGACCCTTCCATCACCCCGCAAGAGGCCGCATCGCGACGCGATTTCACCATCAACGCCATGATGTTCGACCTCCGACGTTCCCAATTGTTGGATTTTTACGGCGGCGAATCCGACCTCAAAGCGCGTCAATTGCGGCATACAAGTCCAGCCTTCCGCGAGGATCCACTTCGCGTTCTGCGTGGCATGCAGTTCGCCGCGCGATTCCAACTTCAAGCCACCCCGGAAACCCTCCAGATCTGCCGAGAAATGACCAAAACCTTCCCCGAACTCGCTGTGGAGCGTGTACGCGAGGAATGGTTTAAATGGGCCGCGCGAAGCCTGCGCCCGTCTCTCGGACTCCGCTTCCTCTTCGAAACCGGATGGCTGGAGCATTTCCCGGAACTGAGCGCCACCGTCGGTGTTTTACAGGAGGCAGAATGGCACCCGGAAGGCGATGTCTGGGTCCATACAAACCATTGTGTGGACGCCCTTGTCGATCTACCCCAGTGGAAAGCCGCCGATGAAACCAGCCAAATCATTCTCACGTTGGCCGTCTTGCTTCACGACATCGGCAAGGCTCGTACGACAGTCCAGGAAATCCGTCGCGGCCAAATGCGTCTCGTCTCGCCGTTGCACGAGGTCGTCAGCGGCGACCTCGCTGAGGCGTTCTTACTCCGAATTGGCTCGTTCGAGACCGTCAATCGACGGGTATTGCCATTAGTCCTCAATCATATGGCCCAATACGATGAACCCACCACTCGCGCCATCCGGCGCTTGTCCTCCCGATTACAGCCGGCCACAGTCCAGGAATTGGTCACCGTCATGACCGCCGATGCCTCAGGACGGCCCCCAATGCCCCGCGAAATTCCGGAAAACGTCCGTGCGATTCTCCAACGAGCCCAAGAATTGGAACTCGAATCACAAGCGCCCAAACCAATCCTCATGGGGAGACATTTGCTGGAAAGTGGAATGAAACCCGGCCCTAAAATGGGACAAATCGTTCAGAACGCATTTGAAGCTCAGTTGGAAGGAAAGTTCCAGGACCTTGTCGGCGCATTGGATTGGCTCAAATCCCACTTACTGAAAGAGGCGCATCCTTTGGGCGCTAATAAAACCTAAGAATGCCCGTCAAATAGAGTGTAGGTCTGGACTGCAACCCAATACCTGGCAAGCCCTCGAGAACCTTTGACTCGTACCAATGAAAACCCAATGGATTACCTGGCTCACCGTGTGGGCATGGCTCATGCATGGACTTATGGCAGGCCCTCGCGATAACGAATGGAAACGGGTTCAGGAAGCCTTGTCCAAAGGCCTGCCACAAACCGCCATCACGAATCTGGAACCGATTCTATCGGCGGCTTTACGCGACAAAGCCTGGGCCGAGGCCACCAAAGCGTTGGCTCAACGGGTCACGCTGCAAGCTCAAATCGAAGGCAACAAACCCGAAGAAGCCATCCCACGGTTGGAAGCGGAGCTCGCACGGGTTCCCAAAGAGATGCAGCCAGTCCTTCAGACCATTCTGGGCCATTGGTACTGGCAATACTATCAACGCAATCGCTGGCGATTCATGCAGCGATCCGCCACCACAGCACCTCCCGGCAAGGATTTCACCACATGGGATCTCTCCCGACTCTTCGATGAAATCGATCGGCATTATGCCGCGGCTCTTGGCGACGCCAAGACACTCAAACAGACTCCGATAGCCGAATGGGAAGATCTCATTCCTAAGGCGTCTGCACCCGACACGCTTCGACCGACATTGTATGATTTCCTCGCCCAGTTGGCGCTGGAATTCTATTCAGCCGGTGAACAAGCAAAGGCCCGGCCTCAGTCGGCACGCGATCTCAGCGCGGATTCCCCATTCGCCGACGAAATCGAACTCTTCGGCACACCAAACGCCTTCTTGTCCGGAAACTTGGAGCCCCGTCCGGATTATTCGAATGACGAAAAGGCTCTCGTTCTATGGCGCGACGTGCTGCGATTTCATCGCGACGATCCGGATCCAGCCGCATTCGCCGACGCAGATTTGGGACGCCTAAACTGGGCTCGAAACGCCGCTGGTGGCGATACGAAGGCCGAGAAGTTTCGCGCTGCACTCACAGCTCTAGTCGAGCGATGGAATCATATTGAAGTGGGCGCGCGGGCGCGAGCTCAACTCGCCGAGTTGCTCCAGCAGGAGCAGGATCTCGTCGAGGCATATCGCGTGGCATCCGCACTGCCGGCCGCGTTCAAGGAAACCCCAGGGGGACAACGCTGCCGCAACTTGATCCGAGGCCTTGAAACGCCAGCTCTTTCTTTAGGTACCGAGGCGGTTTGGCCGAGCAAGATGGAAGACGTCACTCTGGACATCTCGCACAAACAACTCAGCCAGGTTCACCTCCGTATGGTCCGCCAGGATTGGGAAAAGTTTCTCAAAAAAGACTGGCCGCGTCCGAATGCACTTCGTCCAGAGCACTGGAAACAGCTTCTAGCCAGCCAACCCGAACGGGCCTGGAGCGTTTCGCTACCAGGCACTCCGGATTACAAAACCCGCGTGGAACAGGCCCCCGTACCGAGCGGATTAGCTCCCGGATATTACTTCGTCATCGCCAGCGCTCAACCAGACTTCAATCAGGAATCTCAAAATGTCTTATCGGCCGCATCAGTCTGGGTGAGTGATCTGTCTGTGGTCGTCCGTCCCCACCAAACCGGACTTGAAGGTTTTGTGGTCGATGCCACCACTGGCGAGCCCCAGCCTAGTGCGGAAGTCGGGGGATGGTGGCTGGATCGAACCGGAAATCGCCTACCGACGCCCACCGTGCAAACCGATGCCCTGGGCTGGTTCCGTATTCCAAACCTTCAACCAAGACCTTACATCCTCCGCGCCAAACTCGGCGCCCACGCTGTTTCGATTGAAGAGGGATTGTTCGGTGGCACGCCACGCCCCACCACGGATATCACACAGTCCACCTGGATTTTTACAGATCGGCGACTCTACCGTCCCGGCCAAATTATCCGGTTCAAGGGGCTCAGCATCCACGTTAATCGCACCGCCAACGATTACCATGCGTTGCGTCAATATGAGGCCCTCGTCACCCTGAGAGACCCCAATGGCCGCGAAATCGCTCGTTCCAAATACCAAGCAAACGATTATGGCACCTTCTCGGGCAGTTTCACAGCGCCCACCGGAGGTCTGCTCGGCGAATGCTGGTTGCAGGTGGAGGGCACCGCACCTGGCCAGGCCATGATCCGTGTTGAAGAGTACAAACGGCCAAAGTTTTTCGCAAAACTGGAAGCCCCCAAGAACGCCCCCAAACTCAACCAAGCCGTAACCCTGACCGGTCGCGCGACGGCGTATACCGGTGCCGCCATTGACCATGCCAACGTGCGCTACCGCGTCGTACGCAGAGTTCGATGGCCTTGGTGGTGTTGGTGGCGGATGGCTTCCGGAGAAGAACAGGAAATCGCCCACGGCGTGACTGAATCCGCGGTGGACGGCACATTTCAAATCAATTTTGTCGCGCGTCCCGACATCCTCTCGCCCGCCAAAGACGAACCCGTCTTCATGTTTTCCGTCAACGCCGATGTCACCGATAACACCGGAGAAACACGTTCCGATGAATTCCAAATGCAGGTCGGTTACACGGCCATGGAAACCAAGATCCAAGTCTCGGAATGGCAGGTCGCCAACGCCCCGGTCAACGTCACCCTCGAAACAGCCAGCCTCGACGGCATCCCAGAACCCGCCTCAGGGACCCTCGCGGTTCGCGAATTATTACCCCCCTCAAAAGTCGCACGCGCACCACTGGGACACGCTTACCAACCGTTCCCTTTCCGCGGAGTGGTACAGCCAAACCAAACCAACGATGCCTCTCGACTCGAAAACTGGGCCCTGGGAAAAGGCCTCAACGAACTCACGTTCCAAACCGGAACGAATGGTCGGGCTTCGGTCGAAGTCTCCCTTCCCGCCGGCGCCTACAAGATGATCCTCAATTCCCAAGACCGCTACGGTCGTGCCGTCCGGTCGGAACAAGTTGTCGAAGTCTTAAACCCAGATTCTACGGCGTATTCCATTCGCGTGCCGAATCGACTGGTCGCTCCCACCTGGTCGGTCGAACCCGGTCAGGAGTTCAAAGCACTCTGGGGCACCGGCTACCAGTCCGGTCGCGCTTACGTCGAATTTACGCACCGTGGACAAGTGATCAGCCGCTTCTGGACTCAACCCGGGCGAACTCAGGAACAAATCGCGCAATCCATCACCGAATCATTTCGAGGCGGCCTGGGACTCCAATTGACGTTCATTCGCGAAAACCGCGCCTATACCGAAACCCGCCAGATACAAGTGCCCTGGAGTAATCAGGAGATCGAACTCCGCTGGGAAACCTTCCGATCCAAACTCGAACCCGGACAGAAGGAAACTTGGACACTTTTGCTCTCCCCAAAATCTACCAACGCCGCCAATGCCCTCCCTTCTCTCCCCAATCCGACTGAACTCGTAGCCGGACTTTACGACGCATCGCTGGATCAGATCCTGCCTCATGCTTGGCCGAGTCTATCGTCGATCTTCTATCAGGACTCACCCATCGCCAGGTTTTTCTTCGCCAATCACTTAGAAACGTTTCGGCAGTTTGGGGGTCGAGGGTGGCTCGTGGCATCTCCCGTGGCGGAATTCCGTTACCGTAGTCTTCCAGCGGAGATCCTGGGTCCGTTCGGGTCCTTTCCTCATCGCCGATTGGCTTCCCGAGGTGCCATGAATTTCACCGAATCCATGCCCATGTCTGCCGTGGCAGCGCCCATGATGGCGGATGCGTCCGCCGCCGGAGCGGTCGCCTTATCCAAATCCGCTTCCACGGCGACCATGCCCACCGAAGAATCCAGCACCTCGAAGCCCACACCACCCAAACTGGATGCCATCAGCGCGCGGAAGAACCTCCAAGAGACCGTCTTCTTTTTCCCCCATCTGACCCCAGCCTCGAATGGAAGCATTCGAATGGACTTCACCATGCCGGAAGCGTTGACCGAATGGCGTTTCCTCGGTTTTGCCCATGATACTGGCCTTCGCAGCGGTCAAATCGAAGCGCACGCCACTACTTCCAAAAAAATCATGGTCCAACCCAACCCACCTCGATTCCTTCGCGAAGGCGATGTCGTGGAGTTTTCCGTGAAGGTTTCGAATCAATCCGAGACCCCCCAACGCGGCCGTGTTCGCCTCACATTCAAGAACAGCTTGGACGACCAATCCGTAGACACCGCTCTAGGCAATCTCGCGCCCGAATCTGCCTTCGATATCCCCGCCAAGGAGTCCCGAGGATTTTCTTGGCGCCTCCAAATCCCCGATGGCCTCGGGGTCCTCACCTACAAAGCCGTCGCCGCCGGCGAAACCGCCTCCGACGGCGAGGAGGGCATGGTGCCCGTCTTGTCGCGACGCATCTATGTGACCGAATCCCTAGCCTTGCCAATCCGCAATGCAGGCACACGCACATTCGAGTTCCCGAAGTTGCTGGCGTCTGGCAAATCGGACACTCTCAAACAGTCGAGTTTCACGGTTCAAATGGTCTCGCAACCCGCCTGGTACGCCGTGCTAGCTCTGCCGTATCTCATGGAGTTCCCCCATGAATGCTCGGAACAAACCTTTAATCGACTTTACGCCAATTCACTCGCACGCCACATCGCCAACTCAAATCCAAAGATTCATCGCGTTTTCGAGCAGTGGCGCGCTACCCCAGCACTTGAGTCGCCCCTGCAAAAAAATCAGGATCTAAAGTCCGTGATGGTAGAAGAAACCCCCTGGCTCCGCCAGGCACAGAATGAGTCCGCCGCGCGTCGCAACATCGGAATTTTGTTCGATGACAACCGACTTCAGGATGAAACCACTCGCGCCCTAGAAAAGTTAACACAACTGCAACTTCCAGAAGGCGCCTGGCCTTGGTTTCCTGGAGGCCCTGCCAATGATTACATCACGCTCTATATTGCCTCGGGCTTCGGTCGATTGCGCCAGCAAGGGGTCGATGTCACTCTGGACCCAGCTTACCGCGCACTCGGTCACCTGGACAACTGGCTCAACCGCCAATTCCAGGAAATCCAAACCCGCAAACGCGTCCAGGAAAACAATCTCACTTCCACCATCGCCCTCTATCTTTATGGCCGCAGCTTCTTCCTGAAGGAGCGTCCCCTTGAGGGCCCCACCAAAGATGCCGCCAACTACTTTTTGACCCAGGCCAGCAACTATTGGGTGAAGTCTAGCAACCGCCAGACCCAGGGCCATCTGGCGCTCGCGCTCAAACGTTTCGGCGACACCCACACGGCCGCATCCATAGTCCGTTCCCTCAAGGAACGCGCCGTGTCGAGTGAGGAACTCGGAATGTTCTGGCGCGATGCCGAAATCTCCTGGTGGTGGTACCACGCGCCCATCGAAACCCACGCCTTGATGATCGAAGTTTTCGACGAAGTCGCCCAAGACTCCAGAGCCGTCGAAGATCTGAAAATTTGGCTCATCAAACAGAAACAAACCCAGGATTGGAAAACTACCAAGGCCACCGCGGATGCCGTCTACGCCCTGCTCGTGCGCGGCACCAATCTGCTCTCCAGCGACGCTCTCGTGGAGATATCCTTGGGCGGTGTCAATGTCACACCCCGCAAAGAAACGGCTTCCAAATCCAATCCTAAAACCCCGATTGAGGCTGGCACTGGCTTTTATGAACGCCGATTCCAATCCAAGGAGGTCAAACCGACTTTCGGTAAAATCCGAGTCACTAAACGTGATTCGGGCGTCTCGTGGGGAAGCGTGCACTGGCAGTATTTCGAGGATGTTTCCAAGATCACGCCCCATGCCGGTACACCCCTCCGTCTCAAGAAGCAGGTGTTCAAACGATTGCTCACCGAAAAAGGCCCGGTGTTGGAACCTCTGGGAACTCCAGTTCAGCCCGGCGATGAATTAGTAGTCCGCCTCGAATTGCGAACCGACCGCGACATGGAGTACCTCCATTTGAAGGACCAACGCGGCAGCGGCGTCGAACCTGTCGCTGCCCTCTCAGCGTACCGCTATCAGGACGGCCTCGCCTACTACGAAAGCCCGCGCGACACCGCAAACCACTTCTTCATCGATTACCTGCCAAAGGGAACGTACGTCTTCGAATACAGTGCACGCGTTCAGCTCCAAGGCCGGTATCAAACGGGTATTGCCGAGATCCAATGCATGTATGCCCCCGAGTTCAATGCCCACTCCGAAAGCTTCTGGATCGACGCACGCGCCAAATAATTCGGTCCGAAGCACTCGAAGGAGCCGCTCCAGCATCAAATCTTGCATCGCGATACGCATCGACTTTGCGATCGTCGGCGCGTCCTGGTATTTCACCTCGAATCCCCAGCGCTTGCCTTTGGCGCTCACCGATAAATCCAGTTCCGCTCCAGCGTGTGTGCCCTAGAAGTAGGCGTTCCGTTCACCAAACCACGAGAGGATTTGCTCGAAACTGTGTCGATCCTTCGGTTGCAGGAGGATCGCGGACGCTTGCTGGCGGAGGACCTTCCACCCGATCTACATGATCGGTTCATCAGTCCAGCGGGCCGTTTCTTACTTCAGATCTACCCCAAAGAAAACGTGTGGCAGCGCGAGGCTCAGGAACAATTTGTCCGTGAACTCCGGCAGATTGATCCGGCAGTGACGGGTTCTCCCGTTCAGTTTTATGAGTACACCACCATGGTGAAGGATGGTTTCCAGAAAGCAGCGCGTTATGCCAGCGCGGTCATCGCCTTCGTTGTCTTCGTGCAATTCCGACGCATTGGATCAGTCGCCCTGGCCCTTCTACCAGTGATCCTTGGATCGTGTTGGACTCTGGGAATCATGGGTTACTTGGACATTCCATTTAATCCAGTGAACATCATGGCACTGACGCTGGTGATAGGCATCGGCGTCACCAATGGCATTCACATTCTCAATCGCTATGCGGAAGAAGCACAGCCGACCATTCTAGCACGCAGCACAGGCAAAGCCGTATTGGTTTCTGCACTCACCACCATGGCGGGATTTGGCAGTCTCATGGTGGCCCAGCATCAAGGGATTGCCAGCCTCGGGAAAGTGATGTTGAGTAGGGACGCCAACGAGAAAGCCTGGAACACCCTGGAGCATCTTCCGTACGAACCCTCGCGTGAACCCCCGGCTGCGATCCCTATCTGGGAAGCATCTCCTCGGTATAGCGCTGCAGGGTCTGGTAGAGGTGGGGGCGCGTGTTCTCGCCCTCGCTGATGGAATGAGTGCGATTAGGATAGAGAACTTGTGAGAATGGTCGGCCGTGTTTAATCAGCTCATTGGCCAATCGTTCACAGTTTTGGAAATGGCAGTTGTCGTCGCCCGTGCCGTAGATCAGCAACAGATTTCCCTTCAGTTGATGTGCATGGGTGATGGGTGAGCCCGCTTTAAATCCCTCGGCGTTATCCTTGGGCAAGCCCATGTAGCGCTCTTGATAAATCGTGTCGTACAATCGTTGATCGCTCACGAAGGCAATGGCCATTGCCGTCCGATAGAGATCTGGATATCGAAAAATCGCATTAAGACTCATGGAACCGCCACCGCTCCACCCCCAAATCCCCACACGAGCTGGATCGATGTAAGGCCGGTCGAGCAAGATCTGCCTCAGTGCCGCGGCCTGATCCGCTGAGGCCAGCACCCCAATCTGACGGTAGATACTCTTGCGCCACGCGCGCCCTCGAGGGGTCGCCGTGCCGCGATTGTCGATGCTCATGACGACGTAGCCCTGCTGGGCCATGAGACGATGCCACAGGTAGTTCTCACTGCCCCATGCATCCACCACGGTGGAGCCCGCTGGCTCTCCGTAAACGTACAGCAATAAGGGATAACGCTTCGCAGGATCGAACTGGGGCGGTTTGAGACACCACGCGTCCAAGTGCACCCCCTCGCCAATATCGACACGGAACAATTCTCCTGGGCAGGGCTTCAAATCAGCCACTCGTTTGGTCAATTCAAGGTTCTCTGCCACTTTTCGGATCGATCGATGATCGGGCAACGAAACCAAATCCACAATGGGCGGTTGCCCAAATCGCGAATGCGTGTGAAAGGCCCAGCGACCATCCTTCGAGAGGTCGTAAGCATGTGTTCCAGGCTGATCCTTGGGTGACACTCGTTCTACACCACCCTGCCCGTCGATGGTTGCGCGGTAGAGATAACGTTGAGTCGGATTATCCGGCGATGCGATGAAGTAGACCCAACGCCGAGTGGCTCCTACCAGGTCCGGCCCCAGCCCCACCATTCGAATCACATCAAAGGTCCCGGGTGTCAGCAGCGTCACGTGCCCAGTCTCCGCATCCACCGAATACAAATGATTCCAACCATCGCGTTCGCTGAGCCACAAGAATCGTTTCCCTGTCTCCAACCAATGCCAAGCGTCGACGACATCGACCCAAGCATCGTCGCGATCTTGGAAAACCGGCCGACTGACACCCGATCTCGCGTCACCGCGGATTACCTGATTGGTGTTTTGAAGCCGATTCAGATGTTGAAAGGTTACCGACTTCGAATCCGGCGCCCATTCCATCTCTGGAATGTAATGATTCCGAGCATCCGAATTCGGTTTGAACCATCGGGTTCGACCACCCGAAACCTTCACGATGCCCACGCGGACCGAAGAATTGGTTTCGCCCACCTTCGGGTACGAGTAAGTGGAAACCTCAGGGTACAGCTTGTCTGTGTTGTTGATCAACGAGTAGGTCGGCACACCCGTGGTGTCGAACTGCCAGTAGGCAATCGAAAGTCCGTCCGGACTCCACCGATATCCTTTTCTCAGCCCAAACTCCTCCTCGTACACCCAATCGGCGGTGCCATTAATACGCGACGCCGAGCCGTCACGAGTCAATGCCGTGATGCGGAAGGACTCGAGCGACTGGACGTATAGATTGTTCTCTCGCACATAGGCCACACGCCGTCCGTCCGGAGCAAACGAGGCAAACATGAGCGTGGAGGGTGCCACATTTCCGCCGAGCTTCTTCAAGGAACCAGACCCTCGATCCAGGACCCAATAGTCACCGCGAGTCTGCTGACGCCACACGCGTTTGGTTTTGGTAAAGATCAGCAGCTTCTTCAGATCGGCCGACCAAGCATAATCCTGAGTTTCCAGGGGTTTGGTTTCGCCGACTGGAATCAAAACGGAGGCGGGGACTAACACCTCGCGTTGACCTGACTCGGGTGAATATTGAACGATATCCTTGGCGTCGCCGACGGTGGGTGAGGGTTCCAACGTGGTGTAGCCCGAACCATTTTCAAGCCAGCGCGCTGGTCCCCACGTCTCTTGCTTAAAGTCTTTCTTTTTGAAGACACGCTCCACGGACAACACGCTTGGATCCTCGGGAGTTTCGCCCAGACACACCGCCGTGATGAGGAGAAAATAGACGATCGGATACCGGAGGGTCATGATGAAGGATTGGCTCGAACTCATTTGCCGCGTGCGAGTGAGTCAAAGCCCGTCCGCTTTGACAAGTGTTGGCTTGTAGTTCGTAGCAGGCGTGCGCAGCTCAGTTCTTCCCAGTCTGGTCTCCTAATCCTAATCCTGCCCGATCACAGGCGGTTCAACACGGCTTTTTGTTTCAAAGTCGGAACCAGCGTTGTTTGAGCCAGATGAGGCCCAAGTCGAGGTGGTGAGCCACGTTCTCGAAGATGACTGGAAGAGGCTGCCTGATGTTTCGGCGGAGCAAGGCTTGGAGGGCGGTTCGGATCAGTGCCAACGCACAGGCGGCGTTGGGATCGTGGATGAGGCAGGTGTCCTCCCGCCATTGGGTGTCGCGTTCCCAGTGTCGAGTTTCGCAGCTCCAATGGGAGCGAATGATAGTGACCAGATGCAGCTCGCTCGCCTTGTCCTTGCCAAGGTTGCTGGCGAAATGGCGAACGATTGATTCGTCCTTCTTTGGAACCTTGGATTTGGTCTTTGATTTCGGGTCCGGCTTATTTCCCTGGGCAAGCGGTTTGTCCGTGGCGATGGGTAGCGGTGCCTCGGATGCATGAGCGCTTGCGGTGTCTGCAGGCGCCTTGCGGGTCGTATCCGTGCGATCCTTGATCAGGCGCCGCACCTCGGGAAAATCACAGGCTTCGGCATCCGTAACGACTGCAGTCAGTTCTCGGTATCTACCAAGGTGATGATCAATCCGAGGTGATCGCGGATGGTTTTGCCGTCGATGGCCAGGGTGTGCGGGAGTTCCCCTGCGTGGGCCTGCATCCAGACGGTGAGCACGCGTGCCAACTCGTCCATAGGATGAGTCCCACCCACTGATCACCCCAGCAAACCACCTGATAGAGGGAACGGCCATTGGGACGCCGATCGCCCAGCGCATGCTCCGAATCCAGCAACTCCTGGAAGCGTTTGCGGGCCATCTTCTCTGTGATGACACGCGTGACGAGGCGCCCCGAAGACTCGGCTTCAACTCCGCTTTCGTATCCTTTCATCCCACTCGAAGGTGGGCCTTCAAGCGCCCTAAGTCTGCAAAAATCGTTAACTCACACACTCACAGCAACATTCCAATTTTTTAAAAAAGCCGTGGGCGGTTCAAGACCAAAGAAGTATTGTCCCTGGCCCAACTCCTTTCCACTCTCAACCTCATGCAGTTGATGCACACACCAGCGTCCCTGGGATACCGAATGCCGGCCGAATGGGAACCTCATGTGGGAACGTGGTTCACTTGGCCACGTCCAGAAGGCATTAGCTTTCCTGGCAAGTACGATACTGTGCCCCCGGTTTACGCCGCGCTTCTCCACGAACTCGTCCAGGTCGAAGAAGTTCACATCAATGTCTGGAACGCCGAAAAAGAAGCCTGGGTTCGAGGGTTGCTGGAGGCCGAGCGTGTCCCACTCCAGCGTGTCCACTTTCACCATTTCCCCGCCTACGAACCCTGGTGCCGCGATCACGGCCCCATCTTCCTCGTCCGCGAGCACAACCAAGTCCGCGAACGCGCCATTGTCGACTGGGATTACAACGCCTGGGGCGACAAATACCCTCCGTACGATCTCGACGACGCCGTCCCCCAACATGTTGCCAAATGGCGTCAACTTCCGATCTTTTCACCTGGGATCATCCTGGAAGGCGGCTCCATCGAAGTCAATGGACGCGGCACCCTTCTGACCACCGAAGCCTGCCTGCTAAATCCCAATCGAAACCCAGCCCTGGATCGCGCCGAGATCGAGTCCAAGCTGAGGGATTATCTGGGCGTCCGTCACATTCTTTGGCTCGGCGATGGCATTGTTGGGGATGACACCGACGGTCACATCGATGACCTCTCTCGTTTCGTCAACGCATCCACGATCGTCACGGTGGTCGAAAAGGATTCCAGTGATGAAAACTACGAACGCCTGAGGGAAAACACCGCGCGTCTGCGGACGATGAAGGATCAGGACGGCCAACCGTTTAAGATCGTGGAGTTGCCAATGCCCGGCCAAATCGAGCATGACGGCCAACGGTTGCCCGCCAGCTACGCCAACTTCTACATCGCCAATGGCATCGTGCTGATGCCAACTTACCGCGACCCGAAAGACGCCAAAGCTCTGAAGATTCTCCAGAACGAGATGCCCGATCACCGGGTGATCGGCATTGATTCCATGGAGCTTATTTGGGGGCTCGGTTCGTTTCACTGTATTTCTCAGCAAGAACCGGCGTAGGCAGGGAGCGTTTCGAGGTTCAATCAAACACGCTCAATTCGCGTGTGAGCTTTCGCAATCGCGCGCAGACGTCGATGCACAAGTTTCGATAGTCGCTTTCGAAGCGGGTTCCCATTTTTAGCCGCAAAATTCGGCGCAACTGCGGCACCCGCTCGGTTGCGGCGAACACCAAATGGCGATTGGAAGCGCGTAGATTCTGAAGCAACTGATAAAGCAAGGTACAGGCTGTCTCGTTAATGCTCTGCAACCGCTTGAAGTCCACCACAATCCACTGGGCTTTGCCGAACTCGGTCGAGGCCGCCAGGATGTCTTTCATCAACACTTCAGCCGTCGTGAACGCGAGATCGCCCTGCAACTGCCAGATCCTTATCCGTTGTCCCTGTTCCCTTAAGATCCGCGACTGTTCCGCACTGCGGATTCGACGCGAGGAATAATCCGCACCCGTTAATCGTAATCGAATCGTCGACCGCCCCATGCCGGGTCGGTTCAATTGATGCAAATCGAATCGCCGCGACAACTCTTCACAAACCCGAATCCCTCGGACGCTGTTGCCATGGTAATCCAGCGGCGGCAGCGCGGTGGCCCTCCACCGCTTTTGGGGAATTTCAGGGACGACCGATCTCCAAAATTCCCACAACTCGGAGATGCGCCCCTTTGGTTTTCGCACACTCTATTTTGAGTGACGGAGGTCACGGACTAATATTAGACAACTAAACCCACTCCACCAAACTCTCACCAACATATCCTCACAAATTGTCCTTATTATCAGCACTTTTAACCAAATCGATCGAGGCGTGTTTTATTAGACGTATTTGAGACAAACTATTGACAATCAGATCACGTTCCCGCAATGTATTGATGTTGGATAAAACTTCCGCCTTACACTTTATGATGAACATTTTTCGAATGGTAAGCCTCGGAGTACTGACAAGCCTCGGGATTCTCCCGATTTCGGCGGCAGACTCCTCTATTTGGCCCCAATGGCGTGGGCCAGAACGTTCCGGGCAGTTCCAAGGCCCGGCTTGGCCTACCAAGCTCGACACCAATCATCTCCATCGAGTCTGGCACAAGGATCTGGGGCCAAGCTACTCCGGACCCATAGTGACCGCCGACCGCGTCTTCACAACCGAGACTAAAGACAAGAAATATGAAGTCGTCCGCGCACTGGACCGGATCACTGGCAAGGAATTGTGGAGCACCCAATGGGAAGGATCCATGAGCGTGCCTTTCTTCGCGCGCTCCAATGGAGATTGGATCCGGGCCACACCGGCCTACGACGGTCAAAGCCTGTTCGTGGCGGGCATGCGCGATGTTCTGGTCTGTCTCGACGCTCAGACCGGCAAAGAACGTTGGCGCTTTGATTTCATCCAAAAATTGTCCACACCGCTACCCGACTTTGGTTTTGTCTGTTCCCCATTGGTCGAGGGTGATGCCGTTTATGTCCAGGCAGGTGCAAGTTTCGTGAGACTCAAGAAGGATACCGGCGAGTTGGTGTGGCGCACCTTGAACGACAAGGGCGGCATGTGGGGAAGCGTGTTTTCTTCCCCGCTTCTGGCCGAATTAGCAGGCAAACGGCAACTCATCATCCAAACCCGCGAAAAACTCGCGGGCGTGAATCCCGAGGATGGAACGGTGTTATGGGAACAGCCTGTGGAAGCCTTCCGCGGCATGAATATTCTCACGCCCATCGTTCACAAGGACTTCGTTTTTACCAGTACCTATGGTGGCAAGACCCTGGCGTTCAAGGTCGCTTCGACTGACGGTAAATATTCCATCACTCCACAATGGACTCACAAGGCGCAGGGTTACATGAGCACACCTGTAGTCATCGACGGCGTGGCCTACAATCATCTCAAGAGCCAGCGGGTCATGGCCATTGATGTCGAGTCTGGACGTGAGTTGTGGACCAGCGATAAGTCTTACGGCAAGTACTGGAGTTTGGTAGCCCAGGGCGACCGGATCTTAGCGCTCGATCAAACCGGTATGCTCTACCAACTGCGGGCAAATCAGCAAAAGATGGAGATTATAGATGAACGTCGCCTGACGGACGCCGAAACCTGGGCACATTTGGCCGTCGCTGGAGATCAGGTTTTCGTCCGTGAGCTTAACCAACTGGTTGCATATCAATGGCGATCATCCCCACGGGCGGAACTCCTCAAGGCCCAATAACAGGCGCCGCAACGTGGTGTCCCCGGCAATTGTCATTGCAGATTCATCCTGACACGCTGAAGTGACTTCCTGATTTGGCCTGCGCGGATCTAGCACTACAGCGACGTTTTGAGGGATTTCCATTTTTTGAGTTCTTTGAGGCGGCGTTTACGATGGGAGCGGTAGGCCTGATCGTTGCGCCGTGTGTGATATTTCACCAAAATCACCAGGTAGGCAGGTTCGCGT
>SXSK01000341.1 GCA_005793375.1 Verrucomicrobiales bacterium | reverse complement strand
GGTCGGCCACGTAGCGCCGGGCGATGGCGAGGCGTTCGGCGGGGTCGGCGGGAATGAGGCGTTCGCCGGGGTCACCGGCGGAGAAGTCGCCTTCGGGCGTGGCGAGGATTTTGCCGGGATTGGCTTGCTCGGCATTTTCCCACGCCTCGACGAGTCGCTCGGCAAGGTAGCGACAGGTTTGCACGAGGAACGCGCCTGAACCCATCGTCATGTCGCAGACTTTGAGTGCGAGGATTTCGCGGGGGGATTTGAGTTTCCATTCCGTCTTCGGTTTGCCCTCGGCCGGGCCGGTGTAAACGAGGGGTTCGAGGGTGTGCTGGACGATGGGTTCGGTGAGGCTGCGCGGGGTGTAGTGTGTGCCGGTGCTGCGGCGGTCGCTGCCGGCGGTGACATACACGCTGCCCGCGGTGATGACGACGAGCTGGCCGAAGTCGTCTTCGCGCAGGAGCGCGGCGAAGGGGCGAACGCGCTTGGCGAGTAGCGGGTCTTGGCCGCAGGCGATGAGGAGGGCGTGGTCGTCAATCAATTCCAGCTTTTCCAGGTCTTTGCCCAAAGCCTTTTCGCTGCGACCGGTTTCTTCTTTCAGGAACTCGACGAAGGCGGCTTTGTCTTTGGCGGCGAGTTCTTCCAATTTCGCGAGCGGGATTTCGGGCTCGCTGTTCTTTGAGCCGGCGAGGCCGAGGATGACTTCGTTGGCGCGCTTGGCCGTGTGGTCGAGCAGACCTTCATAGACATGGCCGATTTGTTCGATGTCGAGCGCACGGAACGAGAGCCGCCGCGCTTCCGCCGGGCCACCGCCTGGGACGCGCACGCGGAGCACTTGCAAGGCTTCGAGCAGATGCAGGACGACGCGGTTGTTGATGGGAAGCGGTTTGGCGGGCGTGGTCTGCCATTGCGTGTCCGTAGCGCGGCCTTCGAGGAACGGGTAGCGGTTGGGATCGAACAACGTGCCGCCGTAGGGTGGCAGGCGCATGGCTTCGTGTTCGACGCCCGCATGGACGGCGCGGAATGTGGCGAGCAGGCGACACCAGGCGTCGTGGCGGCGTTCGAGGACTTCCTCGCCGTGCTGGTCGGCGCGTTCGCGGAGCAGTTCGCTCAAGGTGGAGACGGCGTAGTGCTGGTCGTAAAGCGGATCGCCGAGCAGGAGCAGGCCGCGTTCGTCCGCGGAGAACAGGAAGACGAGGCGCATCATGATGGTGAGCGCGCTGTCGTAGAGGTCTTTCTCCTTCACGCCGGCGAGGAGCTTGCGGTCGGATTCGGCGTCAATGCGGTCGAACGCCTGCACGAGCATTTCGACGGCGCGGCGGACTTGATAGCCGAGTTGGTCGGTGACTTCCTGCTGGTCTTTGCTGCTCTCAGCGTAGAGCGAGGCGAGCGTCTCAGGCTCGGCCACGCCGAGAAAACGCCGGAGATGGAGAAGGCTGTGGAAGGCGCGGAGCGTGAGCGGCTCTTGCATCCACAGGTCGGCATACCACGAGGCGAAGCCGGTGGTCTCGCCGCGGGGCGCGGAGACGATCATCCATTGCTCGCCGTTGGTGACGAGGCCAAGCGGCACGTCCGCGGCGTGGAGCAATTCCATCATGCGCGTGCCGGGTGAGGCTTTCCACGTCTTGCCTGCGACGGGCTTCTCCAAGTCCTGGTCGGGAGGGTAATGCTCGATGAGCAGGAGCGGCTTGTGCGCGGGGTCGCGATGTTTCAGGACGAACTCCGGGCGCAAGGTTTCGCCGTAGTTCGCCATAATGGCTTCCATGCCGGGCGGGATGGCCTGGCCTTCAACCAGAAACTCCGGCGGATATTCCAGCAATTCAGTGAGGACATGGCGAATCCAGGCGTGGTGAACCGCGGGCTGTTTCGCGCCGCGCTCCAGCCAGTCCTCGTAAGCTTCGCGGAGTTTGGAAGCCTTGGTTGCGTCGCGCGGGTCGAGTCCTTGAGGAAACACCCGCAAGAGAACCGGCATCGACAAGAAGGGGCCGGAAGATTCGACGAGCGAGAGCCACTCCGCATGATGACGCGCGACACTCACCGGCCGCCTCCCGATTGAAGCGCGGACATCGCGCGCGGCGGCACGAGAAACGTGACGGCCACGGGAAAGAGCCGTGGTTGAGGGTCGCGATAACGGCTGCGGAGGTGTTCGATTTCGCTGGCGAGTTCGGAAGGCAATTCTTTGAGGCGATTATTGAGGCTGCCGATGTCGCGCTCGCGCTGCTGCTTTTCAACTTCCGTCCAGTCGAACTGCATCTGGCGGTCGTCCTTTACGGCGAGCGTCTCGCGGATGGAACGTTCCAATTCCTGAATGATCGAAGTGACGTTCGCGACTTCGCGCTCGGAACGTTCATCGAGAAATTTTTGCAAGTTCCTGGTGCGATCCTGCACACGTGCTTCGAGCGCTTGAATGAGCGGCGCTTCCACCTTGCTCCAAAGTTCTTTGAGGCGGCTTTCAACAAACCCTGGTGCGCTTTCGCTGGTGGCGGCAGCCGCAGCGATCTGCGTGTCTCCAACATTCATTCGGCTAAACCGACCTTCGCGGAGTTGTCCCCCCGCCATGATGATTTCCTCGTGGACGCGGTGGTTGTCGCCGCCCAGCACGAGCAGCCTTCCATGAACGAGAACGGCTGGCGTTTGCAAGACGGTATCGGGCACCATGCGCGTGGTGAAGCGGTTGAGTTTTTTGGCGACACCCTGCGACCAGATTTCGGCGCGCAGCAGGCGCAGACACATCTGGACAAGCCGGTGGTTGAGATGGCAGCGCACGACATCGTCGCGACCGGCAGCGAGCGCATGATCGAACACGATGGGACGAAACTTTTTCGTGTGCGGATGAGCGAGGCCATCTGCGCACAAGGCCCAACTGCCGGTGAGTGCAGGCAAGACGAATGCGCCCCGAATGGATGCGGGCCGAAGAGCGGGCTGACCGGCGAGAGCGAGTCCCGTCTCGACAACGTTTTGGATGTTAGCGGGCGAGAGACGCAACTCCCGTTCGGTTTCCTGAAGTTGTTCGGTGAGCTTCTGGAATTGTTCGCGAAGTTTGCGCTCGAATTTCAGAACTGCGCGCACTGGTTCGGATTCGCGCTCGGCTCGCGAAGTGTCGAGGGTGCGGCGACGACCGAGCATGGCTTCCTCAACCTGGTCCGCAATGACCGGCCCAACTTTGCCCAAATCTTCGCGGATGGCTTCGACCTTGAGCGCGGCGCGCAGTAGGAATTCGAGGTCGCCTTCCAAATCGCCCGGTGCCTGGCCGGGCTTTGTCTCGTCGAATCCAGCGCTGACGAAATGATGGACGTGGACTTCAGGATTTTTCTGGCCGTGACGATCCACACGGCCATTGCGCTGTTCCATCCGGTTTGGATTCCATGGGATTTCGTAGTGGAAAAGTTGCCAGCAATGGTTCTGTAAATTGATGCCTTCGGATGCGCAGTCTGTGGCCAGCAGGATGCGAACGGGCGACTCTGCTGGGTCAGCCTGGAAAGCCGCTTTGATGCGTTCGCGGTCATCTAGTTTCATTCCACCGTAGATGGTGAGCAGGCGGTCCTGTCCGGCCAGTCCTTCAGCGGCGAAGAGGTCGTGCAACCACTTTTGCGTGGCGCGGTATTCGGTGAAAAGAATGACGCGCTGGTTAGACCATTGGCCGTCCGGCTTGAGCGTTTTCTTCAACCATTGAATCAGTGTGCGAGCTTTGCTATCCGCGCGCGTGGCCGCGTCGGTCGCGAACCGGCGCAGTTCAGTGAGCAACGCCTTTTCTTCCACGGCCAGGGCCGCGACGTGGCGCGAAGCCGTTTCGAGCGCTTCAAGACTGTTGTTCTCGTTTTCCTCGTCGTCGCCGGTGTCATGGTCCGCATCGTCGAGTTGACGTTGCCATGATGTGCCTGCGGAAACGCCCTGAGTCGCGGTCACGGAACGGGAATGTTTTTCCAGCGTGGTCGCAAAAGCGGCGGGTGAGGAGAAGAGTCGCTTCTTGAGAAGTTTGAGGACGAACTCCGTGGCAAACTGCTGGCCCTTAGTGGCGGCGGACTTTGCGCGGAGTCGCGCGTATTCTTGCAACGCTTGATGGCCCCGGCGCTCAGCGTCGGTGTAAGGGACGTCGAGATGCTTCACGCAACGCTTGGCGAATCGGCGTGATCCATCCCAACGCAACTCCAGTTCGGATTTCATCCGACGGACCATGACGGCTTCGAGTTGGGTGCGGTTGGGCCGCACGGCGCGGGCGAAGCGCTGGTTGTCGAGCAGTTCGAGCAGGGCGGAAAAGCTTTCGGTGTAGCCGTTGTGTGGTGTGGCCGAGAGAAACAGCTTGTGCTCGAAGTAAGGCACGAGCGTGCGGACGGCCGTGGTGCGCTCCGAGTCCGTGGCGTATTTGCCACGACCGGACGGCGCGACGTTGTGCGCCTCATCCACAATCAGAAGGTCGTAGGGTCTCGGGTAAGCGGGTTGGTCGCCAGCGGGCAGTGTTTCGCTGAACAACCGCTTTGGGCGTTCGCGTTTCAGGAAGTCGATGGACGTGATGAGCCGTGGGAAATGCGCCCATGGATTCACATGGATGCCGCGACGGCGGCGAAGGTCCGCGAGCAGGTTGCTGTCAACGATGCGGAAGTCCAAACCAAACTTGTCGCGCATCTCCTCCTTCCATTGCACCTGAATCGAGGACGGGCAAACGATCAGAATTCTGCGGGCGCGGTGACGAAGAATGAGTTCCTGTGTGACCAAACCGGCCTCGATGGTTTTGCCAAGACCAACGTCGTCCGCAATGAGGAGATTCACCCGAGGCATCGACAGCGCACGCACGACGGGATCAAGCTGGTAATCGTCCACTTCCACGCCACTGCGAAATGGGGCTTGGAGCGCTTTGTCGTCCGCGCTGGAAACGGAACCCCAAGCCACAGCATCGAGAAAAGCATCGAAAACGCGGGGCAGGTCGAAGGCGTTTAATTTAGGGAGGCTGGACTTCTCGACAGAGATTGTGCCCGGCTCCAGTTCCCACACGATGGCAAGTTCCTCGCCCAAACCTTCGTCTTCCACCGAGGACAATCGCAACAAGTGCTGCCGAGCAATGGGTTGCTGGACTGCGGGAGAAAGTGGGAGCATGGACGTTTGAATGTCGCTGACGACAAACGGACGTTGGCGAACAATTACGATCTGGCCGGGTTCTGGGAGGGAGGAAGACATTGAATCAGTAAGGTTGTCTGTGCGAAAGCTCAGGGGTGGAGCAGCGGGCAGAAGCCGCGTCCCCGGCAATCTCCTACGTTGATGTGTCCCCCAATCATGCCGAATGTGGGCGCATAGTATTTCAAACGGTTGCAGGCGAAAAGGGAAAAGGGATGCAGAGGTCTTCTGGAACCGTACCGCAAAGACGTTTCAATCAATAATCGGAGTAACACTTCCACGCCTCCTGCAGAAGGCTCTTTGCGTCCGCAGCCCGAATGAGACGATCCTCGTTTGTCAGGTGAGGCATTCTTTCCAGCCAGATCTTGAGATGATTGGGTAGTTCCTTCGCCAAGATTTCGGCTGGGGCTCCAGGCAGTGGCCGATCGGGCTGCGAAGCGCACCAGGCTTGTACAGTACGCTGGATGGAACCTTAGCATGTTCGCAGCCGATTGGCGTCAGAAAGGTGTCAAACTCTCGCAGGATGAGCTTGCGGTACGCCAGGTCGTGCGCGTCGTCCTCGTAGGCAGCGAGCATCAACACGGCCATTGCATCGTAGAGCCGGTCTCAGGAGAGGTCTTAGTGTTCGTACCGGTTCATCGGTGAATGCCGGCAAACGTCGCGCCGAGCGCAGCCTGTTCCAAATCATATCAGACCCCGTGAAAATCTCGCTGCCAATGTCCGCTCTAAACAATTTTTCGCCACGATTTAGGTGGAGAATGGCCCAGAAGATTTGAGAAGCACGGCAATGATATTGATGCAGGAAAACTAAGCGCCAGGGTGGGCCAGTGAAAGTGGGTACAGTTAATTATTATGGGAATACCTACGCAAGGAGAAGCATTGGCAAAGATCCTAGGTTCGACATCTCACCCTGACCGTTCGATGCGAAGTTTGTGAGAGCTGAGATGGGTTGGTTTGGGGTCGCACTTGGGCTCAGTAATCCTAGAACCACTTAAAGAAGATGGGCAGGTGAGGAGAACTGGCCGGGGATCGAAAGTAGCCACGGCGAAAGGAAGGAGTACGGAGGACACGTTGGATCGGTTGATGCCGTAGAAAACGAAGAACAATGGGAGGACGACACCTCCTTCTAGGGCCAGCGAGCGAGCGTCGCAGGTGTCACAAGTGTCATTTGGGTAAAATCGGAAATTCGAATGGGCAGGAGTATCAGAAGGACACGCCTTAGGGCGATGTCCCGGTGACACTTGCTACAGACGTGACTATCGAATGGTAATGGATTGGCGAGCGTCACAAGCGTCACCTTACTTTCTAAAGCGATTTTTACCTTCTTTTCTTTCTCAGGTTGCCTTTCTGGTGATCGTCGGTGAGTTGCGGTCGCTAAGTTTGGCGGAAGTTCAGCCAGGTACAGGGTTGCGTCCGGTCTTGAGGCGATAGCGGCGTTCGACATGGCCGCCTTCGGGTCGTCGCAGTTGTTCACTGCCGAGCGTACCGCCCAATTCCATCCGGGCAAGCAGCCGCCGGGCATCGTCCGCATCGCGAGTGATGTGGGCACGTTGGACATCACGGTGGGTGATGTAATCGAGCTTGAGGCGTTCCCAGCGCTCATCCAGCAGGTCGAGCACGCGGTCTTCGATCTTCTTTCGCGACTCGCGGAGGGCACGGGCCAAAACTTGCAATTGCTGGTCGGCAAACCAATCGGCGATGGCGATGGCTGCTTCGGCGGTTTCCAGGGCGAGTGCGTGATTGTGGGAGTCCTTGCCCCACAGGCCGCCGTGGAGCACGACGGCCAGATGCCATGCTTGTTCGGTCCAGCGGGCGACGCAGGACTCAATGTCGGCGAATTCTCCATTACCCTGGTCCACCGTCTGGTCGAAGTGCGCGTTGAGGCGTTGCAACGCCTCAACGCTGCATTGGATGATATGACGAATGTTAGGTTGGTGGTAGGTGGTGTGCAGTTCGGTGACGAGCCGGTGCCAGTCGCCCTGGGCCGTTTCGGAAATTGGGGCGATTGCAGCAACTCCGATTTTCTGGCGTTTTGTCTGGGTGTGGCATGTTAGAGCACGCGGAAGAAAACCGCCTTGCATCAAGCTGGGCTCCGCCAAGAGGTCGTCGAGGATGTCGGGTTGAATAAACCAGAGGATGCCGATGCAAGGGTGATTCAGGATGGTGGGGGACTTGTCTTTGCGGTCCACAGTGCAGCGGTCACCAGTGAAGCCTTTCAGGTAGAGGCTGTCGTCCACCCTTTTGTTGGGGTTCATGCGGCCTAACAGGTTGTCGGCGACTTTGCGGCCGTCTGCGCTCATGCTGAAGATGATTTCGTGGTTTTGATCCAGGAGATCGGCAAGGGCTTCAATAGTCACGTCCTCGGTGGACCAGCGCGGTTGGTGGAGTTTCTTGGTCAATTCGTCGAGTTGGGCCAGCGGGAACTTGAGTTCATCCCGCAATTGGGCGCGTTCGTCATCGGACTCCGCTTTGGCCGCCAGCTTTTTTAGTTGCTCGATGCGCTGCATCAAAATGGCGTGGTCGGCCTTGAGACCGGGGCCGATTTCTTTCTGCCAGTCGATCATCAAATCCCGCTGGGCATCGTCGAAGGGTTTACAAACTAGATCGTAGGCGCGTGATTTGCCAGCACCGCTGGGGGCCGTGCCGAGGATGTAGAGGTTGCCGCGCGCCTGGCGATTGGGGCCAGTGACCACTTCCAAGCCGCTGCCTATGGATGCGCTCATCGTGGCCAGGGCCGCGCACGCAGCCAGAATGGGCGGGTTGCGCTCCACTCTGGCGACTTCGGTGACGATGCCGGCGGCAATGGGCGGCAGCGAATCAAGCGGAAACGGCTTCGGCGGCAGTTCTTCTTCGTTGTTGGCGTCGTCTATGGAAGCGTTTGAAACAGGATTTGCTGGCACGGCATCATGAAGATCAGGCTGCGGTTCATGCGGGTCTGGCCTCAAAGGGATTGCCCCAGATTGAACGGCGGGCATGTCTTCCACTCGGTCAAGGATGCGTCCATTCATTTCGGGAGGATGGTTTGCAGGTCAGTGCTGGCCGTGAAGTCAGCAGTGCCGATAAGCAGGAAGTCATTCAAGTCGCTGACGGGTTGACCGTCGGCGCGCACGAGGCCGCCGAAGTTGTAGATGTCCACCCGGTCGGCATCCGCAGCGCGAAGCTGCTTTTGCCACCGGCGTGCTGCTTCCAGCCCGGCCTTGTCCTGATGGGGATAGATGCGGACGGTTTTGCCTGAGAAGAATTGCAGCGCCTCCTGAGCAATGGCTGATGACGCACCCAACATGCACACGGGCGCCACTCGCCAGAGCGCCTGGTCGTGCAGGACAAGATCGAAGCAGGCGAGAAGGTCCGGCCCGCCTTCGACGAGGGCGATGCAGCGGAGTTTCTCGGCTTCCTGGATGTTGAGCGGCCAGCTTTTCTGGGAGTGCCGCAGCGCATGACTCTTGCGCTCGTGCAACGTGCCGATTGCCGGAAATGGCAGGCCGTCGAGACGCCGGAGTTCAATGACGCGGTGCGTCGTATCCGCAACGGCCCAGACTTCGTGCCCGTGCCAGTGATCGTTGAACAGCAGCACACCGGTTCGCGTGGCTAGGTTTAATCCCTCGATGGTTAGGCCGCGCAACGAGGCGAGCCGTTCCAATTGATTGGGACGCCAGGACGGTTTGAAACCTGAAATGTCCGGCGCATCGTGGGCGTCGGCCTTGGCGAAACGATGCAGATTCAACACGTCGTCTGCCACGTCCATCACGGAGACGATACGCGGGCCGGTTGACAGCGGCGTTGTTCCGGCGAGTTGGGCGTAGTATTCCAAGATGCGCTGGAAGTCGCCCTTTTCATCGAAACCGAGCCAGCGAGCGAGGAAGGTGATTTCATCGCCGCCATCGCCGGTGGCCAAATCCTTGAAATGCCAGCGTCCATTGCGCTGGTAGATGCCCCAACTTGCGTGGGTGTCCTTGCGAAACGGGCTGGAACAACAGCGACGCGCGTGCTGGCCTTGCCCGAGCGCGTGGAGCAAATCGGGCAAAGGCAGCTTTTGCTTTAGTGGGGAAATATCTTGGTGAGGTTTCATAGTTGGAAAATCAGTTGCGTGATGAGTCTTGCCGGAGGCGAGGGTCGGTTTCCCGGATCATACGCTCGCAGAAGCGGCGATGTTGACGGGCGAGTGGCGCGAGCAGGGCAGCGCCGAAGGCGGCAATGTCGTATGCGAGGGAGCTTGGATGGAACAGGTGAATGTTTCGTTGCATCGAGGCTTGCTGTGCGAGCCAACGCTGAACGCGGAAGGAGAGTAGCATTCCCAGAGGCACATATATCGGCTGGGTCTCCGGTTTGGCTCCACGCGGCACATAGGGCACAAGTGGAAACGGCACGTTCCACAGAGGGAGCGTGAGCCTTGACCAACAGCGGCGAAGCGGCCACCAGAAGCGGCGTGCCAGCAAGTGCTTTCTGAGAGCGATAGACTTCACTTGGCTTTCTCCTTGTTCGACGAGGCGCTAACTGTCAGGCCGTTCATCTTTTCTAAGAACTCGCAGAAGGCTTTCTCCCTTATGAACACCTTGCTGCCGACAACGATTGCGGGCAGGCCCGCGCGCCGATACCTCCAGATTGTAGTCCGCGAAGTGCTGTACTTTTGCTCGAAATACTCCTGGGGCAGCGGTGTGTTGTGGTGATCGAATGGTGTCTCCATGATCATTTCTCCTCAGTTGCCAGTCGCGTTGATACGGTAGTTCCGAAGCACATGGTCGCGTGCCTCCGGCCACGGGATGCGGCAAATCTTCCCGACCTTGCAAAAGGGAATTTTCCTTTGCCTGAGCAAATTGTCGGTCGTGCGAAGGCTCCAAGCCATTCGCTCCGAGAACACTTGCTTGGTGATGAATCCGGGCGGCGTTTCGATGGCCGCGCCGGTTGCGGCCTGCTGAACAGGTTGAACTTTCATTGCGCTTCACTGGTTCTTCGCCGCGTGATGCAGCGTGTGTCTGCTGACACCCTAGGGCTCGATGTAACATGAGCGTTACAAACACGAAGGCGGGGGTTGCTCCATGCAACCCCCGCCTTTCAAGGCGAAGCGCGCGCGCGCGCGGCGGGCGCGTTACAGACGGCGTAACCTAGTCTGGTTCGGCATCTGGCTCATAATTGACCGTTGTCCGTTTTCGGCCTGAATCGCACTGATCAGGATTCATGCGCTTATCGTTCTTCGTACGTGCCTTGGCGATGAAGCGAGTGATTTCTACCCCGTGTATCTTTTGGAGTTCTTGACGGCGTCTTTGGACTTCGGTGTGGCTAATACTCAACCTTTTAGCGATCTCACGGTAGGACATCGCCCAGCCGGGCGATTCCGGGTTACTTTTGACAAGCCAGTTGAACAACAATTTGTCTTGAGGTGTCATCTTGTCGACGAGTTCGCAGTTGGTGATCAGGATCCCACCTGAGAGCATCTGATGCGCTTCGGCCAACATTTCTAGGTGTTTTGGGTTAGCCGTGGACTGCGAAGGTAAAGCTTCCAACTTGCAAAAATCATCAAACTCCAGCGTGTCAGTGACGGCGCGTTCCTCGATGTCGGTCAGCCAGCAGCGTGTGCCGTCAGAGAACCGGATTTCGTAAAGAATGTAGGCTTCGAGCACTTCCCATTGCCAGGGGTCGAGCTTCAAGCCGTTTCCAATTTCGACAATCCGGGTCTTTTGGTCCATCGTTCCCTGGCGCCTATTGTGAGCGTGTTCTTCTAGCCATTTGTGGAATGCCGCCGCTTCGGTAGGAATGGTCTGGAGATTCAGGCCGAAATGATTCGCCCATTCCCGTCCAAGCAATTTCTCGCGTAGCCCTGCCCAACCGTGGTGAACCCTGTCGAGCGGCATGTCAATTTTACTGATGAATTTTAACGCGCCCTTTTCGCCACTTGTAACGGTACTGAACTCCTCTCGCAACTCGTTGTGAAGTGCTTGGGCTCCCTTCGTGTCGCCGGGCGGCAATGCGGCTATTTGGTCGGCGGTTTCCTTTTCCCGAATTGCGTAGAGGCGGCGCTGGCGTTCCAATTCCTCGTCCAACAGTTCCGCCAGTTTACCATCGTTCTCCGGCCCAAGCCAGCATTTGTGATTCGTCACCGCCTTCCACAAAAAATGCTTAAACTTCTTTGCGGTCAGCACTTCTCCCGATTGCCGATCGTCAAAAGCTTCTTTCTCATCTTTCGACGCAAAACATGCGGGGAGATGCAATGCTGCACGCTTGATTTCTATGGGAGAAGAGCCGTGCCTGCCAATTGGGTTCTTGCAGAAGCGTATATTGAACAACTTAGGTAGGCGCAACGTAATCACCCTACGCGTGTTTTGTTCATCGAGGACAAGGCAGGCCGTGTGGTCTCGGTTGTATCCGACGAATCGAATCTGCCGCGTGTCACCAGTCCATTTGGTTATTGTGAGTTTATTCATTCAGACTCGAATCAACTTCGCACTACCGTTAGTGTGCCAAGATTCAGAGGCTTCGCAATCGTGTGTAGTGGGGAAGCAAACGGAGCGAGAATTCATCAATCGTCCCCCGGCTGAAATTCAATAGCCGAGCGACTTTAGACGGTTGCGAGTAATACGATGCTTCGACGATTCAGTTCCCTGTTAGACTCATGGTGGGCAATCGTGTCTGGATCACCTCGTCATGGATTTGCCGAGCAATGATGTATCCCATTGTCAGTTGCTTTCCCCCAACGCCGGATCGGCGGAGGCGCTTGCAAGTTCCTCGGGACCGAGACGGTCGCGGAGTTGGCTGGGCACCCCACCAGGGCGTTCCTCACGCTCCGCCGGCATTTCAGACCCTGTTCGCTCATCACGGCCGGTGATAGTTTCCCGTGCGAGTGCTTCAGCCAAAACCATAACTAGCATGGGCCATTCAGTTTGTCTACCTATCGCCGATTGGATCCAGGGCGGGACACTGGGTTGGCGCTGCGGTGACGCGGGCAGCTGGACTGAGTTGCTCGGCTAGCGCGTTGGCGAAGGTTACCGCCGGATGTGTCTCGGGAATCGCGCGTGCCACTCGTTTAGTGAAACTCTACGCGAACGCGATGCTTTCGATCGTGCTCAACTCGCTCTCCGCCGCTTTCTGGGTCTCATCGGCCTGGGATAGGGCAGTGGTCTGACGGCCCCCTTCAAGTAAGCGCGAGGCTATGTCAGCCGCAAAGTATCTACGGCTTGCCCGCTGTAGAACTTGGGGAAAGGCGTCGCCGTTTATCAACACGAGGAGGACTTCGTGTGGGCACTATGCGACTGCGGAATGGGCGTGGACCCAGAAAGTTCTTAGACATGGATAGTTCCCGAGCGCCGCGGTGATCGAAGAGACTGACTGACCAGAGCTGGGTCCGGCGAACTGGGTCATGGCACGGATAATCCGCGTCTGAACCGGAACTATTTCACGTACGCGAAAACCTCGTTCTCACCAAGAGGAGAGTTATCCCGGATAAATTGGGAATTCTTTGGCGTTGACGGGTAAAGAGCGCCGGCGTCATGCGTTGGCGGCGTTTTGCAAAGAGACGATGTTAGTGACCTGTATCGGCGGCAGGATTGAGAACCATGCCTTAGCCTCGGGGTCGCTTGCCAGCGCTCGATAATTGGAGAAGATAATCTGAGGCGAATTTCCACATTCCAGAGCCACAGCAGGCACGTCTTTGAGCGTAGCTACACGATAGGAAATGTACGAGTGGCGGAAACCGTTGCGCTTCCAGGCTACCTTGGCACGTGCTGCCGCGCGCTCAAAACGATTGCCCAAAGCGTTGCCGACATTTCCCACCCGTTCATCGCAGGGGTTCATCGAGCCGAACCGTTTGGCATGGGGTGCGAGCCAAGCGGCGAGGTTATCACTGATGGGTACCAACCGGCGAGCAGCGGTCTTGGCATTTTCTGCCCCCACGACAATGATTCTTTCCGACAACCGCACTTCGCGCCAGTCCAGCCTAGAAACTTCGGCTAGTCGTAGCCCCGCAAACGCAGCGATAGCCATTGGCGGAGCAATGGCCGCATCCGCTGCCGCGAGGATTGCGCGCATTTCGTCCGGTGTGTAGATGCCGATAGGCGCATGATGTTTCCTTGGTGTGGAAAGTTCCGAGAGTTCGAGCGTGAGTTCGGCAGTTACGTACTTCCGCCGGCGGGCGAAATTGAAAAGGCTGACGATCTGTCGGAGCATGTTTTCCTTCGTGCGCGCGGCAGTATCTTTCTTCGTCTTTTGGTTCTTCAATCCGTAAATCCATTGCTGAACCAACGGCGCGCTGACGGCGATGATGGGCAACTCAAATGCCTTGGAGAACTGACCGAGCCGAATTTCGAGGTCGTTCACATGGATTGCCGAGCAACCAGCACTCCTCCGGTCGGCGATAAATTCCGTGACGACCTCGGCCACGGACTTGCGCGGCATGTTGGCTGGATGCTTCTGTTTGTAGAACTGCGCGGCTTCGGCGAGGGTAACTCCCGCCGGCAGGTCCGCCTGTGCAGTGGCATAGTCGCGCACGATCTCCACCAGTCGGGGGACGCTGGTATTGCCGATACCTTCATTCTTGGCCAACAACACAAGTGCTTGTTCGAGTGATACTCGATCCGCGGCGCTCAATCCCGCCGCGCCCAGTGCTCCCTCGGCTTTCTGCTGTGCGATGAGGGTCGCGGCATCGCTGGCTTTGGCGAAGTCCATGAAGCGGCGAAGCTGACGCTTTCCGCTCGCGTAGTAACTCAACAGAAACGTGGGGAAATTTTTACCGCGAATATGGCCTTTGCTCTTGTAGATCTTGACCGCGACATCGCCGTTGCGAATGACGTGCGGCCAAGTCTTTGGCAGGCGAACAGCCCGTGATTCCGGTGAGAGCGAATTTGAGCGAAGACCCGATTTCATGCGTTTTAGTGTAACAACACTGTAACAACACGTCGATGAATTCGTCCTAAGTCCTTGATAGAGTTGGTGCCGACGGAGGGGGTCGAACCCACACACTCGTAAGAGTACAAGATTTTGAGTCTAGCGCGTCTGCCAATTCCGCCACGTCGGCACCTATTGGCGGTGTGAACCTAGCGCATGCTTTTCCCAGGAGTAAACAATTTGTTCTCACTGAAAATGCGAACCCCGAGTTGGCGCGAGGTGGTCACCCTGGATCCTGTGCAACGGCTTTTGGATGAAGAAGGTGTGTCATGTGCTCACTCTTGGACCTTCATGTGGTCTTGGCGCAGCTGGATTCCATCCAGGTGCCTCATCAGCGGACACACGCGAGGTGGGTCGGTCATGCCAAACAGGGCTGGGCGAGTTGTCCTATTCGTACCTGGGATTGGCCGAAAAGAACGAAACGGGCTCCGTTTCGGAATCTGTTGCTTCTTTCTGCTTTTCCAGTCGCGTCTGCTTGCCACCTGGGTTCCCGGTCTGGTCTTCTCCGGTCTGTGAAGCAGAGCATTGTCACCCTGGACATGGAAGGTGTGTTGACGCCTGAGATCTGGATTGCCGTCGCTGAGAAGACCGGGATACCGGAGTTGCGTCGGACGACTCGGGATGAACCGGATTATGACAAACTGATGCGCTACCGTATCGAGATTCTCGATCGGCATGGCATCCGGTTGTCCAAGATTCAGGAGGTTATTGGCACCTTGACCCCGCTTCCGGGTGCCGTCGAATTCATTCAAGCGCTGCGATTGCGGGGTCAAGTGATCGTGCTGAGCGACACGTTCGAACAATTTGCGCAGCCACTAATCCGGCAATTGGGTTGGCCGACGGTGTTTTGCCATCGGTTGATCGTGGAGAACGATCGGATTACTGGTTATCGTCTGCGGATGACCGATCAAAAGCGTCAATCGGTGCGCGCATTACAGCTGCTGCATTACCAAGTGTTAGCGGCTGGCGATTCCTACAATGACACCACGATGCTGAAACAGGCGGATCATGGCTTTCTGTTTCATGCGCCTGAGAACATCCGCCGCGAGTTTCCACAATTCTCGGCGTTCGACGACTACGGATTGTTGTTGAATGCCATGGACACGGCGATGGGAAATTGAGGAGGCGACAGCGCGGTTCGACACTGCCAGCATGAGTGACGTCCATCATCGAAGTCTGCCCGAAGGGATCTTCCACTTGCGCGTGGACGATTGCGAGGGTGTCGCACGATACCTGCAGCGCATTGGATTCTTGAGATCCGGTGAACTGGTTCTCACATGTTCCAAAGCGGGTGATGGCAACATGAACTGTGTGGCCCGAGTATTGACGTCCGCGCGTTCGGTGATTGTCAAACAATCCCGTCCTTGGGTGGAGAAGTATCCCCAGTTTGATGCGCCATGGGATCGGGCGTGTCGCGAATTGGATTTTTACACCTTGGTTCAACCGTTTCCGGCGGTCGCCTCGCGAATGCCTCAGTTGCTGAATGGCGACCGGCGAGCGCGGGTGCTGGTGCTGGAAGATCTGGGCCTGGACGGCGATTACACCGGTTTGTACCGCGGCGGGCAGCTTGAGGATTTGGAGGTAGACGCGTTGGCGGAGTATTTTTCCGCGCTGCACGGGGCCTATGCCACGGAGTGTGGGCGGCCGGAACTGGTGAACCGCGAAATGCGGGCGCTTAATCACGCGCATATCTTTGATATCCCGTTTCGAGACGCCAATGGGCTGGATCTGGATCGGCTACAATCGGGTTTGGGGGCGGTGGCACTTCCTTTTAAGACCGATGCGCGATTGGTCTCGGAAGTCCGGAGGTTGGGGGACGAAGTGTACTTGGTGGATGGACCCTGTCTCCTCCATGGAGACCCGTTTCCAGGCAGCTTGGTGAGGACTTCTGGAGGGCTTCGTGTGATTGATCCGGAGTTCGCCTTTTTCGGGCATCCGGAATTTGATGTTGGGGTCTGGCTGGCGCATCTGATCCTGGCGGATCAGTCGGAAGCGACGATGCGCCGTTGGCTGGATCGATATGTGTATCCCCCAGGCTTTGACATGGCGGTGGCGTGGCAAATGGCAGGCGTCGAGATTCTCCGTCGTTTGATTGGCTATGCGCAGTTGCCATTGGACCGATCCGTGGTTTCCAAGGCGCTTTTATTAGAGCGAGCACGCAATCTAGTGCTTCAGCAATCCCTTTAGAATAGAATCACCCAATCATGAATCCCATGACACGCCGCCGTTTCTTGGGCGCTGCTCTGCCCGTTGTCGCAGGGGCGTCAGGTATGGTTCGAGGTTGGGCGGCAGACGCCGCCAAGCCAACCTCGCTTGAACGAATTCGAGGAATGATGCTTGGGACATTCTTAGGGGATGCCTTGGGGGGGCCGATTGAGTTTCAGGCGCGGGAGGCGATCCAGAAATTGGAGAATCCGCCGAAGGTTTGGAAGGATGGCGAGGTTCTGGATGCGCCGGCGCGTGAAGCGGCAGCCAAGCGGCTGGTTTGGCGTTCTTACAAGGAACTGCGGCCCAAGCCGGAATCGTACGGCCAGTGGAATGATTTCTCTGAGCGGGGAACGATCACGGATGACTCGCGGCACAAGTTGGTGCTGCTGGCGGCGCTGCATCGCGCTGCTGAAACCAAACGATTACCGATGTCGGTCCGGGATTTGGCCAAGGCTTATTTGGAATGGCCCGAGTGTCCAGCGATGCGGTCGCGTCCGAAGTACCGTGAGTTGGCTGCGGATTGGCTCGAAGAATGGCAGTTTTCAGCTCGCTGGGTATTGGGAGTGCGTGACGAACCGTGGGCTCGTCCACCCGAGCGGATGTGGAATGGGATACCCACGTGTTGCGGGCAGATGACCCTGCCTCCGGTGGCGGCTTTGTATGTGGGCCAGCCGGAGCGGGCGTACCGGGCAGCGTATCAACTGGCCTATTTCGACAACGGTTTTGGTCGTGATATGAATGCGGCGCTAGTGGCTGGGCTGGCGACCGCGTTGGCAACGCCTATGGATCCCAAGTCACCCCGAGAAGCCTGGGAGACGGTGTTGAAGTCCATCCGAAACACGGATCCCTATGGATATGGCAAGATTCGCTGGTCGACCCGTGCGGTACATCGCTGGATGGAGCTAGCCTTGAATGCGGCTCGGGATTCAGCACGTCAACCGGCGCGATTGTTCGCGGTGTTTGATGAGCAGTTCCGTCTGAACTCCAAATGGGAAGCACAGGTTCCTTTTGTTGTCACTTTGGGGTGCTTGGCTCTGGCTGAATATGACCCGATTGCGGCATGGCAGTTGAGTTTGGAATGGGGTTGGGACACCGACTCCTATGCACAAATGGTCGGCGCCTTCATAGGAGCGCTGTACGGACCAGGGCTGTTTGAGGCTTCGGCCAAGACCGCGATGCTCGAGCGATTGCGTGCGGATGTGGATGTGGATTTAGAGGCCGAATGTCGGTTCTTGGACGAGTTGAATCAACAGAATCGCGAGCGCCCTCCTGTGGCCGAAGCGTGAAAGGCGGTGATCAGCGAACCACCGTAGAGGATTAAGTTTGGGGGTGCTCCCACCGAACGGTGTTACCACCCCAATGGGTTTCAAGGAGTCCGCATTGGGGTGTAGTAAATCTTGAACAGTTCGTGGCGACCTTCGGCTGAAGAGCGGGACAGGGATCTGCGCGCATGTTTCGGACCTGTTGGTGAGGAGC